>NZ_JBKFTO010000024.1:0-102754 GCF_050432925.1 Pseudomonas sp. 18175 | reverse complement strand
GACTGCTTCGATGAACTGAAGCAACCTGCTACCGAAACCTACATAACTCATTGTTTACCAAGGAGTTTTCCGTTTCGACTGCGCCGGAAGTGGGGCGAATTATAGGCCTCCAGAATCTGCCGTCAACCTTTAATTTTGATTTTCTATCAAACAGTCGAGATTGATTAAAAAACCATCAAAAGGACGGCTCACCCATCCTATCTATATAGAAGAACACTCAAATCACGCCCACTTCCTTAAGGGCAGCCACATTCGCCACTCCCAACCCCAGCACCCGCTGTAAAACCTGGACTGTATGCTCTCCCAGTAAGGGCGGTGCGCTACGGTATTCCACAGGCGTCTTTGATAGCCGTATGGGACTCGCCACCTGAGGCACCATCCCTGCCAGCACATGAGGCAACTCCATCGCCAGCCCGCGCGCCTGAACCTGTGGATCAGCAAACACCTGTGCCAGATCATTGATCGGCCCACAAGGCACCCCAACCCGCTCCAACTGAGCAACCCATTCAGCCGTCGTCTTAAACACCGTAGCTTGACGAATCAGCGGTATCAGCTGCGCACGATTGGCCACCCGCGTCTTATTAGTAGAGAACCGCGGATCATCTGCCCACTGTGGCTGCCCAGCCACCTCAGCAAACTTGCGAAACTGCCCGTCATTACCTACCGTCAGGATGAAATCGCCGTCAGCCGTAGGAAAATCCTGATAAGGCACAATATTTGGATGTGCATTACCGAGGCGTTTAGGCGCTGCCCCCGTAGTCAGATAGTTCATAGCCTGATTAGCCAGGCAAGCCACCTGCACATCCAGCAGCGCCATATCGATATGCTGCCCGCCACCGTCATGATCCCGATGGGCGAGCGCCGCAAGAATCGCAACGGTCGAATAGAGCCCCGTGAGAATGTCAGTCAACGCCACGCCAACCTTTACCGGCCCAGCGCCCTCATCACCCTCGGGTCGTCCAGTCAGACTCATGAGCCCACCCAAACCCTGGATCATGAAGTCATAACCCGCGCGAGCCGCATAAGGCCCCGTCTGGCCAAAGCCTGTGATTGAGCAATAAATCAGCTCCGGGTTGATCTCCTTGAGCGACTCATAGTCCAAGCCATACGCCGCCAGGCCACCCACCTTGAAATTTTCGATCAAAATGTCGGACTTGGCAGCCAGGTCACGCACCAGCTTCTGCCCCTCCGGTCGCGTGAAGTCGATGGTCACCGACTCTTTATTGCGATTGGCCGACAGGTAATACGCCGCTTCACTGGTGTTCTCGCCATAGGCGTCCTTAAGAAAGGGCGGCCCCCAGGCGCGAGTGTCGTCGCCGCTGCCCGGTCGCTCGACCTTGATCACCTCAGCCCCAAGGTCCGCCAGTATCTGCCCGGACCACGGCCCCGCCAGTACCCGCGATAAATCCAGTACCCGCAGATGTGAAAGCGCGCCCATGCCGTGCTCCTATTAATAGAACGCCTGAAGACCGGTTTGCGCACGCCCAAGAATCAGGGCATGCACGTCGTGGGTACCTTCATAGGTGTTCACCACTTCCAGGTTGACCAGGTGACGCGCCACCCCGAACTCATCGGAAATACCGTTCCCACCCAGCATGTCCCGCGCCATGCGTGCGATATCCAGGGATTTGCCGCAAGAGTTGCGCTTCATGATCGACGTGATTTCAACCGCCGCCGTCCCCTCATCCTTCATGCGCCCCAGACGCAGGCAACCTTGCAGGGCCAAAGTGATTTCGGTCTGCATGTCAGCCAACTTCTTCTGGATCAACTGGGTAGCTGCCAACGGACGACCAAACTGCTGACGATCCAAGGTGTATTGACGAGCGGTGTGCCAGCAAAACTCGGCCGCACCCAATGCGCCCCAAGAGATGCCGTAACGCGCCGAGTTAAGACAGGTGAACGGCCCCTTCAAGCCACGCACATCCGGGAAGATGTTCTCCTCCGGCACAAAGACGTTATCCATGACGATCTCACCGGTAATCGAAGCCCGCAGGCCGACCTTGCCGTGAATCGCCGGCGCACTGAGGCCCTTCCAGCCTTTCTCCAGGACAAACCCACGGATATCACCGGCATCGTCCTTGCCCCACACCACGAACACATCCGCGATCGGACTATTGGTGATCCACATCTTGGCGCCCGTCAGGCTGTAGCCGCCTTCCACTTTGCGTGCACGAGTAATCATCGCGCCCGGATCGGAACCATGGTTAGGCTCGGTCAGCCCGAAACAACCAATCCACTCACCAGACGCCAACTTTGGCAGGTACTTCTGTTTCTGCGCTTCGGTGCCGAACTCATTGATTGGCACCATAACCAGTGACGACTGCACACTCATCATCGAGCGATACCCGGAGTCGACACGCTCAACTTCGCGGGCGATCAACCCATAGCTGACGTAATTCAAGCCGCTGCCACCGTACTGCTCGGGGATCATCGCGCCCAACAAGCCGGTTTCGCCCATTTCGCGAAAGATCGCAGGGTCTGTCTTTTCATGGCGGAAGGCTTCGAGTACACGCGGCGCCAGTTTGTCCTGGGCGAACTGCTCAGCACTGTCGCGCACCATGCGCTCTTCTTCGGTGAGCTGTTGATCCAGCAGCAGTGGATCGATCCAGTTGAAGCTTGCCTTGCCAGCCATGAATAAGTCCTCGCGAAGATAAATCAGAAGTCGTGGATGGAGCCTAGGCCGGGCGAGCGAGGAGGGCAAACGAGGTTTCTGCATAGGCTTGTGCTAATTTCTCACTTCGAAACACTTAATAGCGCCGCCTATGCGCTTTACATGTGAGGACAAGGTACATGCGCAGAAAAATCCCCAGCACGACCGCCCTTGTCAGCTTTGAAGCCGCAGCCCGCCACGAGAGCTTTACCAAGGCGGCGCACGAGCTCTCCATCACTCAGGGCGCTATCTGCCGGCAAATTGCGAGCCTTGAGGAGTTTTTAAGTGTCGAGCTGTTTCGCCGTTCGCGGCGCGGGGTCAAGCTGACGGAGGCGGGGCTGTCCTATAGTCGCCGTGTCGCTGCGCAGTTGGACGCGGTGGAGCGCGACACCTTGTCCGTCATGGGGCAGCAAGGCACCAACGTGATTGAGCTGGCCGTGGTCCCGACATTTGGCACCCAATGGCTGATACCGCGCCTCAAAGACTTCCAGCATCAACACCCAGAGGTGACGGTTAACCTCACCAACCGCACGCGCCCCTTTCTATTCGCCGATACCGAGTTCGACGCTGCGATCTACTTTGGCGATGCCGACTGGTCGGGCACCGAGTCCCACCGCCTGATGGGAGAAAACCCCGTTCCAGTGTGTAGCCCACGGTTACTCGGCAACCGCACGCAATTCAGCCCCCAGCAGATTGCCGAGCTGCCACTGCTGCAACAAACCACGCGCCCTTATGCCTGGCGTCATTGGTTCAACGCCCAGCAACTGAACATCCCCCGTGACATGACAGGGCCGCGTTACGAGCTATTCTCGATGTTGTCCCAGGCAGCCATGCATGACATGGGCATAGCATTGATCCCTCCATTCCTGATTCAGCGCGAACTGGACGAGCGTCAACTGGTCATCGCGAGCCCAGAAGCGCTAACCAGCTCGAAGGCTTACTACCTGATGATTCCTGACAGAAAAGTCGAATCAGCCTCGCTGCACGCATTCAGAGATTGGCTGATCGATCAATCACAGCGCTACACCCCCAGCATTTAAAGGGAAATCAAATTTACTGACTTTGTAGTCAGTAAAAACAAGATCCTACAGATATACGTATATGTCGCATTTCAACAGACTGTACTTGCCGACTTAAAATACGGCTCAAAGCCATGATCTTCATGGCTTGTAGCGAATATCACAAGCCGATGCCCGACTATTCACACCAACGATAACAAAATCCTCTGAAAACGCCTGAAGCCCTTTAAACCCATGTATTTGAAGCGGTTATTTCAGAGTGTTGCGACAATCAGTCACAGGGTGACTTGTAGTTAATTTTTCGTCACCCGTCATAATCCCTTGAAGGCCGTAAAGTTCGCCTGCAAAATGCCGCGCCCCGCTGTCATTTCAGCGGGATCGTGCTGATCGGCCGCCCCAGATGCGCCCCTCACGGTGCACTGGCCTTTTTACAAAAAGATCAAAAGCAAAAAGATCATGCAGGAGATTTGACGTGCACATTGGTGTTCCTCTCGAAACCCAGACCGGTGAAACGCGGGTGGCTGCCACCCCGGAAACCATCAAGAAGCTGATCGGCCAGGGCCATAAGGTCACTGTACAAAGCGGTGCCGGCATTAAGGCCAGCATCACTGACAGTGCCTATGAAACGGCAGGCGCAACCATTGGCAGTGCCAACGATGCGTTTGGCGCCGAGCTGATTCTCAAGGTGGTAGCCCCCAGCGACAGCGAACTCACGCTGATCAAAAGCGGCACCGTATTGGTGGGCATGCTCAACCCGTTCAGCAACGAAACCATCACCAAGCTCGCCGAGCGCGGCATCACCGCCTTTGCCCTCGAAGCTGCGCCGCGCACCTCGCGCGCTCAAAGCCTCGACGTGCTGTCGTCCCAGGCCAACATCGCCGGTTATAAGGCCGTGCTGCTCGCCGCGCATCACTATCCGCGCTTTATGCCGATGCTGATGACCGCCGCCGGTACCGTCAAAGCAGCGCGCGTGTTGATCCTCGGCGCTGGTGTTGCTGGCCTACAGGCCATCGCCACGGCGAAACGTCTGGGTGCGGTGATCGAAGCGTCTGACGTGCGTCCGGCCGTAAAAGAGCAGATCGAGTCCCTCGGCGCCAAGTTCGTCGACGTGCCGTACGAGACCGACGAAGAACGCGAATGCGCCGTCGGCGTCGGTGGCTACGCCCGCCCAATGCCAAGCAGCTGGATGCAACGCCAGGCCCTGGCCGTGCACGAGCGCGCCAAGCAGGCCGATATCGTCATCACCACCGCGCTGATCCCGGGCCGCAAGGCGCCGACCCTGCTCAGCGCCGACACCGTCGCGCAGATGAAACCAGGCTCGGTGGTCATCGACCTCGCCGCCGCCCAAGGTGGCAACTGCCCGCTGACCGTCGCTGACGAAGTCGTGGTGGAAAACGGCGTGATCATCTGCGGCCCGACCAACCTCGCCGGTGCTGTCGCCGCCGATGCGTCAGCCTTGTACGCGCGCAACCTGCTGGACTTCCTGAAGCTGGTCTTCACCCAGGAAGGGCAGTTTGAAATCAACCTCGAAGACGACATCGTCGCCGCGTGCCTGATGTGCCGCGACGGCCAAGTCATCCGCAAAAACGCCTAAGCAGGGATTCAGACGATGGAAGAGCTTATCTCCCCCGGTATCTACAACCTGATCATCTTTGTGCTGGCGATTTATGTCGGTTACCACGTGGTCTGGAACGTGACACCCGCGCTGCACACGCCGCTGATGGCGGTGACCAACGCGATTTCCGCGATCGTGATCGTCGGCGCCATGCTGGCCGCCGCCCTCACCGTGACCCCGCTGGGCAAGACCATGGGCACCCTGGCCGTGGCCCTGGCGGCGGTGAACGTGTTCGGCGGTTTCCTGGTGACGCGTAGGATGCTTGAGATGTTCAAGAAGAAAGCCCCGAAAGTAAAAGAAGAGGCGCCGAAGTAATGAGCATGAATCTGGTAACGACGCTCTACCTGATCGCGTCGATCTGCTTCATCCAGGCCCTCAAAGGCCTGTCGCACCCAACCACCTCGCGTCGCGGCAACCTGTTTGGCATGCTCGGCATGGCGCTGGCGGTGCTGACCACCGTGGGCCTCATCTACAAGCTAGGCGCGGAGCTGGCGACTGCCGGTATCGGCTACGTGATTGTCGGCCTACTGGTCGGCGGCACCGCCGGTTCGATCATGGCCAAGCGCGTAGAAATGACCAAGATGCCGGAGCTGGTGGCGTTCATGCACAGCATGATCGGCCTGGCCGCGGTGTTCATTGCGATTGCCGCCGTGGTCGAGCCGCAATCCCTGGGTATCGTTAAACACCTCGGTGATGCGATTCCAGCCGGTAACCGCCTGGAACTGTTCCTCGGTGCAGCTATCGGTGCCATCACCTTCTCCGGTTCGGTGATTGCCTTCGGCAAGCTGTCGGGCAAATACAAGTTCCGCCTGTTCCAGGGCGCACCGGTACAGTTCGGCGGCCAGCACAAGATCAACCTGGTGCTCGGTCTGCTGACCCTGGGCCTGGGCTTGGCCTTTATGTTCACCGGCAACCTCACCGCGTTCGCGCTGATGCTGGCCCTGGCGTTCGTGCTGGGCGTGCTGATCATCATCCCAATCGGCGGCGCCGACATGCCGGTCGTGGTGTCGATGCTCAACAGCTACTCCGGTTGGGCCGCAGCGGGTATCGGTTTCTCGCTGAACAACTCGATGCTGATCATCGCCGGTTCCTTGGTGGGCTCCAGCGGCGCGATCCTGTCGTACATCATGTGCAAGGCGATGAACCGCTCCTTCTTTAATGTACTGCTCGGCGGTTTCGGCAATGCGCCGGATGCCGGTGCCGCAGCTGGCTCCAAAGAAGCCCGCCCGGTCAAATCCGGCTCGGCCGACGATGCGACCTTCCTGCTGACCAACGCCGACACTGTGATCATCGTTCCAGGCTACGGCTTGGCTGTGGCGCGGGCGCAACACGCGCTCAAGGAACTGACCGAGAAACTCACCCACCGCGGCGTCACCGTAAAGTACGCAATCCACCCGGTGGCAGGCCGCATGCCCGGCCACATGAACGTTCTGCTCGCCGAGGCCGAAGTGCCTTACGATCAGGTGTTCGAGATGGAAGACATCAACTCCGAGTTCGGCCAGGCCGACGTGGTGCTGGTGTTGGGCGCCAACGACGTGGTCAACCCGGCGGCCAAGAACGATCCGAACTCGCCGATTGCCGGCATGCCGATCCTCGAAGCGTTCAAGGCCAAGACCATCATCGTCAACAAGCGCTCGATGGCCAGCGGTTATGCCGGTCTGGATAACGAACTGTTCTACCTGGATAAGACCATGATGGTCTTTGGTGACGCGAAGAAGGTCATCGAAGACATGGTCAAAGCCGTCGAGTAACACTGCTGCAACGCAATACTCGAAACCCCGGCCTCTTGTAGGCTGGGGTTTTTTATTACTTCATGAAACCCGACCAAAGGCTCTAAATCGCTGCCCGGCATTCGACCATGGTAGCGGGCCGAAATTATTTGAAATCACTAAACTGCGCACCTTGCTTCCGTAGCCTGAGATAAGAATCCATGTACCGTGATCGCATCCGCTTGCCTTCGTTGTTAGACAAGGTCATGAGCGCGGCCGACGCCGCCGCACTGATCGAAGACGGCATGACCGTCGGCATGAGCGGCTTCACCCGCGCCGGTGAAGCCAAGGCCGTGCCCCACGCCTTGGCCGAGCGCGCCAAGACGTCGCCGCTGAAAATCACCCTGATGACCGGCGCCAGCCTGGGCAACGACCTGGACAAGCAACTGACCGAAGCCGGCGTGCTGTCCCGACGCATGCCGTTTCAGGTCGACAGCACCCTGCGCAAGGCGATCAACGCGGGCGAAGTGATGTTTATCGACCAGCACCTGTCGGAAACCGTTGAGCAGCTGCGCAACAACCAGCTCAAGCTGCCGGACATCGCCGTAATTGAAGCGGTGGCGATTACCGAGCAAGGCCACATCGTGCCGACCACTTCGGTGGGCAACTCGGCCAGCTTCGCGATTTTCGCCAAGCAGGTGATCGTCGAGATCAACATGGCGCACAACCCGAACCTGGAAGGGTTGCACGACATCTATATCCCGACCTACCGCCCAACGCGTACACCGATCCCATTGGTAAAAGTCGACGACCGCATCGGCAGCACCGCGATCCCGATCCCGCCGGAGAAGATCGTCGGCATCGTCATCACCAACCAGGCCGACTCCGCCTCCACGGTGACACCGCCTGACAGCGACACCCAAGGCATCGCCAATCACCTGATCAACTTCCTCAAGCAGGAAGTGAACGCCGGGCGCATGACCAACAAGCTCGGGCCACTGCAGGCGGGCATCGGCAATATCGCCAACGCGGTGATGTGCGGCTTGATCGACTCGCCGTTCGAAGACCTGACGATGTACTCGGAAGTATTGCAGGATTCGACATTCGACCTGATCGACGCCGGCAAGCTGAGCTTCGCCTCGGGCAGCTCGATCACCCTGTCGGAACGTCGCAATGCCGACGTGTTCGGCAACCTGGAACACTATAAGGACAAGCTGGTGCTGCGCCCGCAGGAGATCTCCAACCACCCGGAGGTGGTACGTCGCCTGGGCATTATCGGGATCAACACTGCGCTGGAGTTCGACATCTACGGCAACGTCAACTCCACCCACGTCTGCGGCACGCGCATGATGAACGGTATCGGCGGCTCCGGGGACTTTGCGCGCAACGCGCACTTGGCGATCTTCGTCACCAAGTCGATTGCCAAGGGCGGGGCGATTTCCAGTGTGGTGCCGATGGTCAGCCATGTGGACCACACCGAACATGACGTCGACATCCTGGTGACCGAAGTCGGGTTGGCTGACCTGCGCGGCCTGGCGCCACGGGAGCGGGCACGGGTAATCATCGACAACTGCGTGCACCCAGCCTATCGCGATGCGCTCAACACTTACTTCGATGCGGCCTGTGCCATCGGCGGTCATACACCGCACATTCTGCGTGAAGCACTCAGTTGGCACATTAACCTGGAAGAAACCGGGCATATGCTCAAAGCGTGATTGATACAGATCCGAGCTGATGCAAACACAGTTTCATCGGCTCGGTGGTATCCCCTGGCATTCTGAAAAAAACTGTACTGCTGTACCGGTCATTTCCTACCGAAATATCCCACATCACTCACTGAAATTGCCCATTTCGCACTGTTTCAGTGCGGACAGGTACAGTTGCCCCATTTCCGTACAGTACAGCCCCCTTAAACAGTTAACTGGCCCCTCACAATACAGGTGAACTGTATCTAGAGAGTGTTGCGTCGGAGGAGGATCATTGGCATCAGTTAAACCACTACCTAATCCCGCCACAAGCGGAAGGATGTCATCATGGAACGTACACTCAGTTCCGATCTGTTCTTCGAAGAAAAAGCTGTAAACACCCAGGCTTCCCTGCCTTTGCGCGTTATCGCCAACCTGATGTTGTGGCAGCGCCGCATCTCCAGCCGCCATCAACTGGCTCGTCTGGATTCGCGTCTGCTGGCTGACGCCGGTATCAGCGAAGCTCAACGCTACGAAGAGCTGAGCAAGCCGTTCTGGCGCTAATTGGCGCTCGCTGGCCCTGACCTGTAGGGTCCACTGCCAGCAACCAGATTTGTCAAAACAAAGCCCGCCCCGGGAGACCGGAGGCGGGCTTTGTTGTTTCTGGGATATCGGTTTTGAGCACTTGAACAGTAGACGTTCAAATCAATAGGTACAGTTTAAAAAACATAACAATTAAGCAGTACAATTTTGCATTGGTGTATCTGTATCAGTAACGGCAGCTCACCCAACATGGTGTTCCATAACCTTATAAAAGGCGCACGCCATGGATACCCAACCCCCTCTTTATAGACAACTGCTTAACAAAACAGCTTCCACCCTGGCGAAATGGGCGCGCCAAGCCCGCGAGCGACGCCAACTGGCTCAGCTGGATCGACGCGAACTGTCCGACGTGGGCATCAGCCCCAGCGATCGCCTGACTGAACTGTCCAAGCCTTTCTGGCGTGACTAGGCAGTCAAGAGGCTTTCCGAACGGATAAACGGCGGCTTAATATCCAGCCACTGCGTGGCGAACTGTTTAGATCAGGCGTCTGATCCACAACGGCTGCCCTGTGCCACGTTATCCGTTCACCTAAAGGAGTCACCCCATGTCCCGTCTTCGCCTGCTAACTGCTGCTGCCTTGTTAGCCGTGGCCGCCAACGCCACTGCGACCAGCCTGATCGTGACCACTGACTCGATCGTTGGCGCGCTCAAAGCGACCTCCGATGCCACTTCCGATGCCACCTCGTCCCTGCGCGACAACAAGGTCGTGCGTGCCGCCCGTGACGACGCCGCCAGTTTTGTCGCCAGCGAAGGTGCCATCCGTGGCGTGAAACTGGAGAGCGCCCTGGCCCAGATCCGCCAACAAGCGCCACAACTGAACACCGCGACGGACACACAACTGGCCCAAGCCATCCTGGCGATCTGACCAACGGCCCGATGCCCAGGCGCTGGCTCTCGCCCGGGCATTGCGCTAGCCTTGGCGCTCGCTTTCAGTTATCGAGTCCCATGGCTTTTTCATACCGCCTGTTAATAGTCCCTGTTTTGTTTTGCGCTGGCTCGTCGCCATTGGCTTCGGCCTTTGATGTGACCACCCAGGGCACCGTCGCAAGTGCGTACGCCACCAGCAAAGTGACTTCCGCGCCCTTCGACCGCAAGGTGATCGTAGCCGCCCAGGATGACGCGGCCGCGTTCATCGCCACTGACGGCCAATGGCGCGGAGCGCGGCTGGAATCGGCGCTGGATTACCTGCGCCGCACCCAGCCAAAACTTAACGCCAGCGACCGTGAACTGGCGCAAGCAATTCTCGTCCAATAATCATCTGTGTATTTCCGTCTTTGTAATTGGAGTTATTCCATGCGTAGCCCGCTGATCGCCGCCACCCTTGGCCTGTTGTTGTTGGCCGACGTTGCCCAGGCACATACCCTGGTGGCCACCAGTAACATCATTGTTCGCGCCTCCGGCCGCACCATTGATTTCACCTCGGACACCACCACCTCCATCCGCGACTCCAAAATCGTGCGCGAAGCCCACGATGACGCCGCCAGCTTCGTCGCCACCAACGGCGAGATCCGTGGCGCGCAACTCGAAGCCGCCTTCGACACCCTGCGCACCCGCGTGCCAGAAGCCCGAGACGCCAGCGACCAGACCCTCGCCGAAGCTATCCTCGCTCTGTGAGGCGCCTCGCCGCCTGGCTATTGGCCGGGGCTGTGCTGCTCAGTGCAGGCGCAGCCCAGGCCGGCCTGCAACTGCGGCTCAAGACCGAGGGCTTGAGCCCAGCCCAGCAGCAGGCCAGCCAGGCATTGCTTGATGAAGCGATGCGCTCACTGCCGCCGCGCTTTATCGAGCAACTCGACCGGCGCATCGATGTCGGCTGGACCGACAAAATGCCCGAGAACGCCTACGGCCAGGCCTCGCTGGTGTCCGAACTGGACCTCAACAGCAACCTGCTCGCCAGCCTGACCGATGGCACGGCCGCCACCCAGAAAACCAATCGCCCCCATGGCACCGTGCGCCGGGAAATGCTTGCCACCGTGCTGCATGAACTGACCCACCTCTATGACCGTGCGCGTCTGTGGTCCAAAGACGAACGCGCGCTGATCAATCGCTGCAGCCGCCAGAACAACATCACCGGCCTGATCGGCCTGCCCGATCAATGCCGTGGCCAGAACGACCGCCGCTTCACCTTAAGCGATGACCCGCGCCTGCTGGACCTTGCCGGTTGGCCGCAATACGTTGGCCGTCGCGGTGAGCGCGAGCAGCACAACCATCAGGTTGCCCGCAGCCCGGATATCTACGAAACCACCAGCCCGCTGGAATTCGTCGCGGTCAACATGGAGTACTTCCTGCTCGACCCCAGCTACGGCTGCCGACGCCCCGCACTGTTTCGTTATTACAAGGAACACTTCGGCTGGGCGCCGCCCGAACAGGACGCCTGCGCCAAGACCTACCCCTTCCTGAACGCAGGCAACGACTTCGCCAAGACCCCCCTGGGCCAAATCGACCCGGAGCGCGTCTACGAGATCGACTACCTGCTGGCCGAAGCCAACCAGAACCTGGTCAGCCGCTGGGGCCACAGCATGTTGCGCTTGGTGATCTGCGCGCCCGGCCGCCCACGTGGCCCGGATTGCCGGTTGGATCTGGATCAACACCTGGTGTTGTCCTACCGCGCCTTCGTCGGTGACGTACAGCTATCGAGC
Organism: Pseudomonas sp. 18175; assembly: GCF_050432925.1. Lineage (NCBI taxonomy): Bacteria > Pseudomonadati > Pseudomonadota > Gammaproteobacteria > Pseudomonadales > Pseudomonadaceae > Pseudomonas > Pseudomonas sp. 18175. Next base: position 90,836 of record NZ_JBKFTO010000024.1, on the reverse strand, counting down.
TGGGATGGCCTGGTGGGCAAATACCCATCCCGGCTGTTCGTGCTGCCGCTGGCCCAGGTGATCGACGAATACACCAAGACCGAACTGCGTGGCCTAGCCTCCGTGCCCTTGAAACTGAGCCGCCAGGAGATCAACGACACCGTTGAGCACGCTGCCGAGATGCATTGGAGCTACGACGGCAGCTACTTCTTCATTTCCAATAACTGTGCGGTGGAGAGCCTGAAGCTGTTGCGCAGCGGCAGCGCCAACCCGCAATTGACCGGCCTGGACAACATCACCCCCAACGGTTTGCTGGAAGTCTTGAGCGCTCGCGGCTTGGCCGATACCAGCGTGCTCGACGACAAACGCAACGCCCTGCGCCTGGGCTATCACTTCGACTCCTTCCGCGAACGCTACCAGGCAATGTTCGACGTGTTGCGCAAGCATCTGCCGATCAAGCAGACCCAGGTCGAAGACTGGCTATCCCTCAGCGCCGCCGAGCGCCGCCCCTGGTTCGACCAGGCAGACCTGCGCACCAGCGCCGCACTGCTGCTATTGGAACAGGCCAGCTATCGCAAGCAATTGATGCTGGCCCAGGATGAAGTCAAACAACGCTACCTCGGTGCCCGCGAGCTGAAAAACGGCGGCATGGAGAAAGCCAACAACACCCTGCAACAGATCCTCGCCAACAGCGGCTTCCTCAGTCGCCCGGCGGAGCTGCTGGACAGCGGTGGCTACGGTTTGCCGCAACCGTCGGAAGCCAAGCGCCTGGAGTCGGAGAGTGCCGAGCGCCAGAAGCAGCTGCAATCGCTGACCGGCGACTTGGATAAAGAGGTGAGGGCGTTGCTGGATCCAGCCCGGGCTGATGAGATTGCGGCGTGTGAGGCCAACCTCAAGCAGGTCGGGGAACACTTGCGCAAACTGCACAAAGCCGCCGGCGGTCTCGAACTGCCCTGATATCTCCCCGCAAACACACTCTGAATGTGGGAGCTGGCTTGCCAGCTCCCACATTGGATCTCCATACACTTAAAGATTGTGCAGCTTCCCTTCATCACCTGTTTTCCCAGCGAAAGCTGGCTGAAAGCTTTCCCGTCTAGGATCGCCTCCAACTGCCGGCAACAGACCGGCTGTACACAACAACAATGGTGATTCCCGATGTCCGCCCGTACCCGCCTGTTCGCCCCAACTCCACCCGTACGCCTCGTGCCTTCCGTTCTGCGCTGAACCCCATCCGGTTCGCCATTCCCTAGCCGCGCTACGCCTGGAGTATTCCTATGCTGACTTTCCTTGGCTTTGCCATGGTCATCACGTTCATGTTCCTGATCATGACCAAGCGCCTGTCCGCGCTGATCGCCTTGATCATCGTGCCGATCCTGTTCGCGCTGTTCGGCGGGTTTGCGCCCGAGATCGGCCCGATGATGCTTGCGGGCATCACCAAGCTGGCGCCCACCGGCGTGATGCTGATGTTCGCCATCCTCTACTTTGCCCTGATGATCGACTCCGGCCTGTTCGACCCGGCCGTGCGCAAGATCCTCAAGATGGTCAAGGGCGACCCGCTCAAGGTCTCGGTCGGCACTGCCGTGCTGGCCTTGGTGGTGTCCCTCGACGGTGATGGCGCCACCACCTACATGATCTGCGTGGCCGCCATGCTGCCGCTGTACCAACGCATCGGCATGAGCCCACGGATCATGGCCGGCCTGATCATCCTCGCCGGTGGCGTGATGAACATGACCCCCTGGGGCGGCCCGACCGCCCGTGCCGCCAGCGCGCTGCACGTGGACCCATCGGATATTTTCGTACCGATGATCCCGGCGATGGCCGCAGGTGTGGTCGCGATCCTGGTGATTGCCTACATGTACGGTAAGCGCGAACGCGCACGCTTGGGTGAACTGCACCTGCAAGGCGACGAAATCGACCACAGCGAAATTAGTGTGTCCCAATTCCCGGACGCCCGCCGTCCGAAGCTGATCTGGTTCAACGGCGCGCTGACCTTCGCCCTGATGTGCACCCTGATCGCCGGCCTGTTGCCGCTGCCCGTGCTGTTCATGGTGGCGTTCAGTATCGCGATGATCGTCAACTACCCGTGCCTGCAGATGCAGAAAGACCGCATTGCCGCCCACTCCGGCAGCGTGCTGGCTGTGACTGGCCTGATCTTCGCCGCCGGTATCTTCACCGGCATTCTGTCGGGCACCGGCATGGTCGATGCCATGTCCAAGAGCCTGCTGGCGGTCATCCCTGACGCTCTGGGCCCATACCTGGCGGTGATCACCGCGCTGGTGAGCATGCCGTTCACCTTCTTCATGTCCAACGATGCGTTCTACTACGGCGTACTGCCAGTACTCGCCGAAGCCGCCAGTCACTACGGCATCACGGCCGTGGAAATGGCCCGCGCCTCTATCGTTGGCCAGCCTGTGCACTTGCTCAGCCCGCTGGTGCCGTCCACCTACCTGTTGGTGGCCCTGGCCGGTATCGAATTTGGCGATCACCAGCGCTTCACCCTCAAGTGGGCAGTGCTGGTGTGCCTGTGCATAATGTTCGCCGCGTTGCTGATGGGGATTTTTCCGCTGTTCAGCACTCTATAATCGTACCAACCCAACCGCGCGGCGCTGCAGCTTGCGCGGTTTAACACTTGCTCAAAGGAATACACATGGAATGGCTGACCAATCCAGAAATCTGGATTGCCTTCTTCACCCTGACGGCCCTCGAGATCGTCCTGGGCATCGATAACATCATCATGATTTCGATCCTGGTCAGCCGCATGCCCAAGCATATGCAAGCGCGCACCCGGATCTTCGGCCTGGCGCTGGCCATGGTCACGCGTATCCTGCTGCTGCTGTCGATCACTTGGGTCATGCAACTCACCGCAGACCTGTTCGTGGTGTTCGGCCAGGGCATTTCCGGTCGCGACCTGATCCTGTTCTTCGGTGGTCTGTTCCTGCTGTGGAAAAGCTCCCAGGAGATGTACCACGCCCTGGAAGGTGAAGACGAAACCCACGACGAGCCGGGCGGCAAGGGTGGCAAGTTCATCTACACCATCATCCAGATCGCGATCATCGACATCGTGTTCTCCCTGGACTCGGTGATCACCGCTGTCGGCATGGTCTCCCATGTGCCGGTCATGGTCGCGGCGATTGTCGTGGCGGTACTGGTGATGATGTTGGCTGCTGGCACTATCAGCGAATTCATCGACAAGCACCCGTCGCTGAAAATGCTCGCGCTGTCGTTCCTGCTGGTGGTGGGTACCGTGCTGATCGCCGAATCCTTCGACGTGCATGTGCCTAAAGGCTACGTCTACTTCGCCATGGCGTTCTCGCTGGCGGTGGAAGCGGTGAACATCAAGATGCGCACCGCCATCGCGAAAAAGAAGAAACAGCAGGATCCAGTGAAACTGCGTAAGGACATTCCGGGTCAATAAACCCGAGCCAGACCAAAAAGGGGCTTAGACAAGCCCCTTTTTTGCATCCGCAAAAAGTTGATTTCATGACACATTTATTTCAAACCACAGATTAGCTATGCGATGCTGGCGCGCAGGCCATTGTCCAACTACAGCTTAAGTACAAGACGTAGAACGGCACGCGGCAAACTTCCTACGCTCCCTTTGGAGCGCACCCACACGGGGGGCCGAGCATGCTGACCTTGCTCAATCTGCTTTCCGCCGTGACCCTGCTTATCTGGGGCACGCACATCGTCCGTACCGGCATCCTGCGGGTCTACGGTTCCAACTTGCGCCAAGTCATCGGGCAGAACATGTCCAAGCGCTGGCTGGCGTTTATCGCCGGTATCCTGGTGACGGCCATGGTGCAGAGCAGCAACGCGACGGCGATGCTGGTCACCTCCTTTGTCGGCCAAGGCCTGATGGGGCTGATGACTGCCCTGGCCACTATGCTCGGTGCCGACGTCGGTACGGCCTTGATGGCGCGGGTGCTGACGTTTGACTTGTCGTGGCTGTCGCCGCTGCTGATTTTTCTCGGGGTGATCTTCTTTTTATCGCGCAAACAGACACGGGCGGGGCAGATGGGCCGTGTGGGGATCGGCCTGGGCCTGATCATTCTGGCGTTGCAATTGATCGTCGAAGCCGCCGGCCCGATTACCCACGCCCAAGGCGTCAAAGTCATCTTCGCTTCGCTGACCGGCGACATTCTGCTGGACGCCCTGGTCGGCGCATTGTTCGCGATGATTTCCTACTCCAGTCTCGCCGCCGTACTACTCACCGCCACCCTGGCCGGTGCTGGCGTGATCGGCTTGCACGTGGCCATCGGCCTGGTGATCGGCGCCAACATCGGCAGCGGCGTGCTGGCCTTCCTCAGCACCAATATGCAGAACGCCGCTGGGCGCCAGGTTGCCTTGGGCAGCCTGCTGTACAAGCTGATCGGCCTGTTGCTGATCATCCCAGTGCTCGACCCTCTCGTACGCTGGATGGACGGCCTGGACTACAACACCCAAGGCATGGTCATCACCTTTCACCTGCTCTACAACGTCAGCCGCTGCCTGATCCTGCTGCCCACCATCGGCCCGATGGCGCGCCTGTGCGCCTGGTTGCTGCCCGAGCAACCCGAGGCCAACGGCAAGGCCAAGCCACGCCACCTGGACCCGACCGCCCTCAGCACCCCGAGCCTGGCCTTGGCCAACGCCGCCCGGGAAACCCTGCGCCTGGGCGACCTGATCGACAATATGCTGACCTCGATGCAAGAGGTACTGCGCGGTAAACAAACCGCCATCACCCAGGAAATGCGCAGTCTCAGCGATGACGTCGAAGCCCTGTACAGCGCGATCAAACTCTATCTGGCGCAAATGCCCCGCGAAGACCTCAGCGAGCAAGACAGCCGCCGCTGGGCCGAGATCATTGAGCTGTCGATCAACCTCAAGCTCGCCGGCGACCTGATCGAACGCATGCTGCGCAAGGTCCAACAGCAAAAAACCTCCCAGCGCCGCCAGTTCTCCGAAGTTGGCCTGGAAGAACTCAGCGGCCTGCACAGCCAATTAATCGCCAACCTGCGCCTGGGGCTGTCGGTATTCCTCAGCGCTGACCCGGAAAGCGCCCGCCAATTGCTGCGTGAGAAACGTCGCTTCCGCGCCCAGGAACGCCGCTTGGCCCACGCCCACGTCAGCCGCTTGCAGCGCAAGATCGTACAAAGCCTGGAGACCAGCTCCCTGCACCTGGAGCTGATTGCCGACATGAAACGTCTCAACTCGTTGTTTTGCAGCAGCGCTTATGTAGTGTTGGAAACGTCCGACACCGGCGCGCTCTCCGCCGAAGATATTGCCGACATCACGCATTCGCCCTGAACGTACGATGGCCCGTGAAGTCAGTTAACACTGACCTCACTCGCCAGGAAGCCAGTTATGCGTCGCCTGTTATTCGCCTGCCTGCTCATGGGTTCTGCCCACGCCTTCGCCTTTGACCGCCTGCAAGTCGAGGGCTACACCTTGCCCAACGGCCTGCAATTGCTGCTCAAACCGGGCACCGAACGCGGGCATGTGGCAATCCGCCTGGTGGTCGGCGTCGGCCTGGACGACTTCCCGTGTGAAGAAAAGGAGCTGCCGCACCTGCTGGAACACTTGCTATTCAGCGGCATCGACGGCGGCGGCGAAGGCGACCTCGAAGACCGCATGCAGGCCCTGGGCGGCGAGTGGAACGCCTACACCAGCAATGCCGACACCACCTTCGTGATCGAAGCCCCCGCGCAAAACCAGCGCAAGGTGCTGGACCTGCTGCTGGCGATCATCACCCGTACCGAACTGAGTGACGCCAACATCGCCGCCGCCAAGCAGGTGGTGGAACGCGAAGACGGCGGCCATTACTCGCACCTGCAACGCCTGTTGGACCGCCAGGACCTGGGCCACACCGCCAGCAATCAACTGGCCGTCGAATTGGGGCTCAAATGCGCCGAACGCGCCGAAGTCGGCCCACTGACCCGCCAGCAACTGGAAGACCTGCGCAAACACTGGTACGCCCCCAACAACATGACCCTGATCATCGTCGGCGACCTCGACAAGCTGCTGCCGGCCTACCTGGAGCGAACCTACGGCCAACTCGACCCAATCGACCCCACCGAACATCCAGCATTGCCGCAAATCCAGCACGCCGCCGCCAGCCATCGCGAACTGATCCACGGCTGGGTAGGCGACAGTGCCAAACTGCACTGGCTGTTCCCCGAACCGATGTTGGATGACCAGCACGATGAAACCTACGACTTGCTCAAGGACTACCTCGACTGGGCGCTGTACCGCCAGCTGCGGCTCAAGCACGCGCTGTCCTACGGCCCCTGGAGTGAACGTGAAGTGCTCGGCGGCGTTGGCTTCCTAAGCCTCAACGCCGACCTGGAGCGGGAAAACCTCCCCGAAGCCAAGCAGGTGCTGCAAGACCTGCAAGCACATTTGCTCAAGAATGGCCTGGACCCCGCCGTGTTCGCCCGCCTGCAACAAGCCGCCATCGCCCGCCAGGCCTGGGCGGTGCAGGGCAACAGCGCACTGGCCGATTACTACTGGAGCGCCTCGGGCGACTACGACAACGGTCATTTCAGCGATCCGGCCAAGCGTATCAAGGCGGTAAGCCTGGACCAGACCAACCAGGCCATGCGCCAGGTATTCAAGCAACCGGGCTATTGGCGCATCGAGAAACCATGGCTGAGCTACGACGCCCTCAGTTGGATCGGCGCCGGTGTGCTCGGGTTGATTGCGGTTGTGTTGATCGGCGTACGGGCTTATCGCAAACGGATCGCGTAATCGGGCACCGGACTCACGGCTAAGGCGTTATTCTGTCTGGGATTTTTTCCTACAAAGACTGCGAACCGCCGAATGCCAAACCTGACCCACTTAATCACGCGCATCCTCGAACTGATGAAGCGCTACCCAGGGGTGATTGCACTCGGCGGCTTTATCTCGGGTGTGTGCAGCTTCATCCTGGTGGACCGCCAGCAAGGCATGGCCAGCTGGATCGCGGTGATCATGCTGGTGAGCTGGTTGTGGCTGATGCTGGAAAACAGCTTTACCCAGTTGTTCACCAAGGTCTTCAAGCGGGAAATCCCCGAACCGCTGCTGCGCTACGCGACTCAGATGATCCACCAGGAAAGTCTATTTTTTGTGTTGCCGTTCTTTTTCGTCACCACCGCCTGGAACAGCGGCCAATCGGTTTTCACCGGCCTGCTGGGTGCGGCCGCATTGGTGTCGATCACCGACCCGCTGTACTACAAGTGGCTGGCGCCCAAGCGCTCATTGTTCCTCGCGTTGCACACCCTGACCCTGTTCGCCGCACTGCTGACCGCGCTGCCGATCATCCTGCACCTGACCACCGCCCAGAGTTACAAACTGGCCCTTGGCGTGGCCATGGTGCTGTCGATCCCAAGCCTGGCAGTGAGCCTGCCCCTGCGCAGCGTCAAAGGCTGGGCGATGTTGCTCGGAGTCACCGCCGCCATCGGCTGCGCGGGTTGGTTCCTGCGCAGTTGGGTGCCACCGGCCACGCTGTGGATGACCGAAGTGGCCATCAGCACCCAGCTGCAAGACCGCACGCCCGGCGACGACCTCAAGGAAGTCAACGCCGCCCAGCTTCGCAGCACCGGGCTGTACGCCTACACCGCGATCAACGCACCACGCGGGCTGGATGAGCGGATTTACCACGTGTGGAAATTCAACGGCAAAGAGGTCGACCGCATCGCCCTGGATATCCACGGCGGGCGCAAGGAAGGCTACCGCGCCTGGACCCACAAGCAGAACTTCCCGGCCGACGCGACTGGCCGTTGGCAGGTGCAGGTGTTGACCGAAGACGGCCAAGTGATCGGCGTACTGCGCTTCAAAGTCACCGACACAGCACAAACGGACAACCCAAAGTAGGCAGGTTCGTGCTATTACGTAGGAATTGTGGATAGCCATACAAGCTCGGAGCTTATGACCAGTAGTACCACGGCCGGCGCCGCCCACCTCGATACGTCCACCACTCCGCCGTTACTCAGGGTTACGGGGGACTGGACGCTTGCCCACTACGCAAACCTGAAAAAGCTCTCGGACAAACTCGACGGCCAATACGACGCCGGTGCGCGCATCGACCTCAACGGCCTCGGCGCGCTGGACACTGCCGGCGCATCGCTGCTGGTGGAGTTGCTGGGGCCGACGCGCATCGAACAATCTGCCGAACAGTCCGATTGCAGCCTGTCCACGGCAGACCGTGCACTGCTCAAGACCGTCTACCGCTCCCTCAACGATTTCTGCGTACCCGACAAAGCGCCGGAAGAAGCCACCGGCATCCAGGTGCTGGCGCGTATCGGCCGGGCAGTGGACAAGGTCTGGATCGATAGCAAGCAGCTGTTGGGTTTCATCGGCCTGATCCTGGAAACCTTCGCCCGCGGGATCTTCCGGCCTAAGCGCTGGCGCATCACGCCGATGGTTGCGCATATCGAACAGACCGGCCTCGACGCCGCGCCCATCGTGGCCTTGCTCACCTTTCTGGTGGGCGCAGTCGTGGCCTTCCTCGGCGCCACGGTGCTCAAGAGCTTTGGCGCGACGATTTTCACCGTGGACTTGGTGGCGTTCTCTTTCCTACGGGAATTCGGCGTGTTGCTCACCGCGATCCTGATCGCCGGCCGCACCGCCAGCGCGTTTACCGCACAGATCGGCTCGATGAAGGCCAACGAGGAAATCGACGCCATCCGCACCTTGGGCCTGGACCCGATGGAGTTGCTGGTATTGCCCCGCGTGCTGGCGCTGCTGGTGTCGCTGCCAATGCTGACGTTTTTGGCGATGCTTTCGGGCATCGTCGGCGGTGGCGTGGTGTGTGCCGTGGCGTTGGATATTTCGCCGGCGATGTTTCTGTCGCTGCTCAAGTCCGATATCGGCGTGCAGCATTTCTTGGTGGGCATGGTGAAAGCACCGATCTTCGCCTTCCTGATCGCGGCGATTGGCTGCCTGGAGGGCTTCAAGGTCAGCGGCAGTGCTGAGTCGGTCGGCGCCCACACCACTTCCAGCGTGGTGCAATCGATCTTTGTGGTGATCGTGCTGGACGCGGTCGCCGCGCTGTTCTTCATGGAGATGGGCTGGTGAGTCGTCTACACCGAGCGCCCACTGAGGCGGTGATTGAAGTGCGCGGGCTGTGCAATCGCTTTGGCAGGCAGAGCGTGCACGAGAACCTCGACCTGGATTTGTACAAAGGCGAGATCCTCGCAGTGGTTGGCGGGTCAGGCAGCGGCAAGTCGGTGCTGCTGCGCAGCATTGTCGGCCTGCGCCGGCCCAGCGAAGGTGAGGTGCGGGTGTTTGGCAAGAACCTGCCCAGCCTGCCGGAACATGAGCGGTCCTTGGTGGAACGGCGCTTTGGCGTGCTGTTCCAGAAGGGCGCGCTGTTTTCGTCGCTGACGGTGACCGAGAACGTCGCGCTGCCGCTGATCGAGCATGCAGGCCTTAGCCGCCGCGATGCCGAGCATTTGGCCGCGGTCAAGCTGGCCCTGGCAGGGTTGCCACTATCGGCCGCCGACAAGTACCCGGCGTCACTGTCCGGCGGCATGATCAAACGCGCCGCCCTGGCCCGCGCCCTGGCCCTGGACCCGGACATCCTGTTTCTCGACGAACCCACCGCCGGCCTCGACCCGATTGGCGCGGCGCAGTTTGACCAACTGATCCTGACCCTGCGTGATGCACTGGGCCTGAGCGTGTTCCTGGTCACCCACGACCTGGACACGCTGTACACCATCACCGACCGCGTGGCGGTGCTGGCGCAGAAAAAGGTACTGGTGGCCGATGCCATCGATGTCGTCTCGGAAACCGACGACGCCTGGATTCACGAATATTTCCACGGCCCCCGGGGCCGCGCGGCATTGGATGCCGCTCAACCGCTCAACGAGGTATGACATGGAAACCCGAGCCCATCATGTGATGATCGGTCTGTTCAGCGTGATCGTAGTGGTCGGCGCGATGCTGTTTGGCCTGTGGCTGGCCAAGTCCAGCATCGACAGCGCCTTCCAGGATTACGAAGTGGTGTTCAACGAGGCGGTCAGCGGCCTGTCCCAGGGCAGCGCTGTGCAGTACAGCGGGATCAAGGTGGGTGACGTGATCAGCCTGCGCCTGGACCCCAAAGACCCGCGCCGTGTACTGGCACGCATCCGCCTGGCCGGGCAGACACCGATCAAGGAAGACACCCAGGCCAAGCTCGCGCTGACCGGTATCACCGGCACCTCGATCATCCAGCTCAGCGGCGGCACGCCACAAAGCCCAGAACTCAAGGGCAAGGACGGCAACCTGCCGGAGATCATCGCCTCGCCGTCACCCATCGCGCGCCTGCTCAACAACAGCAACGACCTGATGAGCAGCATCAACCTGCTGCTGCATAACGCCAATGCCTTGTTCTCCCGGGAAAACGTCGAACGCCTGACCAATACCCTCGACAACCTGCAACAAACCACCGGCGCCATCGCCGACCAGCGCGGCGACATCAAGGTGGTGTTGCAGCAACTGATGCAGGTGAGCAAACAGGCCAGCGGCGCCCTTGAACAAACCACCGTGCTGATGCGAAACGCCAATGGCTTGCTGAACGATCAAGGCAAACAGGCCTTCAGCAGCGCCGAACAAGCGATGAAATCCCTCGAAAAAAGCACCGCCACCATCAACACCTTGCTGACCGACAACAAGGACTCGGTGAATAGCGGCATGCAGGGCCTCAACGAACTGGCGCCGGCCGTGCGCGAACTGCGCGAGACCCTGGGTTCGCTGCGCGCCATCTCCCGTCGCCTGGAAGCCAACCCCAGCGGTTACCTGCTGGGCAGCGACAAGAACAAGGAGTTCACGCCATGAAGCGTGCTTATCAACTGATCATCCCAGTGGCCTTGGCCCTCGTCAGCGCCTGCTCGATCCTGCCCAAGCCGGACCCTTCGGACGTGTACCGCCTGGCTGCGGCCCCGGCGACCGCCCAAGGTGCACCGGTAAGCTGGTCGCTGCGGGTGACCAAGCCCCAGACCAGCGAATTCCTCGACAGCCCGCGTATTGCCGTGGTGCCCAATGGCGACTTGATCAGTAGCTACGCCAATTCGCGCTGGAGCGATCCGTCGCCGGTGCTGCTGCGTAACCGTTTTATGGATGGCTTCCAGCGTGATGGCCGGGTGACGTTGTTGAGCACCGACGAGACCAATCTGCAGGCCGACTATGAGCTGGGTGGGCAGTTGCAGGCGTTCCAGAGCGAATACCGTGGCAGCGCAGTGGAGGTGGTGATCCGTCTCGATGCGCGGCTGGTGCGCGGCAGTGATCAGCGAATTATTGCCAGCCGACGGTTTGAAGTGCACCAGCCAGTGAGCGACACCAAGGTGCCGGCGGTGGTGGCTGGGTTTGGAGCGGCGGGGGATCTGTTGAATAAACAGGTGGTGGATTGGGTGGTGCAGCAGGGTAATACNTGCACCAGCCAGTGAGCGACACCAAGGTGCCGGCGGTGGTGGCTGGGTTTGGAGCGGCGGGGGATCTGTTGAATAAACAGGTGGTGGATTGGGTGGTGCAGCAGGGTAATACAGCGCGTGTGGCGAGGGAGCTTGCTCCCGCTGGGCTGCGTAGCAGCCCCAAATCCGGCCAGTGAGTTTTACCTGACACACTTGTGAGACCTTGTGGGGGCCGCTACGCGGCCCAGCGGGAGCAAGCTCCCTCGCCACAAGGTTCAGGCCTCAGCCAAAGAACCAGTAGCACACCGCAATCGCCGCAACCACACCCGCAAACTCCGCCAACAACGCACACCCAACAGCATGCCTGGCCCGCTGAATCCCCACCGAGCCAAAGTACACCGCCAACACATAAAAGGTGGTTTCCGTACTGCCCTGAATCGTCGCTGCCACCAGCGCCGGGAAGCTGTCCACCCCCTGGGTTTGCATGGTCTCGATCAGCATCGCCCGCGCGGCGCTGCCGGAGAACGGCTTGACCATCGCTGTGGGCAAGGCATCGACAAAGCGCGTGTCCATGCCGGTCCAGGCCACCAGATGACGGATGCCTTCAAGGCCAAAGTCCAGCGCGCCCGAAGCACGCAACACACCGACGGCACACAACATCGCCACCAGGTACGGCAGCAGGTTCTTGGCCACGTCGAAGCCTTCCTTGGCGCCTTCGACAAACGCCTCGTAGACCTTCACCTTGCGCAACGCGCCGATCAGCAGGAACAACATGATCAGGCCAAACAGCGTCAGGTTGCCGAGGATCGACGACAGACCGGCCAACGCCGTGGCGGACAAAGTTGCCAACAACGCCATAAAGCCACCCAGCACCAGCGCGCCAGGAATCAGGTAGGCCAGCACCACCGGGTCCCACAACCGCAGGCGCTGCATAACCGCCACCGACAGCAGGCCCACCAATGTCGAAGCACTGGTGGCCAGCAGGATCGGCAGGAACACCAGCGTCGGGTCGGCCGCACCTTGCTGGGCGCGGTACATAAAGATCGTCACCGGCAATAGCGTTAGCGAAGATGCGTTAAGCACCAGGAACAGGATCTGCGCGTTACTGGCGGTGTTGGGGATGGGATTGAGTTCCTGCAACGCCTTCATCGCCTTCAAGCCGATGGGCGTGGCCGCGTTGTCCAGGCCCAGGCCATTGGCGGCGAAGTTGAGGGTGATCAAACCGATGGCGGGATGGCCGGCGGGTACTTCCGGCATCAAGCGCCGGAACAGCGGGCCGAGGGCCTTGGCCAGCCAATCGACGATCCCGGCTTTTTCGGCGATGCGCAAAAAGCCCAGCCATAAGGTCAGGGTGCCAAACAGCAGCACCATCACTTCCACCGAGAGTTTGGCCATGGCGAAAATGCTTTCGACCATTGCCGCAAATATCCCGGCGTTACCGCCAACAAGCCATTGCGCCAGTGCTGACACCATTGCCACAACAAAGAAGCCAAGCCACAGGCCATTGAGCATCAGTTAAATCCCCCGAAAGATGGGGCGAATGATAGCGGGGCTGGCAGAAACGACAAACCCCGGATTTCCCGGGGTTTGTCTCAACGCAGTCGAGCTATCAGCTACGAGTGGCTTGTGCAGCTGGCACGGCATCTTTGCTGCGCCAGTGCGGCAGGGAGTTCCAGTAGCGCTCGCCCTTGGCGTCGTCGTACATGCCTTCCCAACGGGCGATAACCAGCACGGCCAGGGCGTTGCCGATCACGTTCAGGGCGGTACGCGCCATGTCCATGATGCGGTCGACACCGGCGATGAACGCCAGGCCTTCCAGCGGGATACCCACGCTGCCCAGGGTGGCCAGCAACACCACGAAGGACACACCCGGCACGCCGGCGATACCTTTGGAGGTGACCATCAGGGTCAGGACCAGCATCAGTTGCTGGCCAACCGACAGGTCGATGCCATACAGCTGGGCGATAAAGATCGCCGCGATGCTCTGGTACAGGGTCGAACCGTCAAGGTTGAACGAATAACCGGTGGGTACCACGAAGCTGCAGATGGCCTTCGGCGCGCCGTAGGCTTCCATTTTCTCGATCACACGCGGCAGCACGGTTTCGGAACTGGCGGTGGAGTAGGCCAGTACCAGCTCATCCTTGAAGATGCGCATCAGCTTGATCACCGAGAAGCCGAACAGGCGGGCGATCAGGCCCAAGACCACAAACGCGAAGAACAGGATGGCGACGTAAACCAGGATCACCAACTTGGCCAGTGGCAGCAGGGAGGCAAAGCCGAAGTTGGCCACGGTCACCGCGATCAGTGCAAATACGCCGATCGGGGCGTACTTCATGATCATGTGGGTGACTTTGAACATGCTCTCGGACACGCCCTGGAACATCGTCACCAGCGGCTCGCGCAGCTCAGGCTTGAGGCTCGACAGGCCCAGGCCGAACAGCACCGAGAAGAAGATGATCGGCAGCATTTCGCCACGGGCAACCGCAGCAAAGATGTTCGACGGGATCAGGTTGAGGATGGTCTGGATAAACGCATGCTCATGCTGCACTTCGGCGGCAGTGGCGGTGTACTTGGAGATATCGACGGTACCCAGGGTACTCATGTCGATGCCGGCGCCCGGATGGAACAGGTTGGCCAACAACAGGCCGACCACGATGGCGATGGTGGTGACGATTTCGAAGTAAAGGATGGTTTTGACGCCGATGCGCCCGAGCTTCTTCGCATCACCGACACCGGCAATGCCGACGATCAGCGAGGAGATCACAATCGGGATCACGATCATTTTGATCAGGCGGATAAAGATATCGCCCGCTGGCTGCAACACATTGCTGATCCACCAGGCCTTTTCAGCACTGAAATGGTTGAGCACTGCACCGATTGCGATCCCCAGCACCAAACCGATGAGGATCTGCCAGGCGAGGCTTAGCTTTGCCTTCTTCATGTCATTACCCTTACTTCAAGTGGACGTATGGCAAATGCGCCAGCTGCAACGCTCGAGAGCGAAAAAGTGTGTGCATCTGCCTCCATGGAAGGTCGCCGCAGCGTGGCCGAAATGGCTTACTGGCAGGCGAAAAAAGGCGCAACTATTCCGATGCAAGAGGACGACGTCTAATGCCGTAAACGCCTACCCTATGCCGAATCGGCATGGGTTTTTTTCATAATAACTGTCCGAACGGTCAGTTCAAATGCGACATATTGTCCGGCAAATATGCCGTGAACCTGCAAAACCCGGCTCGCTCAGAGAATCAGGACGTCTGGGAAGGGTTGGCGTAAATGCCTGGGATTACTGTTGCTCTGTGTCAGAAATGTCCTATAGCGCAGGCAAAATTTTCTCGATAGATGGTCACCCCGACACACCAAGAAATGGTTCGGGAAGAGCAAAAGTGAGATTTGCGGCTATGAGCGGTATGAGAGGCGGGAAACCAGTGCCATAAGCCCGCCGCAAGTTCAGCAAGCCAAGCGCTTGTGAACCTGCGTCGCAGCTTTTCACCTGACCCGGCCCTTGCGCAGGCACTCCTTGTGCCCGTAGGTCACGCCGATCCCAATTGATCAGAGCAACCCGGCCCCCTGGTCATGCACCCCCCTTGGCGAGCGGTGCAAACGGAAAGAAGCGAGGAGCTTCTCTCTATGGACGCTGGCTTCGTAGACGACACTGTCGTCGGACGCAGCCTAGTACCAATTCGGATCTTTCTTTAGCTGCTCCATCAGCAGCTTCTGCATGCCTTCATCCGGCTTACCGATAAAACGGTAATCGGCGTGCCGCGTCGGAGACTTGTCTGCCGGCAGACCGGCTGGGACTTCAACCAACATGGCGTAGGCATCTTCCTTATCGAGGCTAAAGGCAACGATCAGGCGCTTATTCAGACACGTATCGGCGGTCTCGCACAGCGGACCCACCAAGTACTTGTCACCGTCTTCTTCGACGGCGTTCATTTGTTCAGCCGTGCCCGACAGGTTCATCACCCATTCCGGCAGGCGCTCTTCTTTCTTCACCACGCCTTGCCAGGTCTCGCGGTATTGCGGGTCCGCGCTGAGCAATTGGTTGGCCCGGGATTGGCCGTCATTGGCGGCCATCACCAAGCCGCTACCGCCCAAGAGCAGGGCGGCAGCCATGGTTTTAAAGGACAGGGAGGTCATATTCAGCCTCGGCCGCGACGACCAAAGAAGAACGAAGCAATGAACATCACCAGGAAGACGACAAACAGAATCTTGGCGATCCCCGTAGCGGTGCCCGCGATACCACCGAAGCCCAGGACTGCAGCCACAATGGCGATGATCAGAAATGTGATTGCCCAACTCAACATGGTGATTCTCCTTACGCTTCTATAGAGGTAACAGCGGTAGTGCCGTGCAGCCACTCAACAACAAGTGACCGTTTTTTGCCTAGAACACCCAACGCTCTTGGGTGGGCAGCTCGCCCAGGGTGGATTCCTGGTCGGCAACCCTCAATTGCGGGGCGGTTGAATCGGCAGCAGCACTGCCAATTGAACGGAAATGGGTCTGGGTCATCACCGGATGCTCAAATTGCGGGATTTGCTGCTGACTCTGCTGCGCATGCTGCATCTGCTGGCCGGCAATCAACGTGACCATCAGGGCCAAGCTGGCAAACAGACCTTGTTGCAAGCGCAGTGGCGATACACGCAGTTGGCTGAGGCTTTGGCGAGTCATGCTGCTGTTCTCCCGCATTTTGATTATTCGTATTGGTTGAGAGAGATATTGCAGAGCGCATGCCAGCTTTTTTATAAAATAAAACCCAATAAAATCAGTTAGTTACGTATTCAAGCTGAGCGGGGCGCACAGCATCCTGCACGATGCCCCCACTATGGCCGTGCGAAATGCACGATGGCCAGCGGTCGGATCAAGGGATCGAACGTGAGGGAAGCGTTGCCGAAGTGGCAAGACGGCATGAAAACGCCATCAGCCAGGGGCTTTGTAGGAAGTGATGCAGATACCTGCACGACGTTGCCTTTTATCGATCAGAATAAACCATGCAACTTGCCCGATTATTCCGGGACTAAACACCATCATTCATAGTTAAGGAGCGCGGGACAGATGGAATCAGCCAAGGAACTTCAAGGCCGCATTCTTTTAGTGGATGACGAATCCGCGATCCTCCGCACCTTCCGTTATTGCCTGGAAGATGAAGGCTACACCGTAGCCACCGCCAACAGCGCCGCCCAGGCCGATGCCCTGATGCAGCGCCAGGTGTTTGACCTGTGCTTCCTCGACCTTCGCCTGGGCGAAGACAATGGCTTGGACGTGCTGGCGCAGATGCGTATCCAGGCACCGTGGATGCGCGTGGTGATTGTCACCGCCCACTCGGCGGTGGATACCGCCGTGGATGCGATCCAGGCCGGCGCTGCCGACTACCTGGTAAAACCTTGCAGCCCTGACCAGTTGCGCCTGGCCACCGCCAAACAGCTGGAAGTACGCCAACTCTCGGCACGCCTGGAAGCGCTGGAAGGCGAAGTGCGCCAACCCAAAGACGGCCTCGACTCCCACAGCCCGGCCATGATGGTGGTGCTGGAAACTGCACGCCAAGTGGCGGGCACCGATGCCAACATCCTGATCCTCGGCGAGTCCGGCACCGGCAAGGGCGAACTGGCCCGCGCCATTCACGGTTGGAGCAAGCGCTCGAAAAAATCCTGCGTAACCATCAACTGCCCGTCGCTGACCGCAGAGCTGATGGAAAGCGAACTGTTCGGCCATAGCCGCGGCGCGTTTACCGGTGCCAGCGAAAGCACCTTGGGCCGGGTTAACCAGGCGGACGGCGGTACGCTGTTTTTGGATGAAATCGGCGACTTTCCCCTCACGTTGCAACCCAAGTTGCTGCGTTTTATCCAGGACAAGGAATACGAGCGCGTGGGCGACCCCGTCACCCGTCGCGCCGATGTGCGCATCCTCGCCGCCACCAACCTGAACCTGGAAGACATGGTGCGCGATGGTCGCTTCCGTGAAGACCTGCTGTATCGCCTCAACGTGATCACCTTGCACCTGCCACCGCTGCGTGAACGCAGCGAAGACATCCTGACCCTGGCCGATCGCTTCCTGGCACGCTTCGTTAAAGAGTATGCGCGGCCAGCACGAGGGTTCAGCGATGAGGCACGCGAAGCACTGCTCAACTATCGCTGGCCCGGCAATATCCGTGAGCTGCGCAACGTAGTGGAGCGGGCGAGCATCATTTGCCCCCAGGAAAAGGTCGAAATCACTCACTTGGGCATGGCCGAGCAACCCACCCACAACGCCCCGCGCATTGGCGCGGCGCTGAGCCTGGACGAGTTGGAAAAGGCCCATATCGGCGCCGTACTGGCCACCGCCGATACCCTGGACCAGGCGGCACGAACCCTCGGCATCGATGCGTCGACCCTGTACCGCAAACGCAAACAGTACAACCTGTGAGCTGCACCCTATGAAGTTAGCGATGAAACTGCGCACTCGGCTATTCCTGAGTATCTCAGCGCTGATTACCGTCGCCCTGCTGGGACTGATCCTGGGCTTGGTGAGTGTCATGCAAATGGCCAAGACCCAGGAGTCGCTGATTCGCAGCAACTTCATCACCCTGGACCTGGGACTCAAGCTGCGCCAGAGCCTGGGCGACCAGTTGATCATGATGCTGGAGGAACGCCCGGATCCAGACGCCTTGCAAGCCTCGAAGCAACGCTATTTCGACCTGCTCGACCAGGGCATTGCGCACGAGCAGCGGGACGGCAATGGAACAGGGTTCAGCCAGGCACGAGGGTACTATCAGAATCTGCTGGAGGCTTTTGATGAGTCTCAGCAGCCCTCACCACCACCGGGCAGCAAGGAAAAGCTTACCGAGAGCTTTAACATGCTGCGCAACGGCCTGATCACCGAGCACAAGCAGGCCTTGCAAAACATCAGTAACAGCGAGCACACATCCCGCGAGCGCGCCCTGCTGATCGCCGGTTTGCTGGGGCTGGTGGGGTTGGCGGTGCTGATCATCGGGTTTGTCACGGCCCACGGTATCGCCCGGCGTTTTGGCGGGCCCATCGAGGCGCTGGCCAAGGCGGCAGACAAGATCGGGCAGGGGGACTTCGAAGTGACGCTGCCGATTTCCTCGGCGGCAGAAATGAACCAACTGACCCGCCGCTTCGGCATCATGGCCGAGGCCCTGCGTCAGCATCAGGCCACCAATATCGATGAACTGCTGGCCGGCCAACAACGCCTGCAAGCGGTGCTCGACAGCATCGACGATGGCCTGCTGATGATTGATCGCCAAGGCCGCATGGAGCACCTCAACCCCGTGGCACAGCGCCAGTTGGGCTGGGACGAGGAACGTCTTGGGCAGGGCCTGGGCGAAGCGCTGATGCGCCCGGAACTGGATGAACAACTGCAACTGGTGTTGCGGGGCGGCAATCTGGAACGGGCACCCGACGATCTTGAAGTGGAAGTCGAAGGTGAGCTGCGCCTGTTGACCTACAGCCTGACGCCGGTGAGCCACACCCAAGGGCATATCCTCGGTGCCGTGATGGTGCTGCATGACGTCACGGAACAGCGCGCCTTCGAACGGGTGCGCAGTGAATTTGTACTGCGCGCTTCCCACGAGTTGCGCACCCCCGTGACTGGCATGCACATGGCGTTCGGCCTGTTCCGTGAACGGGCGAAATTCCCGGCTGAGTCCCGTGAAGCGGACTTGCTGGATACGGTCAATGAAGAAATGCAGCGTCTGATGCAGTTGATCAACGACCTGCTCAACTTCTCGCGCTACCAGAACGGTCTGCAGAAGCTCACCCTGGGGCCCTGCGATGTCACCGATCTGCTAGAGCATGCCCGTGCGCGATTCGCCGAACCGGCCAATGCGCAACATATCGAACTGCTGGTGGAAGCCCAATCCGACCTGCCTCGGTTGTATGCCGACCAGCCGCAGCTTGAGCGAGTACTCGATAACCTGCTGGGCAATGCCTTGCGCCACACTGCCGACGGCGGGCAAATTCGCTTGCAGGCGCGCCGCCATGGCGAACGGGTGATTATCAGCGTCGAAGACAATGGCGAAGGTATCGCCTATGGGCAGCAGGGCCGTATCTTTGAGCCCTTCGTGCAAGTGGGCCGCAAGAAGGGCGGCGCCGGCCTTGGGCTGGCGCTGTGCAAGGAGATCGTGCAATTGCACGGCGGCCGTATGGGCGTGTATTCGCGGCCAGGGCAGGGCACTCAGTTCTACATGGCGCTGCCGCTTTAGCTTCGGTTCAACGCCCGCAGGATCGCGGCGCTTTCCGCATCCGGGTTGCCGTCATACAGCGACGGGCGGAAATGCATCTGGAAGGCCGCGATCACATGGCGCGTGGCGACATCCAACTCACCGGTCTGAGGCGTCTGGTAACCCAGACGGGCCAGTTCTTGCTGGAACCAACTGACGCTCGGCAACTCGCTGGCGTACTGCACCTGAAAGCGCGCAACAGCCTGGGCATCGGGCCATACGCCAAGCCCTTCAGCCGCCAGGCGCTTCCAGGGAAACAACGGGCCCGGGTCCAACTTGCGCAGCGGCGCGATATCGCTGTGGCCAATGATGTTCTTGGGGTCGATGCCGTTGCGCTTGCTGATGTCCTTGAGCAACACCACCAGCGACTGCACTTGCGGCTCGGTGTACGGGTACCACACGCGGCCGGTCGGCGTGTCGCGGTAGCCCGGGTTGACGATCTCGATGCCAATGGAGCTGGAATTGAGCCAGGTCCGGCCCATCCATTCGCTTTCACCGGCGTGCCAGGCGCGCTGGCTCTCGTCCACCAGTTTGTAGATGGTGCCGGAGGCATCGTCGCTGATCAGGTAATGGCTGCTGACCTGGCCATGGGTGAGCAATGCCAGTGAGCGTTCAAGGTTGGTGGAGGTGTAGTGGACGACCACGAATTGCACGCGGTTGTCGTGGTTCACCGAAGGATGGCTGGTGTTCAGCCGAGGGCCGCTGGCGCAGCCCGCCAGCAGAAGAAACACAAAGGCAAAGGACAGGAATTTCATGGCAGATGACGTTACGCTGAAGACGATAATGCAACAGTGTAACGTACCATCTGCGGCCCGACGGTCAAATTACAAAATGGAACATCTTTTACGCCGCCTGCACTTGGTTGCGCCCCGCCGCCTTGGCCCGATACAACGCCGCGTCGGCACGCTTGAGCACCAGCTCGCTGCGCTCTCCTGGCTGGAACTGCGCCACACCCATGGACACCGTGATCGTCACTGGCTCGCCCTTGAAGTGAAACGGGCACGCCTCAATCGCCGCGCGTAGCACGTTACCCACCGCCATGGCATCGGCCAGGGAGGAATTGGGCATCAGCAATACAAACTCTTCACCGCCAAAACGCGCGATGAAATCTGTAGGGCGTAAGCGCTTGCGCAGTACGTTGGCGATGATTTTCAACACCTTGTCGCCAGCCAGGTGGCCGTATCCGTCATTGATGCGCTTGAAGTGATCCAGGTCCAACATGGCCAGCGACAGGCTGTTGCCGTGTTGAAGCCAGGCATTGACCTCGAAATCGAGGCGCTCGCTCCAGGCCGCACGGTTGGGCAACCCCGTCAGCGGATCGATCAGAGCCTTCTGGCGCTGCACCTCCAAGTGCTCGCGATAACCTTGGGCCTCCTGCTCCATATTGGCCACGCGCTCGGCCAACCCTTTCAAGCGCGCCGCCACTTCCTGCTCGCGCTGGTCGCGTTGTTGCTGGTGCTCGTCCATGGTGCCGAGCAAACCTTCGAGATGGCTTTCCAGGACGTGCTTGAGGCTGTCCAGGTCGGCCGCGTCCTGGACGCTGCTTTGCAGGCCGTCGACCTGCTCGCGGATCTGGGTGTCCAGCTCGCGGGCCGCGGTGCTGCTGTCGGCATGACCGTCGCTGGCGACCTGCAAATGGCCCTGGAACGCTTCAAGCCGCTCATTGAGCTGCTTGAGGTACGCCTCGAACTCATGCTGGCCACTGTCGGTGATCGCCAGCATCAACACCGCCAGGTCATCGAGGATTGGTAGCAGTTCGTACCAGTTCAAGCCATGGGCCAGGCGTTCGCGCATGGCTTCGGCCTGGGATCGGTGGCGTTCCGGCAACGGCAACTCTTCCAGCAGGCCAAGCAAGGTGTCTTCGATATGCTTGGCAACGGAGCTGTAGGACGGTTCTGGGGAATCCGGCAAAGCGTACGGGCCGTCCGATTGGAGCTCATCGGCGTCGGGATCTTCAACTTCAACCACGGGCGGCAGTGACAGGCTGCCGATTACCGTTTCCTCCGGCGCCTCAACGTCGACCGATGGGGCTTCGATAAAGGCGGCGAGGGCACTTTCCGAGGCCGGCTCTTGTGCTTCGGGATCCGAAAGCGTGGGCTCGATACGCGCTACAGGCGTTTGAGAAGGTGCCGCCTGGGCAGGGGCCTCGTACACAAACGTTTCGCTGCCCGCTTCGATGGGTGTTTCGGGCTCGGCCTGCACAACCACCGGCTCCGGGGCCTGGGGCGCAAACGCGCGCAGTGCTTGGGTCAGTTCTTCGGATTGCTCAGGCGCCTGAGGCTCGGCAGCGGCCTTGGATACAGCAGCTTGTGGCGATGGGCTGGGGGCTGGCTCGTTCGCCACCGCCTCATTCGCTACCTCCTTGGTACCAAATAAACGTTGCAGAAGCCCAGGCCCGGGGCGCGCGGTTTCGCTGTCCGGCTCCAGCCCATCCAGTGCCTGGCCCTGCAAACTGCTCAATTCACTGAGCAACAATGGGATTTCACGGGCTTGACTGACGCGCCCGTCCAATTGTTTGGCGAAGGTTTTCAGCGGCCGGGCCACTTCGCGGGGCAGTGGCAGCTTTTGCAACTGCGCCACCAATGAGGTCAGGGCCGTGCTGATCTGATCGACCCTGGTTTCGCGGCGCTGCTCCGAATCCAGCACGGCCTTTTCCAGGCGCGGCAGCAAGGCGGCGAGGGCGGCGTCCATATCGTCGGAGCGCACAACGTCGCGCATTTCCTTCATGCACTGATCGACCGCACGGTCGGTGCCTTCGGCCGCCAGGGTGCTGCGCACCAAGCCTCGGCGCAGCAGGTCGAGACGCGCAGCCCAGCGGCGTTCGAGCTTTTCTTGTTGCTCGATACTCTTGAGGTATTTTTCTTTCCAGCGCTGGGCGTCGTCGCTCATGCAAGGGGTCCGCGAGGGCCTGGGCTCAACGCGGGCAATGCATCAGCCGTGAGCGAACCCGGTAGACGAATCTCTACCGCGACCGGCAGGTGATCGGAAATGGGCTGCGCCAGCACCTGTACGCTTTCAAGCGTGAGAGTGGGGCTGAGCAGGATATGGTCAAGACAGCGTTGCGGGCGCCAGCTGGGAAACGTGGCTTCGGCCTGCGGCGCCAGTAGCCCAAGATCGCGCAACGGGGAATTCTGCAGCAGGTCGCTGGCGTGGGTGTTCATATCCCCCATCAGCACCTGATGTTTGTAGTTGCCAATCAGCTCGCGAATATACGCCAACTGCATAGTGCGGGTGCGGGCACCCAGCGCCAGGTGCATCATCACCACCACCAAGGCCTCAGGGCCTTCGCCGAAGCGCACAAGGATCGCTCCCCGTCCCTTGGGGCCAGGTAATGGGTGATCTTCGATGACGGTGGGTTTCAAGCGGCTGAGCACGCCATTGCTGTGCTGCGCCAGGCGCCCGAGGTTGCGATTGAGCTGCTGGTACCAGTAAGGAAAGGCGCCCAGCTGGGCCAGGTGTTCCACCTGGTTGATGTAGCCGGAGCGCATGCTGCCGCCGTCGGCTTCCTGCAGCGCAACCAGGTCGAAGTCATTCAACAGGTTGCCGATTTTCTGCAGGTTGCCCGCGCGCCCGTTGTGGGGCAGCAGGTGCTGCCAGCCACGGGTGAGGTAGTGCCGGTACTTCTCGGTACTGATACCCACCTGGATATTGAAGCTCAGCAGGCGCAAGCGGCTGTCAGCCGGCAGGCCTGTGGATTCCAGGTGATGTTCGTTGACCTGCGGGTCATGCAGGCCAACGACACGTTCGGTACCCCAGCGGCGCATGGTAGGCCCCTTACTTCGCTGCACGCTCTTTGGCGATCAGCTGGTCAGCCACGTTGAGGGTCGCTTCTGGACCACCGGTGCTGCCCAGGTCAAAGCGGTATTTACCGTTGACGATCATGGTCGGTACGCCTTGCACGCCATACTTCTGCGCCAGTTCCTTGGCCTGTTTGATCTGGCCCTGGATAGCGAAAGAGTTAAAGGTGGCCAGGAACTTGTCCTTGTCCACGCCTTGAGTGGCCACGAAGTCAGCCATTTCGTCCGGCTTGGTCAGGCGCTTGCCTTCTTTCTGGATCGCATTGAACACGGCATTGTGGACCTTGTGTTCCACGCCCATGGCTTCCAGGGTCAGGAACAGCTGGCCGTGGGCATCCCAAGGGCCGCCGAACATGGCGGGGATGCGCTTGAAGTTCACGTCTTTAGGGAGTTTTTCAACCCAAGGGTTGATGGTCGGCTCAAAAGCGTAGCAATGCGGGCAGCCGTACCAGAACAGCTCCACCACTTCGATCTTGCCAGGCACGGCAACCGGAACCGGGTTAGTCAATTCAACATAGGTTTTACCGGCTTCAAGCGGCACGTCGGCAGCTTGTGCGGTCATGCCAAAGAGGCTGACAGTGACGAGAGCGGCGCTGAGGATCAGATTACGCATGCTTTACTCCTGGACAAATAAAGTCGCCTCACGCGACCTTTGTTGTGACAGGTCTGCGCGGGCATGAGTTCGTTAGTGTAACGGCACCGGCCACAAAAAAGGGCGGCCTAGGCCACCCTTTTTATGCTTGCATCGATGGATTAATCGAGCGTTAACGTAGCCGCAGGCTCAGTGCAGGCCCTGAATGTAGCTGGAGAGGGCTGCAATATCCTCATCACTGAGCTTGCGCGCAATCGAACGCATGATCATCGCATCGCCATCGTTATTGCGCCCGGCCTCTTCCTTACGGAAATCGGTGAGCTGTTTGGCGATGTATGTCGCGTGTTGGCCGCTAAGATGCGGGAAACCGGCGGCAGCTATACCGGCGCCATTTGGCGAATGGCAGCCAATGCAGGAAGGAAGGCCTTTCTCCAGGTTGCCACCACGAAACAGTTTCTCGCCACGGGCCACCAATTTCGGATCAGCAGCTCCCACACTGCCTTTCCGGCTGGCAAAATACGCCGCGATGTCTGCCAGGTCCTGATCGCCGAGGTTGGTCAGCAAGCCGGTCATTTCCAGTACCGTGCGCTTGCCATCCTTAATGTCGTGCATCTGCTTGGTCAGGTAACGTTCACCCTGGCCGGCCAGTTTGGGGAAGTTAGGCGCCGGGCTATTACCATCCGGCCCATGGCAGGCACCACACACGGCGGCTTTCGCTTGACCGGCAGTGGCATCACCTTTGATGGGGCCCTCTGCAGCGACGGCAGCGCCTGTGATGCCCATGGTCAACAGCAGACTCACGATCAGTTTGTTCATCAGCTAATCCAACTACGGCTAAGGGGTTTATAGAGTTATCTACCGGGTTTACTCACCATCAACTCAATGACGGCCTGGTAATCCTCAGTACTGCAGTCCATGCACAAACCACGCGGCGGCATTGCCTTGAAACCCTGGGTCACGTGTAGCACCAGCGTGTCCATGCCCTGCGCCAGTCTTGGCGCCCAGGCTGCCTGGTCACCCCGCTTGGGGGCATTAGGCAACTGGCCGGCATGGCAAGCCACGCAAACTCGGTTGTACAGCGCTTCCGGATCCTGTGTAGCCTGAGCGCTGTAAAGCGGAATCAGGACACCAAAAGCGAGCAACCATCTGGTCATACGTCGACCATTTCAGGGTTTGAGAGCGTTTTGCGTTCTAATGCGCAATAAAGGTCTTTCGCTCCCGTGAATTTCGTCCTTCGCTGGGACAAAACACACACAAAATCTGCGGCATTATATACTGGCGCTACTGAAACGGAAACGACACCGCTTGCCGCACCCTTTCTCGGCACCGCCCACATCGGAAATCTCATGCAACTCAAGAATCCCATCCTTGGCCTGTGCCAACAGTCCACGTTTATGCTCAGCGCCGCCAAAGTTGACCAATGCCCCGATGACGAAGGCTTTGAAGTTGCCTTTGCCGGCCGTTCCAACGCCGGTAAATCCAGCGCCCTGAACACCCTGACCCATGCCAGCCTGGCACGCACCTCGAAAACCCCGGGCCGCACGCAACTCCTCAATTTCTTCAAGCTAGACGATGATCGGCGTCTGGTCGACCTGCCGGGCTACGGTTACGCGAAAGTACCTATCCCGTTGAAGCTGCACTGGCAGCGTCACCTTGAGGCTTACCTGGGTGGCCGCGAGAGTTTGAAGGGTTTGATTCTGATGATGGACATCCGTCATCCAATGACCGACTTCGACCTGTTGATGCTCGACTGGGCCGTCGCCAGCGGCATGCCGATGCATATCCTGCTGACCAAGGCCGACAAGCTCACCTACGGCGCAGCCAAGAACACGCTGCTCAAGGTGCAGTCCGAAATCCGTAAAGGTTGGGGCGACGCGATCACCATCCAGCTGTTCTCGGCACCGAAACGCATGGGCCTGGAAGAGGCCTACACCGTGCTGGCTGGATGGATGGAGTTGGCAGACAAGGGCGCGGAACTCGCGGAATAACTTTCGCGATTCACTTTCTTGGAGGCAAAAAAAACCCCGGACTTCTTATGGGGAGGGGAAGTTCGGGGTTCAAGTACTGGACCGCTAGGGCGGGGTCCAGATATCTGCCAACACTTAACACAACATAGGAGCATTGAAGGGCTTCACCACCCATTCAGTAACTCTGAGTAGCACTTCACGGGTTAAGTTCCGGCAGGTTCAAAAAACTATTGGAAATAACTGACGGCGACTTCTGGACTAAAGCACTCTGCCACCACCCTAAGGTGGCAGCAAAGCCCCGGAATCAGTGCGCTTCGTCCCAGTTATCGCCCACGCCCACTTCCACCAGCAGCGGTACGTCCAGGTTCGCGGCGGCACTCATGTGCTCGCGGATTTTCTCGCTGACTTCGGCCACCAGGTCCTCACGCACCTCCAGCACCAATTCATCGTGTACCTGCAAGATCACCTTGGCGTCCAGGCCCGAGTCGGTCAGCCAGTTGTCCACCAACACCATGGCTTTCTTGATGATATCTGCGGCAGTGCCCTGCATCGGCGCGTTGATCGCCGTGCGTTCTGCAGCGGCGCGCTCTTGAGGCTTGTTGGAATTGATATCCGGCAAGTACAGGCGACGGCCGAAGAACGTCTCGACGTAACCCTGATCGGCAGCCTGGCCGCGCGTGCGCTCCATGTACTCGCGAACGCCGGGGTAGCGGGCGAAGTACACATCGATGTACGCCTTGGCCGTCTTGGTATCGACGCCGATGTCCTTGCCCAGCTTCTGGGCGCCCATGCCGTAGATCAGGCCGAAGTTGATTGCCTTGGCGCTGCGGCGCTGGTCCGAGGTGACTTCGCCCAGCTCAACCTTGAACACTTCGGCCGCCGTGGCCGTGTGCACGTCCAGATTGTGGCGGAAGGCATTCATCAAGCCCTCGTCCTTGGACAGGTGCGCCATGATCCGCAGTTCAATCTGCGAATAGTCCGCTGCCAGCAGTTTGTAGCCCTTGGGCGCGACAAATGCCTGGCGGATACGCCGCCCTTCAGCAGTACGCACCGGGATGTTCTGCAGGTTCGGATCACTGGAAGACAAACGCCCGGTCGCGGCCACCGCCTGGTGATAGGACGTGTGGATGCGCCCAGTACGCGGATTGATCTGCTCCGGCAGGCGGTCGGTGTAGGTGCTCTTGAGCTTGCTCATGCTGCGGTATTGCATCAGCACCTTGGGCAGCGGGTAGTCATCTTCGGCCAGCTTGGCAAGCACTTCCTCAGCGGTGGACGCCTGGCCCTTGCCGGTCTTTTTCAACACCGGCAAGCCAAGTTTTTCGTAAAGAATCGCCCCCAGTTGCTTAGGCGAACCCAAGTTGAATTCCTCACCGGCGATCTCGAACGCCTGGCGCTCCAGCTCGACCATCTTGTTGCCCAATTCGATGCTCTGAACGCCTAGCAACTGCGCATCGACCAATGCGCCCTGACGCTCAATGCGGGCCAACACCGGCACCAGCGGCATCTCGATATCCGTGAGCACACTGGCCAGGCTCGGGATGGCTGTCAGTTGCGCGAACAGCTCCTGATGCAGACGCAGAGTCACGTCAGCATCTTCGGCGGCATAAGGCCCGGCTTGCTCAAGTGCGATCTGGTCAAAGGTCAGCTGCTTGGCGCCTTTGCCGGCGATGTCCTGAAAGCTGACGGTGTCATGGTCCAGGTACTTCTTGGCCAGGCTGTCCATGTCATGCCGGGTGGCGGTGGAGTTGAGCACATAGGACTCGAGCATGGTGTCGTAGGCGATGCCGCGCACGGTAATGCCCTGGGCCGGGTCGCCACCGATGGCGCAGTTGGCGAGGATGTTCATGTCGAACTTGGCGTGCTGGCCGACCTTGAGCTTGCTCGGGTCCTCCAGCAGCGGCTTGAGGGCCAGCAACACAGTATCGCGATCCAACTGCTCCGGCGCACCGATGTAGGAATGCGTCAGCGGGATGTAGGCCGCCTCATGGGGCTGCACCGCGAAGGACACGCCGACCAACTGCGCCTGATGGGCATCGATACCGGTGGTTTCGGTGTCAAAGGCGAACAACTTAGCCTCGTTGAGCTTCTTCAACCAAAGATCGAACGTGGCCTGGTCGAGAATGGTGGTGTAAGCCGTCTCAACCGGAGCCGCGGGAACCGCCTCGGCAACTTCTTCGGCAGCCGGCGCCGCCTTGAGCTCGACACGCTTGGCATCGCGCTGAACCTCATCGATCCAGCTCTTGAACTCCAGCAGCGAGTACAGCTCCAGCAGCTTTTCGCGGTCCGGCTCGATCAGGTGCAGGTCATCCAGCCCCACGTCCAGCGGCACATCACATTTGATCGTCGCCAATTGGTAGGAAAGAAACGCCATCTCCCGATGTTCTTCGAGCTTGGCCGGCAGTGTCTTGGCACCTCGGATCGGCAAGGTCGGAACAATGTCCAACTGCTCATAAAGCTCTTTAATGCCGCCATTCACGCCCACCAGCAAGCCGGAGGCGGTCTTCGGACCAATCCCCGGGACGCCCGGAATGTTGTCGGACGAATCGCCCATCAACGCCAGATAATCGATGATCTGCTCCGGAGCGACGCCAAATTTCTCCTTTACGCCCTCGATGTCCATCGCGCTACCGGTCATGGTGTTGACCAAGGTAATGTGCCCGTCCACCAGTTGCGCCATGTCCTTGTCACCGGTAGAGATCACCACCGGTCGGTTGGCGGCCGCGCTGCTGCGGGCTAGGGTGCCGATCACGTCATCGGCCTCGACGCCTTCGACGCACAGCAACGGAAAGCCCAAGGCGATCACGCTCTGGTGCAGTGGCTCGATTTGCACGCGCATGTCATCAGGCATGCTGGGGCGGTTGGCCTTGTATTCGGCGTACATGTCATCGCGAAAAGTCCCACCTTTGGCGTCGAATACGACGGCAAATGGGCTGTCCGGATACTGCTTTCGCAGGCTTTTGAGCATGTTCAACACGCCCTTGACCGCGCCGGTTGGCAGGCCTTTGGAGGTGGTCAGTGGAGGCAGCGCGTGAAAGGCGCGGTACAGATATGAAGAACCGTCCACCAGGACGAGGGGGGCTTGGCTCATGAGCAGGATCAACCTTTTCGGCGGGTCAGGCGCTAGAATAGCCGGACCAATGACGACAAAGGGACAAGGTTATCATGCGTACATTCAATCGCCTGCTGTTCACTGGCTTGATTGCACTCGCTCCGATGGCTGCCATGGCGGCAGACAGCGCCCCCGGGGGCGACCCGGAAGTTACCATTCGCACGGAAGGCGACAAGACCATCCAGGAGTACCGCCAAAACGGTTTCCTGTACGCAATCAAGGTAACGCCCAAGGGCGCACCTCCATATTTCCTGGTGCGTGCAGACGGAACCGATGCGAATTTCATCCGCTCTGACCAGCCGGATATGCTGATCCCGTCATGGAAGATTTTCGAATGGAAATGATTTCTTAACTTCAATTGGCGCCGCGCACCGCGGCGCCCGTACTGGCAGTTTTAACCATGTCTGTGTTCACCCCCCTGGCTCGGCCCGAGCTGGAAACCTTTCTCGCCCCTTACGGGCTCGGCCGCCTGCTTGATTTCCAGGGAATTGCCGCCGGTAGCGAAAACACCAATTTCTTCATCAGCCTGGAACAGGGCGAATTCGTCCTGACCCTGGTTGAGCGTGGTCCCGTCGCCGAAATGCCGTTCTTCATCGAACTGCTCGACGTGCTCCACGACGCCGACCTGCCCGTGCCTTATGCGCTGCGCACCACCGACGGCGTGGCCCTGCGCGAGCTGAAAGGCAAACCGGCGCTGCTGCAACCGCGCCTGGCCGGCAAACACATCAAGGACGCCAACGCGCAGCACTGCGCGCAGGTTGGCGACCTGCTTGGCCATCTGCATTTGGCCACCCAGGGCCAGAAGGTGCTGGAACGCAAAACTGATCGCGGGCTCGACTGGATGCTCAACGAAGGCGCGCAGTTGATTTCGCACCTGGATGAGGCCCCCCAACGCCTGCTGCAAGACGCGCTGGATGAGATCAAAGCCCACAAGGAACAGATCCTCGCCCTGCCGCGCGCCAACATCCACGCCGACCTGTTCCGCGACAACGCGATGTTCGAAGGCACCCACCTCACTGGCTTGATCGACTTCTACAACGCCTGCTCCGGCCCGATGCTGTACGACGTGGCCATCGCCCTGAATGACTGGTGCTCGGACGAAGACGGCGTGATCGACGGCCAACGCGCCCGCGCCTTGCTGGGGGCCTATGCAGGTCTGCGCCCGTTTACTGCGAAAGAAGCTGAGTTGTGGCCGACCATGCTGCGGGTGGCGTGCGTGCGGTTCTGGCTGTCACGCCTGATTGCGGCTGAGTCGTTTGCGGGTCAGGACGTATTGATTCACGACCCGGCGGAGTTCGAACATCGCCTGGCGCAACGCCAGCAAATCACGATCCAACTGCCGTTCGCGCTTTAAAAATGTGGGAGCGGGCTTGCTCGCTCCCACACTGGTTTTGTGTAGGTTGTTAGAGCGATTCCAGGCAACCCGCCAAATCATTGCCCAACTTCTCCAGCACCTGCTCATAGCCTTGCGCTGTAGCCGGGGTGTACCCACCCAAGGCATCCAACTCTGCCAGTTTCACCGGCAGGCCGGAAACCAAGGTCTCGGCCAAACGCGGACGCAACGGCGGCTCGCTGAACACACAAGTCTTACCCACTTCCTGCAACCGCGTACGCATGGCTGCTACATGCTGGGCGCCCGGCTGCACTTCAGCGGCAACACTGAACACACCGGCGTGCTTCAGGCCGTAAGCGTCTTCGAAGTAATCGAAAGCTTCGTGGAACACGAAGTAAGGTTTGTCGCCAATCGTCGCCAAACGCGCCTTCAAGCGGGCATCCAGCGCATCCAGGCGTTCATCGAACGCCTTCACATTGCTTTGGTACTTGGCAGCGTTGGCCGGGTCGGCAACGCTGAGGTCGGATGCCATGCGAGCGGCAATCACGCGAGCGTTGACCGTCGACAGCCACAAGTGCGCATCCAGGCTGCCCGGGCGGTGATCGTGGTCATGCTCGTCGGCTTCGTCGGCGTGGGAGTGGCTATCTTCGGCGAAACGACGCAATTTCATGCCTGGCAGGTCTTGAACCGCCACGGTGGGCAAACTACGCCCCTTGAGCACGCGGGGTAGGAAGCTTTCCATGTCCGGGCCGATCCAATACAGCAGGTCCACCGACTGCACACGCCGTACGTCGGATGGGCGCAGCGCATAGTTATGCGGCGACGCACCCGGCGGCAGCAACACCTCCGGAACCGTCACGCCGTCCTGCACAGCCGCGGCAATCAACTGCAATGGCTTGATGCTGGTCAGCACCTTGACCTCGGCCTGAGCGGCGCCAGCGATGAAAAAACTGGTGATGAATACGACAAAAACGGGAAAAAGTCGGGACACGATGACCACTCAATGGCGTAGGAACGGGTAACATAATAACGTCTCTATCAAATATCTGTCGCCGCTCATGCCTAAAACACCGCTTGCCAGCCGTCCCCACGACCACTCTCACTGCGTGCATACCGCGCTGTCGGAGGCCGATACCCTGTGCGCACAGAAGGGTTTGCGCCTGACCGCATTGCGTCGTCGCGTGCTGGAGTTGGTGTGGCAGAGCCACAAGCCGCTGGGCGCCTACGACATTCTGGGCGTACTCAGCGAACAGGATGGCCGCCGTGCAGCGCCACCTACCGTGTACCGCGCGCTGGACTTCCTGCTGGAAAACGGCCTGGTGCACCGCATCGCCTCCCTCAACGCCTTTGTCGGCTGCAACCACCCGGAACACGCGCACCAGGGCCAGTTTCTGATCTGCCGCGAATGCCACGCCGCCATCGAGCTTGAACAAAAAAGCATCAGCGACGCCATCATCCACAGCGCAGCCGACGTGGGCTTCCAGGTCGAAGGGCAAACGGTCGAAGTGGTCGGCCTGTGCTCCGGCTGCCAGGGGGCTTGATGAGCAACGCGTTAATCCGCCTCGAACAGGTCGGTGTCACGTTCGCCGGGCAAGCTGTGCTGGACAACATCGCCCTGAGCGTGGAGCCGGGGCAGATCGTTACCCTGATCGGCCCCAACGGCGCTGGCAAGACCACCCTGGTGCGCGCCGTGCTCGGCCTGCTCAAGCCCGACAGCGGCAGTGTGTGGCGCAAGCCCAAGCTGCGCGTGGGCTATATGCCGCAGAAACTGCACGTCGATCCGACCCTGCCACTGTCCGTGCTGCGCTTCCTGCGCCTGGTGCCCGGTGTAGACCGTGCCCGCGCCCAGGCCGCACTCAAGGAAGTCGGCGCCGAACAGGTGATCGACAGCCCGGTGCAGAGCATCTCCGGCGGCGAAATGCAGCGCGTCTTGCTGGCCCGCGCCCTGTTACGCGAACCGGAACTGCTAGTGCTGGATGAACCGGTGCAAGGCGTCGACGTCGCCGGCCAGGCCGAGCTGTACAGCCTGATCACTCGATTGCGCGACCGCCATGGCTGCGGCGTGTTGATGGTCTCCCACGACCTGCACCTGGTCATGAGCACCACCGACCAAGTGGTGTGCCTCAACCGTCACGTGTGCTGCTCCGGCCATCCAGAGCAAGTCAGCGGCGACCCGGCCTTCGTCGAACTGTTCGGCAAGAATGCCCAGAGCCTGGCGATCTACCATCACCATCACGACCATGCACACGACCTTCATGGCGCAGTGGTCGACGATCCCGCTACCCCACATGTTCATGGAGATAGCTGCAAGCATGGCTGATTTTCTGCTCTACGCCCTGCTGGCAGGCTTGGCTTTGGCGCTGGTGGCGGGCCCACTGGGTTCGTTCGTGGTGTGGCGACGCATGGCTTATTTTGGCGACACGTTGTCGCACGCAGCGCTTTTGGGCGTGGCCATGGGCTTTTTGCTGGATGTCAGCCCGACCATCGCCGTGACCGTAGGCTGCCTGCTGCTGGCAGTGCTGCTAGTGACCCTGCAACAGCGCCAGCCGCTGGCCTCCGACACCTTGCTGGGCATCTTGGCGCCCAGCACGCTGTCCCTGGGCTTGGTGGTGCTGAGCTTCATGCATGAAGTGCGCATCGACCTGATGGCCTACCTGTTTGGCGACCTGCTGGCGATCAGTACCTCCGACCTCGCGTGGATTCTCGGCGGCAGCGCCGTGGTGCTGGTGCTGTTGGTCGCCCTATGGCGGCCATTGCTGGCAATTACCGTGCATGAAGAACTGGCCACGGTAGAAGGTTTGCCCGTGCCAACCCTGCGCATGGCCCTGATGCTGTTGATCGCCGTGGTGATTGCTGTCGCGATGAAGATTGTCGGCGTATTGTTGATCACATCGCTGCTGATCATTCCCGCCGCCGCCGCCCAGCGCCACGCCCGTTCACCGGAGCAAATGGCAATTGGCGCCAGCCTCTTGGGGATGCTTGCCGTGTGCGGGGGCCTGGCGTTGTCCTGGTTCAAGGACACGCCAGCCGGGCCATCGATTGTGGTCACGGCCGCCGCCCTGTTTCTGCTGAGTTTTGTCCTGCCCCGTCGAGGGGTGTAGACTTGCTCGCTTTTTGCGCAAATAGAGAGTCGCAGGAATGAAGCCGTTCAACTCCCGTTATCTGCTCCTTGCCGCATTTACCCTGCTGCTGGGCGCCTGTCAAAGCACACCGCCCGCCGCCACGCCGGCCCCGGACGCACGCGCTGCGGCCATCGCGCAGCTGGAACAAAACCTGGCCAGCAGTGAGCTGGCCACCGCCGAAGACGAACTGGCCGCCCTGCAAGCCCAGTCGCCCAACGACCCGGCGCTGGAGCCTTACCAGCGCCAACTGGCCGAAGCCTACCTGCAGCGCAGCCAGATCGTGCTGCAAAAAGGTGACGTCAATGCAGCAGCCACCGCCCTGAGCCGCGCCCGTGCGCTGATGCCCAAGGCGCCAGCGTTGACCGGCGGCGTTAACAGCGCCATCAGCCATGCCCGCAAGGCCGAGCTGGACAAAGCCGAAGCGGCGCTGAAAGCAGCAGAGTCCAAGCCTGTCGCCAAAGTCATCGACCCGGCGGCTGAAAGCACCACCGTGGCGCTGAACCTCACCGATATCCAGGAATTGCGCCATCAGCTCGACGCCATCGCCACCGACGTGGTGAATTACCAGTGTGATGTGAGCATTCAGGTGCCACGCACCGAGGATTACCCATGGTTGGCCACGTTGCTGACCAAGCGGGTCAAACGCATCGATTCGGGGTATGACCTGAAACTTCACCGGCAGATCTTGAAGAAGATTCCGGCGCAGGTTGTTCTGATTCCGCGCAAGGCTCAATAAAGCATCGCAGGCAAGCCAGCTCCCACCTTTGAATTGTGAATACATTCAAGTGTGGGAGCTGGCTTGCCTGCGATAGCGATCTAACTAACAACCACAAACTTAAGCCGGAATCGCCTTGGCCTTCGCCTCACGGTCCCAAACCCGATGCTGCCCAATCGCGGCAAAGAACGCCTTGAACGCCTTCGCATCCGACCCCACGATCAGCCCTGCATCCACCTCAAGCTTCAACAGATCCAACAACGGCTTGGCCTCACTGGCCACAGTGATAGCCTTCAAGTGCTTGTACGCCTCCAGCAAGTAATGCAACGCCACGCCGTCCTCGCTCAATGCCTTCACCGACGCTTTACCGCCGGGCACAAAGACCGCATCGAAGGCCACGGACGGCAGGCCCTCCATGGACGCATCCACCGGCAGGCTCTTGCCATCTGCGGTCGTTACGGGCGCTGACGTTGGCCCGAGCAACTTGGCATGCGCACCCTCAGCTGCCAGCGCCTTCTTCAACGCCGCTATCGCTGCACCGTCCACGCCATTGGCCGCCAGGATCGCCACCTTGCGGGTCTTGATATCCGCCGGCAGCAAATTGGCCTGACTCAATGCAGGCGAGCGTGCCAACGTGGTCTTACGCTCCTCCACCGTGCCTTTTTTCGGCACCGGCAGCCCAAGGTTCTGCGCCACGCGCTTGGCCAGTTCCAAGTCAATATTGGCCAGAATCTCGTTGACCTGGCGCACACGTATAAACTCACGCTCCACCTTGCCCAGCTCAAAGCTGTAGGCCGAGATGATGTGCTCTTGCTCGTGCTTGCTCATGCTGCGGAAAAACAGGCGCGCCTGGGAAAAATGGTCGCCGAATGACTCACTGCGCTCACGCACCTTATGGGCGTCGATACGTTCGTAGTAAGACTCGAAGCCACCGTCTTGCGCCGCTGGCGGTGTTTCTTTCGGCCAGCCACCGTCAATCGAATTGGGCTCGTACGCGGCACGGCCCTTGTCGATCACGGTCCGGTGCATCGCATCGCGCTGG
The DNA here is from genome assembly GCF_050432925.1 of Pseudomonas sp. 18175. Classification (NCBI taxonomy): domain Bacteria; kingdom Pseudomonadati; phylum Pseudomonadota; class Gammaproteobacteria; order Pseudomonadales; family Pseudomonadaceae; genus Pseudomonas; species Pseudomonas sp. 18175. Next base: position 55,620 of record NZ_JBKFTO010000024.1, on the reverse strand, counting down.
CCATTATGGAAGGGCGCCACCGGCCGGTTGATTGGCAGCTCGTGAAAGTTCGGCCCGCCCAGTCGGCTGATCTGCGTGTCCGTGTAGGAAAACAGCCGGCCTTGTAGCAGCGGATCATTTGAGAAGTCGATGCCCGGCACGATATGCCCAGGGCAGAACGCCACCTGCTCAACCTCGGCAAAGAAGTTATCCGGGTTACGGTTCAGCACCATTTTGCCCAGCGGCGTAATGGGCACCAGTTCTTCGGGAATCAGCTTGGTCGGGTCGAGAATGTCGAAGTCAAACGCGTGCTCCTTATCCTCAGGAATCACCTGCACGCCCAGCTCCCACTCCGGGTAATCGCCCATTTCGATAGCTTCCATCAGGTCGCGACGGTGGAAGTCTGTATCTTTACCGGCCAGCTTTTGCGCTTCATCCCACACCAGCGAGCATGTGCCAGCGGTAGGGCGCCAGTGGAACTTAACGAAATTGGACACCCCTTCGGCGTTGATAAAGCGAAAGGTATGCACGCCAAATCCCTGCATGCTGCGCAGACTTTTGGGAATGGCACGGTCAGACATGGCCCAGATCACCATATGCGCCGACTCTGGCTGCAACGAAACAAAGTCCCAGAACGTATCGTGCGCCGAGCCACCGGTAGGGATTTCGTTGTGCGGCTCAGGTTTTACCGCGTGCACAAAGTCGGGAAACTTGATCGCGTCCTGAATGAAAAACACCGGCATGTTGTTGCCCACCAGATCGAAGTTGCCCTCGTCGGTGAAAAACTTCACGGCAAAACCACGCACATCGCGCACCGTATCCCCTGAACCACGCGGGCCTTGCACAGTTGAAAACCGTACAAACACCGGCGTTTGATGCCCTGGGTCACGTAGAAAGCCCGCTTTTGTCAGCGCTGAGTGGTTTTCATAACTCTGGAAATAGCCGTGGGCGCCTGTACCGCGCGCATGCACGATGCGCTCGGGGATTCGTTCATGGTCAAAATGCGTGATCTTTTCACGCATGATGAAATCTTCGAGCAGTGAAGGCCCGCGCGCGCCAGCCTTCAAGCTGTTCTGGTTGTCGGCAATCTTTACCCCTTGGTTAGTACGCAGGGCCTGCCCGGTGGCGTCGGAACGGAACGCTTCCAGGGCCTCTAACTTGGCGTTGGTGTTCTTGCGGTCGAGGGTGTCGGTGCCGGCGAGTTCGCTCTTTGGCTTTTTCGTACTCATCAGTCAAAACTCCTTATTCAGGCCCAGGCACGGCACCCGGGACATCGCGCTGCTTAAGTAGTGACTGATACAGTTTTGCACCGTTCCTTTTTTATGACCTTTGATCGCGTTATTGCCAAATCGCTGGATGAATACGAAATAAATGCTAAGAAACGCTATACGGACAGGCTAAAATGCGCGCCCGGCTAACCGCTGATCCCTTTTCCATGCGCCCCACAAGGTTCGCTACGTGATCGAGTTTCATAACGTCCATAAAACCTACCGCGTCGCCGGTAAGGATATCCCCGCGCTGCACCCCACCAGCCTGACCGTCGAAAACGGCCAGGTGTTTGGCCTTATCGGCCACTCGGGTGCGGGCAAAAGCACCCTGCTGCGCCTGATCAACCGCCTCGAAGAACCGAGCGGCGGCCAAATCAGTGTCGACGGCGAAGAAGTCACCGCCCTGGACGCCAACGGCCTGCGCCGTTTCCGCCAGCAGGTCGGGATGATCTTCCAGCACTTCAACCTACTGGCCTCCAAGACCGTCGCCGACAACGTGGCGCTGCCGCTGACCCTGGCGGGCGAACTGTCGCGCAAGGACATCGACCTGCGCGTCGCCGAACTGCTGGCCCGCGTCGGCCTGTCGGACCACGCCAAGAAGTACCCGGCGCAGTTGTCCGGTGGCCAGAAGCAACGGGTTGGCATTGCCCGCGCGTTGGCGACCAAGCCGAAGATTTTGCTGTGCGACGAAGCCACCAGCGCCCTCGACCCGCAGACCACCGCCTCGGTGCTGCAATTGCTGGCCGAGATCAACCGCGAGCTCAAGCTGACCATCGTGCTGATCACCCATGAGATGGACGTGATCCGCCGGGTCTGCGACCAGGTGGCCGTGATGGACGCCGGTGTGATCGTCGAGCAAGGCTCGGTGGCCGATGTGTTCTTGCACCCCAAACACCCGACCACCAAGCGCTTTGTGCAAGAGTCCGAGCAGGTCGATGAAAACGAACAGCGCGATGACTTCGCCCACGTTCCGGGCCGCATCGTACGCCTGACGTTCCAGGGTGAAGCGACCTACGCGCCGCTGCTGGGTACCGTCGCCCGTGAAACGGGTGTGGACTACAGCATCCTCGCCGGTCGTATCGACCGCATCAAAGACATCCCCTACGGGCAACTGACCCTCGCCGTCACCGGTGGCGATATGGAAGCGGCCTTTGCCCGCTTCACCGCCGCTGACGTCCACATGGAGATCCTGCGCTAATGGACGTCCTGTTGAGCTTCTTCGCCAATATCGACTGGTCGGAAATCTGGCTGGCCACCGGCGACACCATGACCATGCTGTTCGGCTCGCTGTTCTTTACCGTGGTGCTGGGCCTGCCGCTGGGCGTGCTGCTGTTCCTGACCAGCCCGCGCCAACTGTTCGAACAAAAAGGCCTGTACGCGCTGCTGTCGCTGATCGTGAACATCCTGCGCTCGCTGCCGTTCATCATCCTGTTGATTGTGATGATCCCGTTCACGGTATTGATCACCGGCACCTCGCTGGGTGTGGCCGGTGCGATTCCACCGTTGGTCGTGGGCGCTACGCCGTTCTTTGCGCGCTTGGTGGAAACCGCGCTGCGTGAAGTAGACCGCGGCATTATCGAGGCCACCCAGTCGATGGGCGCCACCACGCGGCAGATCATCACCAACGCCCTGCTGCCCGAAGCGCGCCCCGGCATTTTCGCGGCGATCACGGTGACGGCGATTACACTGGTGTCCTACACGGCGATGGCCGGTGTGGTCGGTGCCGGTGGCCTGGGTGACCTGGCAATCCGCTTCGGCTACCAGCGTTTCCAGACCGATGTGATGGTGGTCACCGTGGTGATGCTGTTGATCCTGGTGCAAATTCTGCAAACCGTCGGCGACAAGCTGGTGGTGCATTTTTCTCGAAAATAACGGCCATTGCCGGCCAAAAGCCGGCACATGCCCGAACAAGGAGCTTGTTGGATGAAAAAACTACTGGTTGCTTTCGCTGCCGTTGCCGCGTTTTCCGCCCACGCCGAGACCCTCACGGTCGCGGCCTCGCCGGTGCCGCATGCAGAAATCCTGGAGTTCGTGAAACCGGCCCTGGCCAAAGAAGGCGTGGACCTGCAGGTCAAAGTCTTCACCGACTACGTACAGCCCAACGTCCAAGTCGCCGAAAAGCGCCTGGACGCCAACTTCTTCCAGCACCAGCCGTACCTCGATGAATTCAACAAGGCCAAGGGCACTCACTTGGTGAGCGTCGGCGCCGTGCACTTGGAACCTCTGGGCGCTTACTCCAGCAAGTACAAGAAGCTGGACGAGCTGCCAAGCGGTGCCAACGTGGTGATCCCGAACGACGCCACCAACGGCGGCCGTGCACTGTTGCTGCTGGCTAAAGCTGGCGTGATTACCTTGAAGGACCCGACTAATATCCTGTCGACCATCAAAGACATCACCGCCAACCCTAAAAACCTGAAGTTCCGCGAACTGGAAGCCGCCACCCTGCCGCGCGTGCTGACCCAGGTCGACCTGGCGCTGATCAACACCAACTACGCCCTGGAAGCCAAGCTGGACCCGTCCAAGGACGCCCTGGTGATCGAAGGCAACGACTCGCCTTACGTGAACATTCTGGTGACCCGCGAAGACAACAAGGATTCGGATGCGGTGAAGAAGCTGGTTGCGGCGCTGCACACGCCTGAGGTGAAGCAGTTCATCGAAGAGAAGTACAAAGGCGCGATCAAGCCGGCGTTCTGATCTGACTCGATCCCCCAAACACTGGGGATCAACATGTGGGAGGGGGCTTGCTGTGGTGAGCGGGCTTGCCCCGCGCTGGGCTGCGAAGCAGCCCCATTGGATCTTCAGTGAACCCATCGGGGGACAAGCCCCCTCACCACAGCAAGCCCCCTCCCACATTTGTTTTGCGTTGCTAGTTACTTACGCTGCAACAGGCCTGGCAACTGCGCGACTAGCTTCTGATTATTCAACGGCGCCCGAATAAACCCACGCTGCGTCCCATCCGGCCCGATCACCGCCAGGTTGCCGCTGTGGTCCACGGTGTAATTGGGCTTGCTGGTATCAGCCGGAATAAACGGAATGCTCACCGCATTCGACACCTTCTGCACATCGTCCACATTCGCGCCGGTCAAGCCCACGAACTGCGGGTCGAAATAGCCCAGGTACTGCTTGAGCTGGGTCGGCGTATCGCGATGCGGGTCGACGCTGACCAGGATCACCTGCAACTTATCCACAACGTCCTTGGGCAGCTCGCTCTTGATCTGGCGCAACTGCGCGAGGGTGGTCGGGCAAATGTCCGGGCAAAAGGTGTAGCCGAAGAACAACAGGCTCCACTTGCCCTTCAATTCATTGACCAGCACCGGCTGGCCGTCCTGGTTGGTCATGGTGACCGGCGGCAACTGACGGCTTTGCGGCAGCAGGATGATGCCGGCGTCGATCAGCGCGGTAGGGTCGCCCTGGCCTTTGCCACTGAGCACTTTGTTGACGGTCAGGCCCAGGATCAACGCAACGATGGCCACCAGGATAAAGACGGTTTTCTGAGTTCGGGTCATAGGTTCAACAATAAGTAGTGGTCTACGAGCAGCGCGATAAACAGCAGCAACAGGTACCAGATAGAGTACTTGAAGGTGTTGATCGCCGCGTGCGGCCGACCGCCACGGTACAACACCCAGGCCCATTGCAGAAAGCGCACGCCCAATACCAGCGCGCACACCAGGTAGAGCAGGCCGCTCATGTGAATGACATAGGGCATCAGGCTCACCGCCAGCAGGGCGAAGGTGTAGAGCAGGATATGCACCTTGGTGTAGTGCTCGCCGTGGGTCACCGGCAGCATGGGGATATCGGCCTTGGCGTATTCCTCTTTGCGATGGATCGCCAGGGCCCAGAAATGTGGCGGAGTCCAGGCGAAGATGATCAGCACCAGCAGCAACGGCTCGGCGCTGATATGGCCGGTGACCGCGACCCAGCCCAGCAGCGGCGGGGCCGCACCGGCCAGGCCGCCGATCACGATATTCTGCGGCGTCGCCCGCTTGAGGAAACCGGTGTAGATCACCGCATAGCCCAGTAGCGAAGCCAGCGTCAGCCACGCTGCCAAAGGGTTGGTAAACGCCAGCAGCAACACCAGCCCGGCCACTGCCAGCAGCAACGCAAACACCAGCGCCGCCAGCGGCGATACACGCCCTTGCGCCAACGGCCGTTTGTGGGTGCGCGCCATCACCGCATCTATTCGCCGGTCCACCACGTGGTTCACCGCCGCCGCGCCACCGGCACACAGGGCAATTCCCAGGTTGCCAAACACCAGCACCGTCCACGGCACCCCAGCGCGGGTCGCGAGAAACATCCCCACCAGGGAGGTGATGAGCATCAGCACCACCACTTTCGGCTTGGTCAGCTCCAGGTAGTCACGCCAAAGCGCCTGGTCGTGACGCGCGCCAATCAAGGCCGCCATGGCATCTCTCCTTTAAGGGTAATGAGCCCGGATACATGCTTGCGCGGGATAAAACGCCAGCCGAACGGCAATTGGTTGCGCACCCGAACCAGGCTGGTGCGCGCGTGGTAATTGACCACCACCAACGTCAATAACAGCGCTGCGCCGCCAGCGTTATGCGCCACCGCCACTGGCAATGGCAGATGAAAATACACATTGCTCAGGCCCAGGCAGATCTGCGCGGCCAGGGCGATCAGCAGCAAGCCCGCCAGGCGCGTCATACCGACCACCTTGAGCTGCCAGGCCAGGCCCAACAGCACCAGCGAAACGACTACGGCGCCAATGCGATGGGTCAGGTGAATGGCCGTACGAGCTTCGCTATCCAATTGCCCGCCGAGGTAGTTGGGGCCGATATGCTGGGTAAGGTGAAAGCCATTGGCAAAGTCTGCCGCTGGCCACCATTCGCCATGACAGGTCGGCAGATCGATACACGCCACTGCCGCATAGTTGGAACTGACCCAGCCTCCCAGCGCAATCTGCCCGATCACCAGCACCAACCCCGCCGTGGCCCAATATTGCAGGCGCTTGGGCACGATCAACGCAGGCAATACGCCGGACAAGCGCAGCGTCAGCAGAAACAACAAGCTCAAGGTGGCAAAGCCGCCCAGCAGATGGCTCGTGACCACTTGCGGCCACAGCTTCAACGTCACTGTCCACATACCAAATGCCGCCTGGGCGAATACCACCGCCAACAGGAACAACGGTAATTTCACTGGCTGGCCAGGATCGCGCCGATGGCTCCAGGAACGCGCCGCCAACAACACAATCAACAAACCCAAGGTGCCGGCAAAGTAGCGATGCGTCATCTCTGCCCACCCCTTGTCGGCCTCCACCGGTGTGTCAGGAAAATGCAGTTCGGCATGGGCCAGTTGGGCTTCGCCCTGCGGCACACCAATAAAGCCGTAGCATCCCGGCCAATCCGGGCAGCCAAGACCCGCATGGGTCAGGCGGGTATAGGCACCCAGCAGCACCACAATCAGCGCCAACAAGGTGGCAAACAACGCGAGGCGAAATCCAGGTTTGGCCATGACGATGCCCTTATCCGATGTTCGACAGTTTCAGCAGGTGGCGCAGGTCATTGAGCAAGTCCTTGCCCTTGACCTTGGCGTCGTAGCGCAGCACCAGGTTGCCGTGGGGGTCGATGATCCAGAGTTGCGCATCACCCGGCGCGGCGGCGTTTTTGGTAAAGGTCGTCAGGTCCAGCGGGTAGCGTTGCAGTTGCGGGTATTCGGCCTTGAGCTTGGCCTCGTATTCGGTGCCGACCGGTTGCGCACTGGCCAAGGCGTGGCTGGCGCGGGAAGCATCGCGGCCCAGGCTGATTTGCAGCTGCCGCGCCAGGTACACCAGTTGCTGGCAATCGGCCGCGCAGGTTGCGGGGGCTGTCACCAATAGCTGCCAGCGCTCTTCATCGGCCTGCACGCCGATGTCGGCGCGGGTCTGGCCGTTGCCGATCATCTCGCCGTGGTAACTGCGGCTGTCCGGCACCCAAAATTGCAGCTTGTACATAAAGGTGGCCAGCGCCATCGGGCCGATCACCATCATCAGGATCAGGACCAACTGCCAGCGGCCTTTGCGCCGATCAGGCAGCTCAGACGCGTTGGGTGGATTCATGGCCGCTCCCATGGGGCTTCTCCTTTTTTGTGTGATGCCATCCGAGGTAGAGGTAAAGCGCGAGCAACGCCAACGCCATGGCGAACCATTGCACCGCGTACCCCACGTGTTTTTCCGGGCCCATGGCGACCACGGCCCAGGTGGTTTCGTACATACCGGGGCCAGCTTCGGCGCGCAGCTCGTAGGCAAAGCCGCTGCGACCCAATTCAGTCCATAGCACGCCAGGGTGCAAGGCGGTCAGCAGGCGCGGCCATTGGGCGGTCGCCGGGTCGGCATGCAACTGGAAGGTTTCGCCGGGGGCGACATACACCCAGGCGTCGAGATTGACCGGCGTGGCCGGCGTGGTGAAGACGGGCGGGGTGCGCCGATCCGGCCAGGGCAGCCAGCCGCGATTGAGCAACAGCCAAAGGCCGCTGGCCTGGTCATGGAAGGGTTGCAGCAGCTCGACGCCGGCCTTGCCGTCGCGCATGCGATTGTCGAGCAGCACGCTGTGTTCGGCATCGAATTGGCCGCGCAAGCGAACGCGGCGAAAGGCCGGGTCCGCCATGTCGCTGAGTTGCACGCTATTGATCGGCTCCGCCGCGCGCCGTTCGGCGTAACTGTCCACCAGCAGCTGCTTTTCATGGCCACGAGACAGCTGCCAAAACCCCAAGCCCACCATCATCGGCAGCAGCACCAACACCACCAGTGTGGGCGCGATCCCGGGGCGAAAGCATTTTATGGCGCTGGCTATACTTGTTTTCATTGCCCGCCCATCCCATTGGAGCCCGACCATGCTCAAAGCCGCTATTGCCCTGATGCTGATCGCGACCGTTGTGAGCCTGTTCAGTGGTTTGTTCTTTCTGGTCAAGGACGAGGGCAACTCCAATCGCCTCGTCACTGCCTTGACCGTGCGTGTCGTGTTCGCCGTCATCACCCTGGCGTTGATTACCTGGGGCTTCCTCAGCGGCCAGCTGGTTTCTCACGCACCGTGGTAAATCGCCTCACAGCACATAGACGAAGAAAAACAGCCCGATCCACACCACATCCACAAAGTGCCAATACCAGCTCGCCGCTTCGAATCCGAACTGATGCTCAGCATTGAAATGCCCGCGCAGAATACGCATCAGCATCACAAACAGAATGATGGTGCCGATGGTCACGTGGGCACCGTGAAAACCGGTAAGCATGAAGAACGTCGCGCCGTACACGCCCGAACCCAAGGTCAGGCCCAGCTCTTTGTAGGCGTGGATGTATTCCTCGGCCTGGAACCCGAGAAACGCCAACCCCAGCAGCACGGTGAGCGCCAACCAAATCTTCAGCGCACCGCGATGACCTTTGCGCAACGCGTGGTGCGCAATGGTGATGGTCACGCTGGAACTCACCAACAATATGGTGTTGACCAGCGGCAGGCCCCACGGGCTGATCGTGCCTTCCGGCGCCGGATACAGTTTTGGGTCAGGGTTGTTGAGCAGCGGCCAGGCAAACTCGAAATTCGGCCACAGCATGTGCGCAATGCCCTTTGCGCCTTCGCCCGCCAACCAGGGCGCCGACATGTGCCGCACATAAAAAAGTGCACCAAAGAATGCGATAAAGAACATCACTTCGGAAAAGATGAACCACGTCATGCCCCAGCGAAACGAGCGATCCATCTGCGGGCTGTACAAACCGGCACGGCTTTCCTTGATGACCGCGCCGAACCAACCGAACAGCATGTAGGCCAACAACAGCCCGCCCACGAAAAAGATCCACGGGCCGTGGGATTCCGGGCGTGCCGCCTTGAGGTCGTTGAACCACACGGCCAACCCATACACGGTGACCAGCATGCCGACCGTGGCAATTATGGGCCATTTGCTTTGCGCTGGTACGTAGTACGTATCATGAGACGACATGTATTCGCTCTCCTGATTGAGGGGGCAAACAGTAGCTAGCCGCCGGTGTGGACAGCCACCGGCGGTTGGCGCGCAGTGATATCAAATAGGGTGTACGCCAGGGTCAAATGCTTCACATCCTTGGGCATGTCGCGATCGACAATAAAACGCACGGGCATCTCAATGCGCTGGCCGGGTTGCAGCACTTGCTGGGTGAAGCAAAAACATTCGGTCTTGTGGAAGTACATCGCCGCTTCGGCGGGGGAGATGCTGGGCACCGCCTGGGCGGTCATGGGCTTGTCGGTGGGGTTGTAGGCCACGAACAGCATTTCGTTGACGGCACCTGGGTTAACCACCACTTCGTCGGCCTTGGAATGAAATTCCCAGACCATATCGATGGCGTTGGTGGACAAAAACTGCACCCGCACTTGCCGCGAGGGGTCGACGATTTGCTCACCTTCGTACTGCCCAGCGGTCTTGCCGTTGATACCGAACGCCTTGCACATCACGTCGTAGATCGGCACCAGGGCGAAGCCGAAGGCGAACATGGCCAGCACCAGGATCAGCAGGCGGGTGACGAGGCGTTTGATTGGCACGGAGTCAGCCATGACGCTCACCCAAGTCGACCGCGGTCAATGTGGGAGCGGGCTTGCTCGCGAATGCGGTGTGCCAGGCACTGTTTGTGATGACTGATACACCGCTTTCGCGAGCAAGCCCGCTCCCACAGGGGATGTGTGGTGGCCTGTTCATTTCACCTCCGGCGGCGTAGTGAAGGTGTGATACGGCGCCGGCGAAGGAATGCTCCATTCCAGTCCTTCGGCCCCATCCCACGGCTTGGCTGGCGCGGGCGGGCCGCCACGGATGCACTTGATCACGATAAACAGGAAGAAGATCTGCGTGGCGCCAAACATAAACGCGCCAATCGACGACACCATGTTGAAGTCGGCGAACTGCAGGTTGTAGTCCGGCACCCGGCGCGGCATGCCGGCCAACCCCACGAAGTGCATCGGGAAGAACGCCATGTTCATGCCCACGAAAGACAGCCAGAAGTGCAGCTTGCCCAGGGTTTCGTCGTACATATGGCCGGTCCATTTCGGCAGCCAGTAGTAGGCCGAGGCGAAGATGCCGAAGATCGCACCGGGCACCAGCACGTAATGGAAATGCGCCACCACAAAGTAGGTGTCGTGGTACTGGAAGTCCGCCGGGGCAATCGCCAGCATCAGCCCGGAAAAACCACCAATGGTGAACAGGATCACGAAGGCCACCGCAAACAGCATCGGCGTCTCGAAGGTCAGCGAGCCTTGCCACATGGTGCTGACCCAGTTGAACACCTTCACCCCCGTGGGCACGGCGATCAGCAACGTGGCGTACATAAAGAACAACTCGCCCACCAGCGGAATGCCCACCACGAACATGTGGTGCGCCCACACAATGAACGACAAGAACGCGATACTCGCCGTGGCGTAGACCATGGAGGTGTAGCCAAACAGCGGCTTGCGCGAAAAGGTCGGGATGATCGAGCTGACGGCGCCGAAGGCCGGCAGGATCATGATGTACACCTCAGGGTGGCCGAAGAACCAGAACACATGCTGGAACAGCACCGGGTCACCGCCGCCGGCCGCACTGAAGAAGCTGGTGCCGAAGTGGATGTCCATCAGCATCATGGTCACGCAACCGGCCAACACCGGCATCACCGCGATCAGCAGGAACGCGGTGATCAGCCAGGTCCACACGAACAGCGGCATTTTCATCAGGGTCATGCCCGGCGCGCGTAGGTTGAGGATGGTGGCGACCACGTTGATCGCGCCCATGATCGAACTGATGCCCATCAGGTGGATGGCGAATATGAAGAAAGTCACGCTTTCCGGCGCGTAGGTGGTAGAGAGCGGGGCGTAGAAGGTCCAGCCGAAATTCGGCCCACCGCCCGGCGTGAACAGGGTGGACACCAGCAGCAGGAACGCCGCCGGCAGCAGCCAGAAGCTGAAGTTGTTCATGCGCGGCAGGGCCATGTCCGGCGCGCCGATCATCAACGGGATCATCCAGTTGGCCAGGCCGACAAACGCCGGCATCACCGCGCCAAACACCATGATCAGGCCGTGCATGGTGGTCATCTGGTTGAAGAATGCCGGCTCTACAATCTGCAAGCCCGGCTGGAACAACTCGGCACGGATCACCATGGCGAACGAGCCGCCCAACAAAAACATCGCGAAAGCGAACCACAGGTACATCGTGCCGATGTCTTTGTGGTTGGTGGTCAGCACCCAGCGCATCAGGCCTTTGGCGGGGCCGTGGGCATGGTCGGCATGACCATGGTCATCGATCACAGTGCTCATGGCCGTTCTCCTGCAAGCGAGTGGGCGGGGCCGTTCGAGTTAAACGCCTTGAAGTAGGTCATTTGCTTTCCGCCTGTTTCAGGGCCAGCACATCCTTGGGCGTGACCATGTCGCCTTTGTTATTGCCCCAGGCGTTGCGCTCGTAGGTCACTACGGCGGCGATATCCACTTCCGAGAGCTGCTTGCCAAAGGCGGCCATGGCAGTGCCAGGCTTGCCGAAGTAGACGCGGTGCAGGTGGTCTTCCTTAGGCCCAATGGCGATTGGCGAGCCTTTGAGCGCCGGGAACATCGGCGGCAGGCCCTGGCCCTCGGCCTGGTGACAGGCCACGCAGGTGGTGTGGTAGACCTTGTCGCCACGGGCCACCAGCTCTTCCAGCGTCCACTCTTTGGAAGTCAGCTCCTTGAGCTTGGCGGCTTCTGCCTTACGCTCGCCGAGCCAGGTGTCGTAGTCGGCCTTGGACTTGACCTCGACCACAATCGGCATGAACCCGTGGTCCTTGCCGCACAGTTCGGCGCACTGGCCGCGGTAAATGCCGGGCTTCTCGACGCGGGTCCAGGCCTCGTTGACGAAACCTGGAATGGCGTCGCGCTTGACCGCGAAGGCCGGCACCCACCAGGAGTGGATGACGTCGGCGGCGGTGACCAAAAAGCGCACCTTGGCACCCACCGGCAGCACCAGCGGCTGATCGACTTCCAGCAGGTAATGCTCGCCCTTGGTGGCCTGGTTATGGATCTGTTCGGCGGGCGTGGCCAGGTTGCTGAAGAACTCCACATCCTGGCCCAGGTATTTGTAATGCCACTTCCACTGATAGCCGGTGACCTGGATATCGATATCCGACTCACTGCTGTCGTAGATGTTGATCAGGGTCTTGGTCGCCGGAATGGCCATCGCGATCAGGATCAGCAAGGGCACGACAGTCCAGAGGATCTCCACGGTGGTGCTCTCGTGGAACTTGGCTGCCACCTGGCCCGTGGACCGGCGGTGCAGGATCATCGACCAGAACATCGCGCCAAACACGACAATGCCAATCACCACACAGATCCAGAAAATGGTCATGTGCAGGTCAAACACAGCGTGACTGACTTCTGTAGCCCCTGGCGCCATATTCGTTGTCCAGGCGGCGTGCGCCTGGCCGAATACCGACCACAACAGGAGGCCCATCCAAACATGTGGATGTCGCGTCATTGCGGGTTCCCCTTATCGTTCTTGTTATCCCGCCGGTTTGCACCTGCGTCGAAGGGAGCGGCTTCCATACTGCTTACAACCGCTTAGCCTCACCTGCTTATGCAGTCTGGCGTCATCAGCTAATTGCGTACAAATCCGAGTATAGACAGGGTCTGCAACCCCGCAATGTGTAGGGACAAATGAACCAAAATGGTGATTCGGACCAATAAGTACGGGCGCGGAATCGTTTATCCGACGAACGATGGCAATTCGATATAACACACGCGCATAACCATGAAATAATTATGACAAATGCGTCTGAGGCGCTCATATAAACGAGCTACCTTATCCTCTCTCTTTTCCTACGCCTGCATCACTGGAGCCTTCATGAACACCGCCGCATTGCGCGAGCAGATTTCCCGTGCCCATCAACACGAAGCCAGCACGGGCCAGCTTGCCCAGCAACTGGAAACCCAATTGCCGCACCTGCATTCGGCCATCTCCCTGGCTGACGGTGATCGCAACATTGTCATGACCCGCTTCGTCACCGCTTACATCGACCTCGTTCCGGACCTGCTGGACGCCGCCAACGATGTGGCCCGCGAGGCCGGCATCGAAAGCCAGATCAAGCCGGTGCTGAAAATCGCCGAGCATTTCTTCCTGCAACCGCCTGCCATTTTGGCTGGCCATGTGGGGCTCGACAGCCTGCTGGACGAGGCCTACCTGGCGCACCGTTTAGTGGAGGAGGTCAACGATCTGTATATCAAGCATTTCGGTCAGCCGTTGATTCCGGCGGACACCACCGTGGCCAACTTGATTGCCCACCAACTGATTGGCGAAGCATTTGCCAATCAACTGGATGAAGCGGTGCATTTGGCGGTAGATGAGATGCTCAACGAAGACAGCTTTGCGCTGGAGTCGGTGGAGGCCTACCGCGAAACGCTCAAGAGCCCGGACACGGAAGCCGCGTGGAAGCGCTGGCCGTGTCTGTCGCGCCAGCTTGGGGTTGAGTTGGCCCTGGATCAGCCGGCCTGATTCTCCAGCCTCATAGCGATCAAATGTGGGAGCGGGCTTGCTCGCGAATGCTGAGTGTCAGTCACTGAACAGGTGACTGATTTACCGCATTCGCGAGCAAGCCCGCTCCCACATTTTTGATCCAGTTTCGTCAGCCTGTTGCAGGCGCTGAGCCAATTCCGGTGGTGGTGCGCACCCGACCTTCCAACCGACGCTTCAACCCCCGCGCTTCAATCACCAGCTTCGAACCTTTCGACGCATTGGCCCGACCCCATTCCTCCAGAAGCTCCAAGCAAGAATGGTCGATGTAACTCAGGTTGTTCAGCGGCACATGCAACGTGGTCCCCGCCGGAACCGTCGACAACACCTTGGTCAGCGCTGGCACTTTCAGGAAGGTCGCCGCACCGGTCAATCGCAATTCCATCTCACCGTCTTGGGGCAAATCAACCAGGCTCACTTTCAGCCGCGAAGCCTTGAGTGCCAGCTTGACCAACGTCAGGCCAAAGCCCACCAGCACGCCGGTCAGCAGGTCGGTAAAAATGATCGCCAGGGCCGTCGCGGCATAGGTAAACATCGGCATCCGCCCATATCGGCCCAACGCCTTGAACGCTTTGACGTCCACCAGCTTGATCCCCGTATACACCAGCACACCCGCCAGGCTCGCCACCGGAATGCTTTGCAGCACGCTCGACAGCAACAGCACGAATGCCAGCAGCCACAGGCCATGGAACATCGCCGACATACGTGTGGTGGCGCCGGCCTGCACATTCGCCGAGCTGCGTACGATTACGCCGGTCATCGGCAGAGCGCCGAGCAGGCCGCAGAGCATGTTACCCACACCCTGAGCGGACAATTCTTTGTCGAAATCCGAACGCTGGCCGCTGTGCATGCGGTCCACCGCCGCTGCGGACAGCAAGGTTTCGGCACTGGCGATAAACGCCACGGCAAATGCGGCGATCAACAGCTGGGGATCGGCCAGGTTCAGCAGGTCACTGGGCCGCAGCCAGTCGATGGCATCAGCTAGGTTCTCCGGGACCTCCACACGCTTGACCTGCAAGGCCAACAGCAAGCTGGCCACCGTGGTCAGGCCCACGCCCAGTAACGCTCCCGGCACGAAGCGCAGCGCTTGCGGGCGCAACTTGTCCCACAGGTACATCACCAGCATGGTCGATAAGCCGAGCAAGCCGGCCTGCCAACCCAGGCTCGGAATGGCTTGGGCCACTGCGGCCGGAAAGCTCGCCAGGTTATCCAGCCCCGAAGGCTTGGGCGCGCCATCGAGCATCACGTGGATCTGCGACAGCACAATCAGCACGCCGATGCCGGCCAACATGCCATACACCACTGCTGGCGCAGTGACGCGGAACCAGCAGCCCAGACGCAGACGCCCCGCCACCAGTTGCAGAAAGCCCGCCAGCAACAGGATCGGCCCCAGCATCAACATGCCGTGCTGGCGCACCAGTTCGAACACCAGCACCGCCAAACCTGCGGCCGGGCCACTGACCTGCAAGGGCGACCCCGCCAGCCAACCCACCACCAAGCCACCGATAATGCCGGTAATCAGTCCTTTAGCCGGCGGCATGCCGGACGCGATCGCGATGCCCATGCACAGTGGCAGGGCGACCAGAAACACAACCACCGAGGCGAGCAGCTCTCGAGGTATTACAGCTTTCAATTGAGCAGCACGCATGATGACTCTCCCGAGACATTCGCCGGGCGCGGCAAAGCCTGGCTGCATCCATGGCAGCCACCGCTTTACCCGGCAGGGAAGTGTTTTAGAAGCGCGCTTTAGGCGTCGCGGAAGGAATCGGGCCTTCGCCGTTCAACGGTCGGAACGCCGATTGATCCGCATCGTAGGCCCGGATCTCGCTGGTCTCGATGTTGTAGATCCAGCCATGGATAAACAAATGACCATTGGCCATGCGCGAGGCCACCGAAGGGTGGGTGCGCAAATGTTGCAGCTGGGCGATGACGTTTTCTTCGGTCAGCACCTTCATGCTCTCGCCTTCATTGGCGCAGTCGCAGTTGTCGTGGACCATGGTCTTGGCGACCTCGGCATGCCGCAGCCAGGCCTTGACCGTTGGCATCTTCTCCAGGCTGTCGGGGTTGAGTACCGCGCGCATGGCGCCGCAATCAGAGTGCCCGCAGACGATGATGTGCTGCACGCCCAGTGCCAATACGGCGTATTCGATAGCGGTGGAGACACCGCCGTTCATCTGCCCGTAGGGCGGCACTACGTTGCCGACATTACGGGTTACGAACAAATCGCCAGGCGAGCTTTGGGTGATCAGTTCGGGCACGATGCGCGAGTCGGCACAGGTAATGAACATCGCCCGTGGGCTCTGGGCCGTGGCGAGCTTCTTGAAGAGTTCTTCCTGCTGGGGGAAGACGTCGTGATGGAAATGCAAAAAGCCGTCAACGATATGCTGCAGCGCTGCATCGGCGGTTTCCGCCACCTCAGGGGCTGAAGCCGACGCAGCCAACGGCTGTTTATCCTTGTCACTCATGATTCATCCTCTTGATTAATGCAGGGGAGTGTTCAGGCCAGTTCGACGCCAGGCCAGCGCAATAGTTGTGAAACACCACAAACCAGGCCGTCGACTCGTCAGTCACTCGCTGAACAAGGTAGCCGCCGAAACTTAACTCAAACTGAATGAACCGCTCTAGGACGCGGGTTTCAGTGATATCAAAGTGAGACTATTCCTACAAGAACAGTGCACCTTTCCCAATTAGTCTACAACAAAGCCATCTGCCTGCCTGGCGGGCAGAACGCCGTGCAATCCAGGTTGAACCCCTCCCGTCGATTGAGCCCCAGTCGTTTGATCGCCTTGCTGAATCGCTGGGCCAGCAAATCGGCAAAGGGTCCCTCTCCGCGCATGCGCACGCCAAAACGGCTGTCATAGACCTCGCCACCGCGTACCTGGCGTACCAGGCTCATCACATGGGCAGCGCGCTGTGGGTAATGGGCCGCCAGCCACTCCTCGAACAGCGGCGCCACCTCCAGCGGCAGGCGCAGCATCATGTACGCCGCACTTTGCGCACCGGCCGCATGGGCTTCTGTCAGCAGGCTCTCCAACTCACTGTCATTGATCATCGGGATCATTGGCGAACACAGCACACCCACCGGGATACCCGCCTCACGCATCACCCGTATCGCCCGCAACCGCGCCTTGGGCGCTGCCGTGCGCGGTTCCAGGATGCGCTTGAGCTCATCGTCCAGGCTCGTAAGGCTGATCATCACCGCCACCAGGCGTTGGCTGGCCAACTCGGTGAGCAGGTCGAGATCGCGCAGTATCAGCGAGCCCTTGGTGATGATGGTCACCGGGTGTCGGTAGCGCAGCAGCACTTCGAGGGTCTGCCGAGTGATCTTGTAGTCACGCTCGATAGGCTGGTACGGGTCGGTATTGGAGCCCAGGTTGATCGGCGCACACACGTAGCCTGGTTTCGACAGCTGCTGCTCCAGCACATCGGCGGCATTGCTCTTGGCGATCAGCCTGGTTTCGAAGTCCAGCCCCGGCGACATGTCCCAATACGCATGGCTGGGCCGCGCATAGCAGTAGATGCAGCCATGCTCACAACCACGATAGGGGTTGATCGAGCGGTCGAACGGCAAGTCCGGCGAGGTGTTGCGGGTGATGATGGTCTTGGCCGTTTCAACCCGCACCTCGGTGCCCTGGGTCGGTGGTACTTCCTGATACCAGCCGTCGTCCTCGGCCACGCTGACGGTAGGCGCAAAGCGGTTGTGCAGGTTGGTGGCAGTACCGCGCCCGCGCGGAGGCAGGGGAGGAATCATGGTCGAGCTCCTTTAGCTGTATTTATATACAGTATTCGAGAAATCCCATTTCGACCAGCACCGTTTGGCGCTCAAGGGCATGACGCACAACAACCCTGAAATATTTAAATGTTTAAAACGCGCACCAGTACTGTAAAAATTATTGAGTCATAATTGAGAAATCATTAATAACATATGAAAAATGGATTCATACAATGTACGGCCGTTATGATCTCGGCCCACCCCAGTTAAACAAATAGGTACATTATGTCTCAGGATGAACTACGTCTATCGTGCGAAGACTTCGAAAAAGACAACAGCCCGGAAATATTACTCGAGCGTTTTAGCGAAGGTGAATTGACCTTCGCAATGTATGCATCTTCTTCGAAAAAAGATGGCCATTACGACAAAACTTCTTCGCCTACCGACCTCGACAATGATGGCGATGAAGACGACGATGACAAGAAGCTGTTCTTGGACATGGCTAATCTTTTCGCTAAAACTTGCGGCCGTTAAATACCGTTCATGATGCCGCCCGCGGCACTCAACTTCATTTGAGTTAGTGCTGCGAACAACACGTTGCACTTGCTATACATTTTTAACCGGCCTATATCGACACACGGATATAGGCCGGTTGTTTCATTACTTGCCATTCGCCTCTTGTGCGTTAACCGGTATATCTGCCCGTAAACTTGAAACTTCGGCAGCATTCACCGGAGCACTCGCATTCCCCCAACTCCCACGAATAAAACTGACAACGTCCGCCACCTCTTGGTCCGACAACCGCCAGGCAAACGCTGGCATGGTGAACGTTGACGGTGCCGCGTGCGTAGCGGGCAAAGTGCCCCCCTTCAACACGATGTTGATCAACGACGTGGCATCGGCCGACTGCAACACCGGGTTGCCCGCCAGTGCGGGGAACACCCGCGTGTAGCCATGGCCATCTGTACGGTGGCAGGCCGCGCAGTTGTCGATGTACACCGAGGCGCCCCGCTGGCTGTCGTCGCCTTTCCACAGCGCCTCAGCCACCTGCTTGTCGTACTGATGCGGCGCGTCCTTGGGATCGACCGCCGGCAGGCTCTTGAGGTATCGGGCAATCGCGGTCAAGTCGTCTTGGGACATGTATTGCATGCTGTGCACCACCACATCGCTCATGCCGCCAAACACCGCGCTACGATCACTGCGACCGGTCTTGAGAAATTGCACCAGTTGCTCTTCGCTCCAACTGCCGAGACCATCCTTGTGGTCACCGCGCAGGCTTTTCGCGATCCAGCCTTCCAGCGGCGCACTGCCAGATAGAAACGCACTGCCGTCAGTCGCACTCAGCGCCTTTTCCTGCATGGTCAGGGCCCGTGGCGTGTGGCACGCCCCGCAGTGGCCAAGACCTTCCACCAGATAAGCGCCACGGCTGATCACCGGGTCGGCTCCCGGCGCTGCCTGATAGTCCGCGACGGTGGGCGCAAACATCCAACGCCACGCCGCCAGCGGCCAACGCATGCTCAAGGGCCACGGGATATCGCTGCGTTTGTTCTCTTGGGCAACCGGCTCCACGCCCTTCATGAAGTACGCATACAACGCCTGCATATCGCTTTCGCTCACGCGCGCATAAGACGGGTAGGGCATCGCCGGGTAAAGCGTACTACCGCTCTTGGCGACGCCATGGCGCACAGCCTTGTCGAAGTCCTCAAAGCTGTAGTCGCCCAGGCCTGTCTTGTCCGGGGTGATATTGGTGGAATAGATCACGCCGATGGGTGTTTCCATCGGCAGGCCGCCCGCAAATGGCTTACCGCCCTTGGCGGTATGACAGGCCACGCAATCTCCCGCACGGGCCAAGTATTCGCCTTGTTTGATCAGATCGGGCTCAACCGCGCTCACCGAGCAACTGCTGAACAGTGCAAAGGTTGCGATAACAAGTGCTTTCATGGTCATCGCTCCTTATGCCTGAACCAGTGGGCCGGGGTTTTTCAGGTACTGCTCGCGGATCGCCCGCGCCGACCAGTAGGTCAATGCCGCCACCAGGCCCGTAGGGTTGTAGCCCAGGCCTTGTGGGAATGCGGATGCACCCGGCACAAACACGTTGTGCACATCCCAGCACTGCAGGTAGCGGTTCAGGGCGCTGGTCTTCGGGTCGGTGCCCATGATCGCGCCACCGTTGAGGTGGGTGGTCTGGTACGACGCGGTGTTGAAGTGCTCACCGACCTTTTTGCCAAGCACGGCAATCGCCTTCGGGTTCATCGCCTCGGCGACCTTGCCCATTTTCTCGACCATAAAGCGGTTCATCTTGATGTCGTTTTCCTGCCAGTCGAACGTCATCCGCAGCAGCGGCAAGCCGTAGGCATCGCGGTACACCGGGTCCAGATCGAGGTAGTTGCCCCGGTAGGATTGATGGGCGCCATGGGCATCCATCGACACCTGGTGGGTGTAGTAATCGGCGGTGGCACGCTTCCACGCACTGCCCCAAGCTGGCGTGCCTGGCGGGTTTGACGTACCGGCAATCGGTCGGCTGCCGGCCTGGTTGACCCACATTGGCGAGCCGCCCACAAAACCGTGGGGGCCGTGGTCGAAGTTATCGGCGTTGAAGTCATCCATCGCCACGCCGTTGCCGCCCGCACCGATGAAATTGTTGGTGTGGGTGTCCTTGTCAAAGAACGCCTTGATGGTGGCCATGTTCTGGTAGGCAAAGTTCCGGCCCACCACGCCCTCGTTGGTGATCGGGTCGTAAGGCTTGCCGATGCCCGACAGCAGCATCAAGCGCACGTTGTGGAACTGGAATGCGCCGAGGATCACCAGGTCCGCCGGCTGCTCGATCTCACGGCCCTGGGCGTCGATGTAGGTCACGCCGGTGGCTTTGCTCTTGGTGCTGTCGAGGTTGACCTTGAGCACATGGGAATTAGGCCGCAACTCGAAGTTCGGCACCTGGCGCAACGCCGGCAGGATGTTCACGTTCGGCGACGCCTTGGAATACATGTAGCACACGTAACCGCTGCAAAATCCGCAGAAGTTGCACGGGCCCATCTGCGCGCCGTAGGGGTTGGTGTAGGCCCCCGACGTATTGGCGGACGGCAGGTTGTAGGGTTTATAACCAACCTCGGCAGCGGCTTTCTGAAACAACTGTGCGGAAACGGTGTTTTTCTGTGCTTGCAGCGGGAAGGGGTTGGAACGGTCCGGCGCATACGGGTTGCCGCCACGGCCTTCGCCCACCAACTGGCCTTTGACGGTCCAGGCTTGGCCCGAGGTGCCGAAGACTTTTTCGGCGTAATCGAAAAATGGCTCCAGCTCTTCGTAGCTCACGCCGAAGTCCTGGATGGTCATGTCCTTGGGAATGAAGTTTTTACCGTAGCGCTCTTCGTAATGACTGCGCATGCGCAGCTCAATAGGGTCGACACGAAAATGCACGCCCGACCAATGCAGGCCTGCGCCACCCACGCCATTGCCCGGCAAGAACGCGCCCAACTGACGGTTGGGCAGGGCGACGTCATTCACGCTATGGCGAATAGTCACCGTCTCCTTGGAAATGTCCTGGAAGAGTTTTTTACGCACGCTGTAGGTCAGTTCATCAATGACCTGGGGATAGTTGCCGTCTGGATAAGTGTCCTGCATCGGGCCGCGCTCTAGCGCTACCACGTTGAGGCCCGCTTCCGTCAGCTCCTTGGCCATGATCGCGCCGGTCCAGCCGAAGCCTACGATCACCGCGTCTACTTTCTTCATGATGGTCGCCACGTTTATGCCCTCTCGCCGCGGATGGAAACTGCCGGGAAGGGGTATTGCTCGTTGCGTTCAACCCAGTCCATAAAGTCGGCGCGGGCGCCGGGAAAGCCGATCATGGTCCAACCGACCATGCCTTTATTGCCACCGTGGATCGGGTCGCAGAAGAACCCTTCCTTGGTGTTTTGCAGCAACAGGTTGAAGAAAACCTTCGGTGGCACCGCCTCGAAATGCGCAGCCAATTCGCTGCCACCCGCCTCGAGACGACGCAACATATCGTCTCGGGTAGCGCTGTCTTGCGCAGCAAAAGCTTTACCGTTGAACGCCTTCGACCACGCATCCGTCGCGGCAATACCCAACCGATAGATTTCCTTGGGCACCAATTTGGACTGCCAGCCCATCTCCGGAGCCGCGTCGGCGTTGAAGGGACCTTGCATGAACCACAGGGCGCCGCTGGCGTACGGTGTGTTCATCTGGCGGTCGATGTATTCCGGCGCGCCGGCTTCCAGGGCGCCAGGGCCTTGGGCATCGGCGGGTATCAGTTGCGCGACGGCTGCATTGATAAATGCCCATTCTTCGGCCGTGAAGTAACTCGGCTCATAGGTTTTTTCGCTCGCCACTGGCGTGGCCGGGGCGGCTTGGGCCGGCTCCGGCGTGGCCATCAGCATCGAGCCGCCAAGGCCAGTACTGGCAACCGTGACCACCGGGATCAAGGTCAAGGATTTGCGCAAAAAGTCACGCCGGGGGTTGTCTTGATCTTGATCAGACATGGGTGCACCTCATCATGTGGTCACGGGTTTATCAGCCGCTTCTAAGGAGCGGCTTGTCTTTTCTGAGCGCGTAGCGGCAATCAATAGTTACAAATGATAGCAGCCTAAGAATCGAGAGAATCGTTTCAGCGACTAAAGATTGAGGATTCACAAATCTTTTACGCCTCGCTCACACCCTATTGACCCCCCGTAACCGACCCTGAGCGCCACCCACCAACCCTCTATTCGGTTACGTCGCCCATGTTCAAGCATCAATGGCTGCCGGCCCTTGGCCTCGCGCTCGTGGCACTGTTTCCTTTCGTTCATGCCCAGGCCGACGAATCCACCTCCATCCGCTCCCCCGAGTGGGCCCAGCCCGTAGGTGACCGTTACAACCTGCACCAGATGACACCCACGCTCTACCGCAGTGCATTACCCGACAGCAACGCCGGCCCACTGCTGGACACGCTCAAGATCGGCACGGTGATCAACTTCCTGCCCGAGTCCGACGCCAACTGGTTGAAAGCTCCCGGTATCCGGCAGGTACAACTGAGTTATCGCACCAATCATGTGGATGATTCCGACGTACTCGCCGCCCTGCGCGCCATCCAGGCAGCCGAAGCCAACGGCCCGGTGTTGATGCACTGCAAGCACGGTTCCGATCGAACTGGCCTGATGGCGGCGATGTATCGCGTGGTGATTCAAGGCTGGAGCAAGGAGGAGGCGCTGAACGAGATGACCCTGGGCGGCTTCGGCACCAGTAATGGTTTCAAGGACGGGGTTCGCTACATGATGAAGGCCGATGTCGACAAGTTGCGCATAGCATTGGCGAATGGCGATTGCAGCACCAGCGCGTTTGCGCTGTGCTCGATGAACAGTTGGCTCAACACGGCGGACACCCGCCGTGTTGAAACCAAGGAAGCCCGTGAACTGGTACTGACTCCCTGACCGACTGTCAGTCTTTTTTCAGCTTTGGATTGGGGAAGAATTGCACCGCCTGAACCTTAGGATCAGCCGGCGCCTTAATCGCCGAAGTATTGACCCGCGTACCCAATTCCTTGGGCACCGACAAACCCTGGTCATTCAGCGTGTCGGTATAACCGCAGGCCACACATTCACGGTGCGGCACGCTGTCCTCGGTCCACATCTTCAACTTGTCCGGCTCACTGCACGCCGGGCAGACCGCCCCGGCGATAAATTGCTTTTTGGTAATCACAGGCCCTTCACTCATGCTGCCGCGTCCTCACTCAGGCCGCTGTGGCGCAAGAGTGCGTCAATCGACGGCGCACGTCCGCGAAAGTCGACGAACAACACCATCGGCGCCTGGGAGCCGCCACGGGCCAGAATGGCTTCGCGGAACGCACGGCCAGTCTCGGCATTGAGCACGCCGTCTTCTTCAAACTTGGAGAAGGCATCGGCAGACAACACTTCGGCCCACTTGTAGCTGTAGTAACCCGCCGCATAACCGCCGGCGAAGATATGCGCAAAGCTGTTGGGGAAGCGGTTGTAGGCCGGCGGGCGCATCACGGAGACTTCATCGCGAATGCCTTCCAGAACCTGGGCAACGCTGCGACCATCACCGTGGGTAGCGTGCAGTTCGAAGTCGAACAGCGAGAACTCCAACTGGCGCACCATCATCAGGCCGGACTGGAAATTCTTCGCCGCGAGCATTTTTTCCAGCAGGTCCTGAGGCAGCGGCTCACCGCTCTCATAGTGACCGGAGATCAGCGCCAGGCCTTCCGGCTCCCAGCACCAGTTCTCCATGAACTGGCTCGGCAACTCCACCGCATCCCAGGCCACGCCGTTGATGCCGGATACGCCGGCGTGCTCAACGCGGGTCAACAGGTGATGCAGGCCGTGGCCGAACTCGTGGAACAGGGTGGTGACTTCATCGTGGGTCAGCAGGGCAGGCTTGCCGCTGTCGGCCGGAGTGAAGTTGCACACCAGGTTGGCTACCGGGCTTTGCAGTACGCCATCGACTTTGCGGCGACGGTCGCGTGCGCCGTCCATCCAGGCACCGCCACGCTTGTTGGCGCGGGCGTACAGGTCGAAGAAGAAGCGGCCGACGTGCTGGCCGTTTTCCTTGATTTCAAACAGGCGCACGTCTGGGTGCCAGGTGTCGAAGCCCTTTTGCTCGGCGATTTCGATGCCGTACAAGCGCTGCACAATGGCGAACAGGCCGCCCAGCACTTTGTCGATGGGGAAGTAGGCGCGCAGGGCTTCCTGGGACACGCTATAGCGCTGCTCACGCAGTTTTTCGCCGTAGAAACCGCTGTCCCAGCTCTGCAGGTCGGCACAACCTTGTTCGGCCGCGTAAGCCTTGAGCTGTTGCAGGTCCTGGGCGGCAAACGGCTTGCTGCGCTTGGCCAGGTCACGCAGGAAGCTCAGCACCTGGTCGCTGGACTCGGCCATCTTGGTGGCCAGGCTCAACTCAGAGAACGAGGCGTAACCCAACAGCTTGGCCAGTTCCTGACGCAGGTCGAGGATCTGTTCCATCACCGGACCGTTGTCGTTCTGACCGGCATTCGGGCCTTGGTCCGACGCGCGAGTGCAGTAGGCCGCGTAGACTTCTTCACGCAGGGCGCGGTCGTGGGCGTAGGTCATTACCGCGTAGTAGCTCGGAAATTCCAGGGTGATCAGCCAGCCATCCAAACCTTTGGATTGGGCCGCGGCGGCCATTTGCGCCTTGGCCGAGTCGGTCAGGCCGGCGAGGATGGCTTCGTCGGTGACGTGCTTGGTCCAGGCTTGGGTGGCGTCCAACAACTGGTTGGAGAACTTGCTGCCCAGCTCGGAGAGTTTGCTCTGCACTTCGGCGTAGCGTTTTTGCTGCTCCGGCGGCAGATCAATACCCGACAGGCGGAAGTCGCGCAGGGAGTGTTCCAGGATGGTTTTTTGCGCCACGTCGAAACCTGCGGCTTCCGGGCTGTTGGCCAGGGCTTCAAAAGCCTGGAACAGTTCACGGTTCTGGCCCATCTCTGTGGAATAGGCGCTCAACGCCGGCAGGCAACCTTCGTAGGCCTCGCGCAGTTCGGCGCTGTTGCACACGGCGTTGAGGTGGCTGACCGGGCTCCAGGCGGCGCCCAGACGGTCGTTCAGTTCGTCCATGGCCAGCACCAGCCCGGCCCATGTCGGATTTTTCCCTTGGCTTTGCAGGATGCCTTCGATGGCGACACGGTTGTCGGCGAGAATCTGTTCAATGGCCGGCTGGACGTGCTCGGCACGGATCGCCGAGAACGGCGGCAGGTCGTAGGACTGCAGAAGAGGGTTGTTCGCGCTCACGGTGGGCACCTTGGCTGAAGAAACATGTAAGAACAAAGATGGGGCCATCTTAATTACAATCAACGCCCACCGCAGCTATCAGCACAAGAGAGAGAGGCTATCGTGACCCTTCGCACCTATCAGAACCACACGCCAACCCTGGGCGCCGGGGCTTTTGTCGATATTTCGGCGGTGGTGATCGGCGATGTCGAAATCGGCCCAGACAGCTCGGTATGGCCACTGACGGTCATTCGCGGCGACATGCACCGCATCCGCATCGGCGCACGCACCAGCGTGCAGGACGGTTGCGTGCTGCACATCACCCACGCCGGGCCCTTCAACCCGGCCGGTTTCCCCCTGTTGATCGGCGATGACGTGACCATCGCCCACAAAGTCATGCTGCATGGCTGCACCGTGGGCAACCGCATCCTGATCGGCATGGGCAGCATTGTGATGGACGGCGTCGTGGTGGAAGACGACGTGATCATCGGCGCCGGCAGCCTGGTACCGCCGGGCAAGAAACTCGACAGCGGCTTTTTGTACGTGGGCAGCCCGGTTAAACAAGTGCGCGCACTGACCGACAAGGAGCGTGCCTTTTTCACCTACAGCGCCGCGAACTACGTGAAGCTCAAAGACCTGCACCTGGCTGAAGGATTCGACCGATGACCCTGCATTACCAAACCGTGCTGTTCGACCTGGATGGCACCCTCACCGACCCGCGCGAGGGCATTACCCGTTCGATCCAGTACGCCCTGGACAAACTGGGGATCGATGAGCCCGACCTGACCAAGCTTGAACACTTCATCGGCCCGCCGTTGCTGCAAGCGTTCATGCAGTTCTACGACCTTGATGAAGCCAAGGCCTGGGAAGCGCTGAATTTTTACCGCGAGCGCTTCAAGGTTACCGGGCTGTACGAAAACCGCGTGTTCGATGGCGTGATGCCGCTACTCGAAGAGCTGACGGGCCAAGGTCGCCAGCTGTATGTGGCTACCTCGAAACCCTGGGTGTTTGCCCGCGAAATCGCCCGGCATTTTGATTTTGCCAAGCACTTCAAAGTGATCTACGGCAGTGAACTGGACGGCACGCGCACCAACAAGGTCGAGCTGATTGCCCACTTGATGAGCGAAGAAGGCCTGGACCCGGCCACCACCTTGATGATCGGCGACCGCAAGCACGACCTGATCGGCGCGCGCAGCAATGGGTTGGACTCGGCGGCGGTGGGATATGGATTCGGCAGTTTTGAGGAGTTGAACGCCGAGGCGCCGACTTGGCATTTTGAGACATTGGCTGAGATGCACCAGGCGTTTTTGCAGCGTCCTTAAGACCGCTTTCGCGAGCAAGCCCGCTCCCACAGTTGACCGATTTTCAACATGAGAATGCGGTCGAATGTGGGAGCGGGCTTGCTCGCGAAGAGGCCCTAGAGATCACCAACTTTCAATTGCCTCAACGCCGCCTTACGCTCTACCACCGGCAACCCACCCATCGTCTCCACCGCCCTATAGAACCTCACCCAATCCCCACCTTCCCGCGCAAACAAACGCGCAAACGCCGGCACCCACTGGTCATACAGCCCAAACGGCAACAGCCGTGCATTGTTCATCGGCTGGTTGATCCAAGCGTCATAACGCTTATCCCCACCCCATCGACTGTCGCGCATTTGTCGGTAATCACCGCGTAAACGCTCGAACTCTGCCACCTTGGCGCTACGCATCACGTCGGCTGACAGGGGCTGGGCATAGAGTTTCTCCAGGCGCTGACGGGTGTCGAGAACCAATTGTGTGAACTCGTCCCGCTGCTTCACCGAAGGCAGACTGGCCGGTGCCAACCCACGCGCCGCACGCCATTGCCGGGTGCCTTCCTGCTCAACGAAGTTGGCGTAGGACTCATTGAACTCAGTGTCATCCTTCACATAAAAACGCTGGTGCGCCAGTTCATGAAAAATCAGCGTGGCCAGGCGTTCATCGCCCCAACTCATCATCGAGTTCATGATCGGGTCGTTGAACCAGCCCAAGGTGGAATAGGCCTCGACACCGCCAATCGACACGTCCATGCCGCGTTGCTTCAACAACGCCGCCTCGCCACGCGCGGCGCCCTGATTGTAGTAACCGCGATAGGCCACGCAGCCAGCGATGGGGAAGCAATGGGTTTGGGGAGAAAGGGAGAATTCTGACGTGGCGAACACATTTCAGACTACGTAAGGCCGGCCAATGTCGGCGTACAGCCGGTAACTCTGGTTGTCGGGCAGGTGCAGGTGTTCACTGGCAAAGGTCCGCGCCTTCTGCGATTGCGCCAGATGCTTACGCAACAGTTGAGGCCGCGATGGATCGGCGATCACGTCGGCGACCGGCTCCCGGGCCCGCAGCAATTGCCACTGGCCGCTGGCCAGTTGGCTGTAATAACTGACGCTGGAGCATCCGCTGAGCAGTACAACCGTCAACCCTGCAAGCAAACGCCTGACCATGCTCCGACTACCCCTGACCTGTTTATACTCACACGCAATCATCAACGCTTCTTTCCCATCTAGTGCCCGCCATGCGCCAGCTCTTGTTGCCCGTCACTGCCTTGTTCCTCAGCGCTTGCGCGTCAACGCCCCTTCCGCCGGTTGACCCGCAACAGGCCTGGGTTGATTTTGCGACGCCGACACCGGGCGCCAAACTGGTAATGGCCCAGCGCCTGGATGGCAAGAACCTTAACGATGGCAGATATTTCCAGATGCCGCCTGGCAGCCATGAACTCATGGTGCGCTTTGATTACGAGGTGCCAGCGGGTAGCAGTTTCGGTGGCCTGGGGCAGACAGCCGAACGCACCTGCTTCATGACCTTGCAGTACACAAACTTCCAGGCAGGCCAACGTTATGTGTTGGAAGGTCGTTCGCTGGGCTTCACACCGAATATCCGGCTGTACAACACGGCGCGCCAGCTGCTGGCCGAAGAGCGCAGCTTTAACTGCCTCTGATCAGTCGTTGTTCTTCTGATAGATGATGGCTTTGGTGCCGTTCTCACAGCTACCGACGACCATGGCTACATCGTGTTTCTCAGCTTCTTCCTTGCTGACGATTTCGAGGGTGTAGGACGGCACCGCATTAGCCTGGATCTTGACCTCGATCTCTTTCCTGAGCTCTTCACAATCTTTCGGCGCGGCCACGGCCGAAGTGGCCAAAACACCGCAGATGATCGCCAAGGCAAAACGTTTCATGTGTGAAGCTCCCTGAATGCATGCGCACGGGTGTGCGCCTAGGCAGTAGTGGCTATAGGACCACATTTGTGAAACGCGAGTTCTGATTTAACGCATAACTAAATGTGGGAGCGGGCTTGCTCGCGAATGCGGTGGGTCAGTCAAAGATCTTCCAACTGATCCACCGCATTCGCGAGCAAGCCCGCTCCCACAAGGGCTCTGTTGCGTTAGCTTACGAGTGTGGCATCCAGGCTGATCTTCGCATTCAGCACCTTGGACACCGGGCAACCTTCCTTGGCCTTCTTGCTCAGTTCCTCGAACTGCGCCTGGCTTGCACCAGGGATCTTGGCCTTGAGGATCAGGTGCACAGCCGTGATCGCAAAGCCACCATCTACCTGATCCAAGGTGACTTCGGCCTGGGTATCAATGCTGTCAGCCTTGAGCCCGGCATCGCCAAGAATCATGGAGAACGCCATGGAGAAACAGCCAGCATGCGCTGCGCCAATCAGTTCTTCGGGGTTAGTGCCCTTGCCACCTTCGAAACGGGCCTTGAAGCCATAAGGCGCTTCACGCAGCACGCCGGTTTCGGTAGAGATGGAACCCAGGCCTGTCTTAAGGTCACCTTCCCAATGCGCGGATGCTTTTTTCACGATACTCATAGCGGTCTCCTCGAACGGTGGTTTTGTGTGGTTAAGGGTTCTGAGGATAGTCGGCCTGGCAAAGTTCATCTTGTCGGAGAAACCTAGTGATCCAGTAGGAAATTTCCAAGCTAGCTATTGAATCTCGGGTATATGCCCTCATTGCATAGGCATGCACATGAAGCGGCAGGTTTTGGTTCGTCTAAAAAGCCTGCGGCCCCCTTGGAGAAGCAGGCTTATGAAATCGCTGTCCGACGTAAAGTTCTCGACCCTCGACCTGGTGCCCGTGCGCGCCAACGGCAGTCCGGCGCAGTCGCTGCACAATTCCCTGGACCTGGCCCAGCACGTGGAAAAGTTCGGCTACAACCGTTTCTGGGTAGCTGAGCACCACAATATGGACGGCATCGCCAGCTCCGCCACCTCGGTATTGCTGGGTTACCTAGCCGGCGGCACCTCAACGATTCGCGTCGGTTCCGGCGGTGTAATGCTGCCCAACCACGCGCCCTTGGTGATCGCTGAACAGTTCGGCACCCTGGAAAGCCTCTACCCCGGCCGTATCGACCTGGGCCTGGGCCGCGCCCCCGGCTCCGACCAGATGACTGCCCGCGCCCTGCGCCGCGAACGCTCCGGCAGCGCCGACGAGTTCCCAGAAGACGTGGCCGAACTGATGGCCTACCTGGGCCCACGCACTCCCGACCAACGGATCATCGCCGTACCGGGCACCGGCACCAATGTACCGGTGTGGCTGCTGGGCTCCAGTCTGTTCAGCGCGCAACTGGCTGGTGAGCGCGGCTTGCCCTACGCCTTCGCCTCCCATTTCGCACCGCGCCTGATGCACGAAGCGATTCGGGTATATCGCAACCACTTCAAGCCTTCGGCGGTCTTGGATAAGCCTTACGTGATGCTCGGCATTCCTCTGGTTGCAGCGGACACCGACGAGCAAGCCGATTACCTGGCCACCTCGGTCTACCAACGCATCCTCGCGCTGATGCGCGGGCAAAGCCTGGTGCAGCGCCCGCCGGTGAAAACCATGGACGGCCTGTGGTTGCCCCATGAAAAAGACGCCGTGGGCAGCTTCTTGGGCCTGGCGATGGTAGGCAGCCCGGCGAAGATCCGCGCCAAACTGGAGGTACTGATCGAGCAAACCGGCGCCGACGAACTGATCTTCACCTGCGACCTGTATGAGCACGCCGACCGGATTCATTCCTACGAACTGTTGGCGCAGTTGATGAAGGGGTAAACAACAGGCAGAAAAAACGACGCACCTGTGGCGAGGGAGCTTGCTCCCGCTGGGCTGCGTAGCGGCCCCAATATTTGGGCAGCGCTGCGCACTCCAGCGGGAGCAAGCTCCCTCGCCACAAGTGCGTCGTCATCATGTCTGCAACACGGGATTAACTGCGCTTGTAAGCAATTTCCTTGGTACCGGCCTCGCAGCTACCGACAACCTTGTAGCCTTCAGCTGCAGCGCCCTTGTCTACCACTTCCAGCGAATAATGCGTGGCGCCCTTGGCGTCGATTTTCGCTGCAATCTCGCTTTTCAGCTCTTCACAAGGCTTGCCCGCCGCCAGGGCTGTACCCGCAATGCTCAACAAACCTACCGCTAACAGGAACTTCTTCATCCGTTACTTCCTTGCGCTGATCGAAAAGAGCGTGCCGATGTTCGTCACATCGGCACCCAATGGTTGTAGCGCAGGTTATGGCAATCGGCCAGTCGGCAAAGTTCAACCGGCGTGATCAACTACTGGCAATGCGGAACCCCACTTTGAGGGTGACCTGGAAGTGCGCGGCCTTGCCGTCCTTGATGTGCCCACGGGTATCCACCACCTCGAACCACTCCAAGTGCTTGATGCTCTTGTTGGCTTCGGCCAGGGCATTATTGATGGCGTCTTCGATGCTGGTAGCGGACGAGCCCACCAGTTCGACTTTCTTGTAGGTGTGATGATCACTCATGGCAGTTCTCCTAAGGGTCGTGAGGGTCGTGAATCAAGCGTAGCAGTCAATGTTCGTACTGCTTCTGGCGGCCGTTCCTACGGGAAAGTTCAGATTTACTGCACTTTCTGAAACGGGCGCAGTCGGTATCTACACACGCCACTCAATCACTTCAGGAGAGTCCACATGGCCAACACTTCTTTACGCAAAGCGTCGCTGGAAAGCATGGAAGCCGAGATTTCGAGCCTGCTCAAGTCTCTGGAAAGCCTCAAGGACGACGCCTCTGACGAGTCGCGCAAGACCTTGAAGGCCCTGAAAAGCAACGCCGAGAATGCACTCAAGCATTCGCGCCATCTGATCAGCGATGCCTACGAAGAAAGCAAAGTCAAAATCCGAGAAACCGGTGTTGCAACCCGGGACTACGCACAAGAACACCCATGGACTACAGCCGGTGTTGCCGTTGGCGCACTGGGCCTGCTGGCCGCTTACCTGCTGTGCAAACGCGGTGACTAAACCGGCTCGCGCACAAGCTCAGCCTTGAGCCACTGCGCCAGTTGCCCAGCGCGCCTGTCTGCGGCGCGCTTGGGCAGCCACAACGCCAGGTGCGCCGGGGTTTCGCTGAAACCCCACGGCGCCACCAGGCGCCCCGCACGCAAGTCCTCGGCCACCAGCGGCTCGGGCGCAATCGCCACACCCAGCCCGGCCACTGCCGCTTCCAGCAAATAATACAAATGCTCAAACCCCTGGCCGTGTTTCAACGCGCCGGGCTCGATGCCGTGTTGCTGCGCCCAACTGGGCCACGCCTGCGGGCGCGAAGTGGTGTGCAACAACGCTTCGCCGACCAAGGCCTGGGCGGGCGCCTGGCGCAAGCGCTCGTAACCGACGAAACGCGGGCTCATCACCGGGCCGATGCGCTCGCTGGCCAGCTCAAACACCTGCATATCCGCCGGCCACGGTGGCTCGGCAAATACCAGCAGCGCATCCAGGCCGGGACGCCTCGGATCAAGATCGCCGTCACCCGCCGACAGGTGCAGGCGCAGGTCCGGAAGGTCCGCATTCAGCCGCCCTAGGCGCGGAATTAGCCAGCGCGCCAGCAGGCTGCCGGAGCAACCGAGCACAAACGGCGCATCGGCGCTGCTTTGAGTCAGCTCGGCACAGACATCGCGTAAACGCTCGAATGCGTCGGCGCTGGCGTCGCGCAAACGAATGCCTGCATCTGTGAGTTTAAGGCCGCGCCCATCCTTGACGAACAGGCTCACACCTAGATGTTCTTCCAGCACCTTCAACTGACGGCTCACTGCGCCGTGGGTCACGTGCAGTTGCTCAGCCGCCTGGCTGACGCTGTTAAGCCGCGCGGTCGCTTCAAACGCACGCAGGGCATTGAGGGGGGGAAGGTCTCGGCTCATCTGTGAGTTTTCCTGACATGTTACGGCGATCTTATCGGTTTTCAGCCCAGAGCGTGAAGGGTAGAGTGGCCGTCATCGCCACTCAAACACCGTCTTTCCTGGAGCGTCCCATGACTCAGTCCCAGACCGATCTACGCAACGGCCCTGACGCCAACGGCCTGTTTGGCGCGTTCGGCGGCCGTTACGTCGCTGAAACCCTGATGCCGTTGATCCTCGATTTGGCCCGTGAATACGAAGCCGCCAAGATCGACCCTGCGTTCAAAGAGGAATTGGCCTACTTCCAGCGCGACTACGTGGGCCGCCCAAGCCCGCTGTATTTCGCCGAGCGCCTGACTGAGTTCTGCGGCGGCGCCAAGATCTACCTCAAGCGCGAAGAGCTGAACCACACCGGCGCGCACAAGATCAACAACTGCATCGGCCAGATCCTGCTGGCGCGGCGCATGGGCAAAAAACGCATCATCGCCGAGACCGGCGCCGGCATGCACGGCGTGGCTACAGCCACCGTGGCTGCGCGTTTCGGCCTGCAATGCGTGATCTACATGGGCACCACCGACATCGAGCGCCAGCAGGCCAACGTGTTCCGCATGAAGCTGCTGGGCGCCGAAGTGATCCCGGTAGTTGCTGGCACCGGTACCCTGAAAGACGCGATGAATGAAGCCCTGCGCGACTGGGTGACCAACGTCGACAGCACCTTCTACCTGATCGGCACCGTGGCCGGCCCACACCCGTACCCCGCCATGGTGCGCGACTTCCAGGCCGTGATCGGCAAAGAAACCCGTGATCAGCTGCAAGCCCAGGAAGGCCGCCTGCCGGACAGCCTGGTGGCGTGCATCGGCGGTGGCTCCAACGCCATGGGCCTGTTCCACCCGTTCCTGGATGACACCAGCGTCGAAATCATCGGCGTCGAAGCCGCCGGCCACGGCATCGAAACCGGCAAGCACGCGGCCAGCCTCAACGGCGGCGTACCCGGCGTACTGCACGGCAACCGCACCTTCCTGTTGCAGGACGACGACGGCCAGATCATCGATGCCCACTCGATTTCCGCCGGCCTGGACTACCCTGGCATCGGCCCGGAACACGCCTGGTTGCACGATATCGGCCGCGTCCAATACACCTCGGTGACCGACGACGAAGCCCTCGACGCCTTTCACAAATGCTGCCGCCTGGAAGGGATTATTCCTGCCCTGGAAAGCGCCCACGCCCTGGCCGAAGTGTTCAAACGCGCACCGACCTTGCCAAAGGATCACCTGATGGTGGTTAACCTGTCCGGCCGTGGCGACAAAGACATGCAGACCGTCATGCACCATATGGAACAGTCTCAGCAGGAGAAACACTAAATGAGCCGCCTGCAAACCCGCTTCGAACAACTCAAAGAACAAAACCGCGCTGCCCTGGTGACCTTCATTACCGCTGGCGACCCCGGCTATGACACCTCGCTGGCGATCCTTAAAGGCTTGCCCGCCGCTGGCGCCGACGTGATCGAATTGGGCATGCCCTTCACCGACCCAATGGCCGATGGCCCGGCGATTCAGTTGGCCAACATCCGTGCGCTGGAAGCCAAGCAAAACCTGCTCAAAACCCTGCAGATGGTTCGCGAGTTCCGCAAGGACAACAACGACACCCCGCTGGTGTTGATGGGCTACTTCAACCCGATCCACAAATATGGCGTGCCGAAGTTTATCGCCGACGCCAAAGACGCCGGTGTAGACGGCCTGATCGTGGTCGACATGCCGCCGGAACATAACAGTGAGCTGTGCGACCCGGCCCAGGCTGCCGGCATCGACTTTATCCGCCTGACCACGCCGACCACCGATGACGTGCGCCTGCCTACCGTGCTCAACGGCAGCTCCGGCTTTGTGTACTACGTGTCGGTGGCCGGTGTGACCGGTGCCGGTGCCGCCACCCTGGAACACGTCGAAGAGGCCGTGGCGCGCCTGCGTCGGCATACCGACCTGCCGATCAGCATTGGTTTTGGTATTCGCACCCCGGAACAAGCGGCGGCTATCGCCCGTTTGGCGGACGGTGTAGTGGTGGGTTCGGCGCTGATCGATCACATCGCCACGGCGAAAAATGATCAGCAAGCCATCGATGGCGTGTTGGGCCTGTGCGCCGAGCTGTCGGAAGGTGTTCGCAACGCCCGTAAGTAAGCGGCTCGTAAGCGGTAGGTAAAGTTCCTGATACAGAGGAATCAAACTGAGTATTCAGTACCTAAACTGACAAGACCAAGGGATTTCGAGCCTCGCTCGAAATCCCTTTTTGTTGTTTGTGCAGTTGAGGAAGCCCCCAATGAAAATGCCTAAAACCGTGATTGCCAGTATTGGCGTGCTGGTCCTGGGCGCCAGCGCCCTGGTGCAAGCCGCTCCCAATGACCAGGGCGGCCCTGACCGTGGCGGCCCGCAAGGCCAACACGAGCAGCAGCGCGGTGACGACCATCGCGGCCCGCAAAACAACCATCGCAGCGGCCCACCCCAGGACTTTGGCCCCGTGCGCCAGGTGATCCGCGATAACCACGACCAGTTCTCCCGAGGCGCACCGCCACCGCGCAATGTGCGCCTGGAACGCGGCAAGCCGCTGCCCCATGGCTACTACGGCGAACGCCTGGACAGCCGCGCCCTGGCACGCCTGCCGGTGTACCCAGGCTACGAATGGCGCCGCTCGGGCCCGGACGTGGTGCTGATTGCCGTAACCACCGGCATCGTCTACGAAATTCTCGAAGGCGTGCTCAACTAAAAACTGAACACTGCCCCTGTGGCGAGGGAGCTTGCTCCCGCTGGAGTGCGCAGCGCTCCCCTTTTTTTGGGGCCGCTACGCAGCCCAGCGGGAGCAAGCTCCCTCGCCACAGGTCACTCGTTCAGTTCAATGCGTTCGACTTTGCCCACCAGCAGCACGTAGGAAAGCGCGCCGAGCAACGCCAGCACCGCAATGTAGGTAATCGCCGGCGCAAACGAATCGCCGCTGGCCAGAAAGCCAATCACAATCGGCGTCGCAATCGCCGACAAGTTGCCGATGAAGTTGAACACCCCACCCGTCAGCCCCAACAATCGCGCGGGCGCCAAGGTCGACACCAGCGACCAGGTAATCGACGCCAACCCATTGCCAAAGAACGCCACCGCCAGGAACGCGATCACCCACGCCGTCGAGTCCACGTAGTTGGCGCCGATGATCGCCGTGGAAATCAGCAACCCGCCAATGATCGGCAGCTTGCGCGCAAAGCCCACCGAGGCGCCGCGACGAATCAGCCAGTCGGAAAAGATCCCGGAACACAGCACGCCGACAAACGCCGCGAGAAACGGCAACGACGCCAGCAGGCCGGACTTGATGAAGTCCATGCCGCGATATTTCACCAGGTAGGTCGGGAACCACGTCAGGAAAAACCACAGCGTGGAGTTCAGGCAAAACTGCCCGAGGTAAATGCCCCAGAGCTTGCGCTTGCTCAGCACAATCCCCAGGTCCACCCAACTGAACGGTGCTTTAGCGGCTTTTTCCTGCATGTCCACCAGGCCGCCGCCTTCGCGGATCAGCTCGATTTCCGCAGCGTTGGCGCCTTTGAAATCCTTGGGCTCGCGGTACACCGCGTACCAGATCGCCGCCCACAGAATGCCCACGCCGCCGGTGACCACAAACACCATGTGCCAGC
Organism: Pseudomonas sp. 18175; assembly: GCF_050432925.1. Taxonomy (NCBI): domain Bacteria; kingdom Pseudomonadati; phylum Pseudomonadota; class Gammaproteobacteria; order Pseudomonadales; family Pseudomonadaceae; genus Pseudomonas; species Pseudomonas sp. 18175. Next base: position 19,694 of record NZ_JBKFTO010000024.1, on the reverse strand, counting down.
CGTAGTGGTGTTGCAGCCAGGCCAATACCGGCGTCAGAAACGCCAGCCCGACAAATTGCCCGGAGGTGTAGAAGCCAATCGCCGTGGCGCGCTCACGCTCAGGAAACCACGTGGTGACTACGCGGCTGTTGATGGGATACGCCGGGGCTTCCAGCGCGCCCACGGCCATGCGCAGTACAAACAGCGCGATAAAGCTGGCGGCAAACCCGAGCATCACGGTGGCGATGGACCACAGCAGCAGGGCGGCGGTGTAGAGAATGCGCGGCGGCACGCGGTCCACCAGCCAGCCACCGGGGATCTGCATCGCGGCATAGGTCCAGCCGAAGGCGGAGAAGATCAGCCCGACGTGCACCGGGTCGATGCCCAGTTCGCTGGTGAGCGCCGGGGCGGCAATCGACAGGTTGCTGCGGTCGAGGTAGTTGATGACCACGGTGATAAACAGCAGCACCATGATGAAAAAACGCTTTCGGGTAGGCGTGACTAAAGACGCCTGGCCGGTGAAGGATTCAGGATGCATGAGGGGGTGCCTCTTCTTATGTTTATTGAGGACAAATCTTGCTGAAGGAACCGGACCAAACTGTGGGAGCTGGCTTGCCTGCGATGGCTGAGTGTCAGTCGACAAAAGCAGTGGCTGATCCACCGCTATCGCAGGCAAGCCAGCTCCCACACTGACCGCGTTTCTTCAAATCAATATCACCACTCGGCAAAGCTGCCGTCGGCATGGCGCCAGATTGGGTTGCGCCAGCGATGCCCGATGGCCGCGCGTTCGATCACATATTCCTCGTTGATCTCGATGCCCAATCCCGGCCCGTTGGGGATCTTCACAAAGCCTTGGTCATAGTCGAACACGCCTGGATCGCGCACGTAGTCGAGCAGGTCGTTGCTTTCGTTGTAGTGAATGCCCAGGCTTTGCTCCTGGATAAACGCGTTGTAGCAAACGGCGTCCAGTTGCAGGCACGCGGCCAGGGCAATCGGGCCCAGCGGGCAGTGCAGGGCCAGGGCCACGTCGTAGGCTTCGGCCATGTTGGCGATCTTGCGGGTTTCGGTAATGCCGCCGGCGTGGGAAGCGTCGGGCTGGATGATGTCGACATAACCTTCGCTGAGCACGCGCTTGAAGTCCCAGCGCGAGAACAGGCGCTCGCCCAGGGCAATCGGGGTGCTGGTCAGCGGCGCGAGTTCTTTGAGCGCCTCGTAGTTTTCGCTGAGCACCGGCTCTTCGATAAACATCAGCTTGTACGGGTCCAGCTCTTTCATCAGCACCTTGGCCATGGGTTTATGCACTCGGCCATGGAAGTCCACGCCAATACCGACGTTCGGGCCTACCGCGTCGCGCACGGCGGCAACGTTGGCCAGGGCCAGGTCGACTTTTTCGAAGCTGTCGACGAACTGCAATTCTTCGGTGCCGTTCATTTTCACGGCAGTAAAGCCACGGGCCACGGCCTCTTTGGCGGCGCGGGCGGTGTCGGCGGGGCGGTCGCCGCCGATCCAGGAATACACGCGGATCTTGTCGCGCACCTGGCCACCCAACAGATCGCTGACGGACACACCGAGGGCCTTGCCCTTGATGTCCCACAGCGCCTGGTCGATGCCCGCGAGGGCGCTCATGTGCACGGCGCCGCCGCGGTAGAAGCCGCCGCGATAGAGCACGGTCCAGATGTCTTCAATATTGCGTGGGTCTTTGCCGATCAGGTAGTCGGACAATTCTTCGACAGCCGCCGCCACGGTGTGGGCGCGGCCTTCGACCACGGGCTCGCCCCAGCCGGTTACGCCCTGGTCGGTTTCGACTTTCAGGAAGCACCAGCGCGGCGGGACGATAAAGGTCGTCAGTTTGGTGATTTTCATCTGTTATCTCTCTTATAGATGCGGCGCCTGTGGGCGCGGAACTTGATATCAGCTCAGGGCTTTCCAGGCGGCGACATAAGCCTGGGCGCGGCTCGCTACCTGATCCACTGTCATACCCGGTTTGAACAACCCGGAACCCAGCCCGAACCCTTTGGCGCCGGCGTCGATAAACACCTGCATGTTGTCCGGGGTAATGCCGCCTACCGGCAGCAACAAGGTGCCCGCCGGCAATACCGCCAGCCACGCCTTGATCACCGCCGGGCCCATTTGCTCGGCGGGAAATAGCTTCAACACATCGGCGCCTTCGGCCAGGGCGGCGAAGGCTTCGGTGGGCGTTGCCACACCCGGCGACAGGAACAGCCCGGCGGCTTTCGCCGCACGCAGCACCTTGGCATCGCTGTGGGGCATGACGATCACTTGGCCGCCGGCCGCTTTCACCTGCTCGACGTGTTCCGGCGTCAACACTGTGCCTGCACCGATCAGGCAATCGGCGGGCAGGCTGTCACGCAGGGTGCGGATGCTGGTGTAAGGGTCCGGCGAATTCAGCGGCACTTCGATGACACGAAACCCCGCCTGGTACAGCACCTGGCCAACAGCCTGGGCTTCATCCGGGCGAATGCCGCGCAGGATGGCGATCAGACCGTTTTGTGCGAGTGCTTGCTTGAGCATGTCAGGCCTCCAATACAGGTTGAATGAGCCCCGCCGCCACGGCCAACAGCCATAGGCCGCGCTCGCTGGCTTCCTGCGCCAGGCTGACCTGGGCAAAGCCGCAAAGGGTAAGGGCGCGTTGATAGCGGGTGCAGAGCGGGGCGGCGCCGACCAGGATGATCGGCTGCTGTTTGGCACGGTCCGGCAGACCGGACAGTTCATGACCAATCAGCAGGCCGGACAGGTAGTCGGGCTGCTGCTCGGGGGAAAGTTCGGCGGTGAGCCCCAGGGTGCGGGCGCTGAACAACGTGGACAGAACACCACGCTGACCGTCTTGCGACAGCGCCACGCGCACGCCGCGGTCAAAGGCTTCGGCCTGAAAGTGTTCGGATGTTTGTTGGGTGCGCCCCAGGATGCTGTGCTTGCTCAGCACCGCGAACACTTCACCGGTCATAAAGGTGTCGAAGTGCGTGATGCAGCCATCCACCACCTCGACCCACTTGGAATGGCTGCCCGGCAAGCCGATCAACACCTGCGCGCCGAGCCCTTGCAGCACGCCCAGCACCTGGGTTTCTTCGCCGCGCATCACATTGGGCAAACCGGCCAGCTCAATCACGCCGGGCACGATATGCACGTCCACGCCGCGCAGGCTGCGCACGCGGTGCAGGGCCTGGCCGAGGCTGGCGACATCCACAGGCGTATTGCGATAGGCCGCTTCACTCCAGCCCTGGGCGCTGCCGACCATGCCGCAGGCGATCACGGGCAAGTCGGGTTGGGCATCGAGCCAATCGCCACAGGCTGCGTCGAAGGCCAACTCGAAGCCGTCGCTGCAACGCACACCGGCGATGTCCCGGGGCGCAGTGGGCAGATGCATGATGCCCGACGGCAGCGAGCGTTGTTCCAGCACCACGCCGGCGGGGCCGATTTTGTAAGCACGAAGGGAGCTGGTCCCCCAATCGAGCGCGATCAATTGCGCCTGCATCGCTTCACCTGAGTTCTGAGCGGATGCGGCGAATATAAACCTACCGGCGAGAAAGTCTCAATATATAAATATCAATCCCATATTTAGGGATTAAACTTAAGAAAAGACTGACAGGTTCAGTTCACGCATGGCGCCCATCCAGATCGCGTAGTCGGTGTGATCCTTCAGGTCATCACCGGTATTGGGGTGCAGGAACACCACCAGCCCGTCACGGTGGATCACCAGCCACGGCAGCACGACGCCGATGTATTCGGCGTCAAACGCCAATTGGCAGCTCCAGTCAGGGTGCGGGCCTACGGGTTTTTCGTGGACGCGGCCCATGCGCAAGGGGAAGAGTTTGGCGGCGTCTTCGCACAGGGTGCGCGCCTGGTCGATGGTGCTGGCGTCGAAATAGATATGAGCGTGATAGCCCTTGATACGTTGCATAACGGACTCCGGATCCAAGATGCGCCAAATCCTAGACCGCAATCGACGGCAGGGCCAGCCCGGTCAACGACTGCGCACTGCTGGCCTGTTCAGCCACCAACCAGTCGACAAAACGCTCCACCAACTGCCCCCGGCGTTTGCGCTGTGGCTGTACCACGTAGTAGCCGAAACGTGAGACCACCGTGTCGCTGACCGGTCGGCACAGCCAGTTCTGTTCCAACAGGTTATCCACCAGGTGGCGCCAACCGATGGCCACGCCCTGGCCGGCAATCGCGGCTTGGATCAGCAGGGTGTAGTTGTCGAAGCGCAGTTGGCCGGGCGTGGGCGCGGCGCTGATGCCCAGTTCGCGGAACACACCGCTCCAGTCAAACCACTGGCTGTTGTTTTCCTGGCGCAGGTGCAGCAGCGGGAAATCGTGCAAATTTTGCACAGTCAGCGGTGTGGCCTGCTCTTTTAGCCATTGCGGGCTGCACACCGGGAACACTTCTTCGTTGAACAACCACAGGCTGTCGCCCTGCTTGAAACGACCGTCACCAAACAGCACCGCCACGTCGATATCACTGCGTAGGGTGGCGTGGTTGCGCTCGCTGGTCACCAGGCTCACATCCACTTGGGGGTTGGCCTGGTGGAAGCGATGCAAGCGCGGCATCAGCCAATAGGCGGCGAAGGCGAAGTCGGTGGCCACTTGCAGCACTTCGTGCTGGTCCTGCTGGGTGATCAGGCTCAGGCCGTGGTTGATGCCCTGCAAGCCGCCTTGCACATGCTCGAACAGCAGGGCGCCCGCGTCGGTCAGTTCGATGCCCCGGTAGATGCGGTCAAACAGGCGGATCGCCAGTTGTTCCTCCAGCCGTTTGATCTGCTGGCTGATGGCCGGCTGAGTAGTGCCCAACTCCATGGCGGCAGCGGTAAAGCTGCGATGGCGTGCCGCCGCCTCAAAGGCGCGCAGCAGGTCGAGGGACAGGTCACCGAGGGCTTCATACATAAGTTGTACTTATCCTAGACATTGCTTTTCATGGGCTTTACCCCATTTTCCATGGGCCGCATGCTCATTGGCATAAACACCGCCTATGGAATGCCGAAGACTCATGAAGCGCAAGAACATTCTTTTCATCATGGCCGATCAAATGGCCGCGCCGCTGCTTCCGTTCTACGGATCTTCGCCCATCAAGTTGCCCAATCTCAGCCGCCTCGCCGCACAGGGCGTGGTGTTCGATGCTGCCTACTGCAACAGCCCATTGTGCGCGCCATCACGCTTCACCCTGGTCAGTGGCCAGTTGCCGAGCAAGATCGGCGCCTACGACAACGCCGCCGATTTCCCCGCCGATGTACCGACTTATGCCCACTACCTACGCCGCCTCGGCTACCGCACCGCACTGTCGGGCAAGATGCACTTTTGCGGGCCCGACCAACTGCACGGTTATGAAGAGCGCCTGACCAGCGACATCTACCCCGCCGACTACGGCTGGGCGGTGAACTGGGACGAACCGGACGTACGCCCCAGCTGGTTCCACAACATGTCCTCGGTGCTGCAAGCCGGCCCGTGTGTACGCACCAACCAGCTGGATTTTGATGAAGAGGTGGTGTTCAAGGCCCAGCAGTACCTGTTCGACCATATCCGCGAAGACGGTGACCAGCCGTTCTGCCTGACCGTGTCGATGACCCATCCCCACGACCCGTACACCATTCCCAAGCCGTTCTGGGATTTGTACGACGACGCCGACATCCCCTTGCCTACAACCCCAGCGCAAGGCGATCTCGACCCGCATTCCCAGCGCCTGCTCAAGGTCTACGACTTGTGGAACAAGCCGCTGCCCGTGAATAAGATCCGCGATGCGCGCCGTGCCTACTTCGGCGCATGTAGCTACATCGACAGTAATGTCGGCAAGCTGCTGCAAACCCTGGAAGACACCGGCCTGGCTGAGGATACGATCATCGTGTTCTCCGGCGACCACGGCGACATGCTTGGCGAGCGCGGCCTCTGGTACAAAATGCACTGGTTTGAAATGGCCGCCCGCGTGCCGCTGCTGGTCAGTGCACCGGGGCGATTTGCGCCGGGGCGTGTGTCTAAAGCCGTATCCACCGCCGACCTGCTGCCCACCCTGGTGGAACTGGCCGGCGGCGAACTGGACCCGCGCCTGCCGTTGGACGGTCGCTCGCTGGTCCCGCACTTGCACGGGCAAGGCGGGCATGACGAAGTGTTTGGCGAATACATGGCCGAAGGCACCATCAGCCCGCTGATGATGATTCGCCGGGGCGCCTACAAATTCATCTACAGCGAAGACGACCCGTGTCTACTGTTCGATGTGCACAACGACCCGCACGAGCGGGAAAACCTCAGCCAGTCACCGGAACACCGGCCACTGTTCGAGGCGTTTTTGAGTGAGGCGCGGGCCAAATGGGACATCCCAGCGATCCACCAGCAGGTGCTCGCCAGCCAACGCCGCCGTCGCCTGGTGTTTGAAGCATTGACCCAAGGCAAGCTGAAGAGCTGGGATCACCAGCCCCTGGTGGACGCCAGTCAGCAATACATGCGCAACCATATCGACCTCGACGACCTGGAGCGCAAGGCACGTTATCCACAACCCTGCCAAAACCAATAAATAGACAGAGGGAAGGCCATGCAAAAGTTGACTGTAGTGCTGGGCATCTTGGCGTTGAGCAGCGCCAATGTGTATGCGGATACCAGCTGTGACACGGTGAAAATGGCCGATCCCGGCTGGAGCGATATTGCCGCCACCAATGCCATCACCGGTTTCTTGCTGACGGGCATGGGCTACAAGGCCAAGGTCGATACCCTGGCGGTGCCGATCACCTTTGGCGGCCTCAAGGACGGCCAGGTGGACGTGTTCCTGGGCAACTGGATGCCGGCGCAGCAGGGTTTCTATGACAAGTTCGTCGCCAATGGCGACGTGGTGCAACTGGCCAAGAACCTCGACGGCACCGAGTTCACCCTCGCCGTGCCGGACTACGTGTGGGACGCCGGGGTGCATGATTTTGCCGACCTGAACAAATTCGCCGACAAGTTCGACAAGAAGATCTACGGCATCGGCTCGGGCGCACCGGCGAATATCTCGTTGCAGGAGATCATCAAGAAGAATGACTTCGACCTCGGCCAGTGGAAGCTGATCGAGTCCAGCGAACAGGCGATGCTCGCCGAAGTGTCGCGGGCCGTTAAAAAGCAGAAGTTCGTGACCTTCCTCGGCTGGACCCCGCACCCGATGAACGTGCAGCTGAAAATGCACTACCTCAAGGGCGGCGAGAAATATTTTGGTGACACCGGCAGCGTGTATACCTTGACCCGCAAGGGTTACGCACAAGCCTGCCCGAATGTCGGAAAACTGCTGACCAACCTGAGTTTTACCCAGGAAATGGAGAACAGCATCATGGCCGAGGTGGCCAACAACAAGGTCAGCAATGCGGATGCGGCGAAGGCGTGGATCAAGGCCAATCCGGCGGTGTTGGATAAGTGGCTTGAGGGTGTGAAGACGGTGGATGGCAAGGATGCGTTGCCCGCGGTAAAAGCCAAACTCTAAGGCCCAACACAGTCCAAATGTGGGAGCGGGCTTGCTGTGGTGAGCGGGCTTGCCCCACGCTGGGCTGCGAAGCAGCCCTATTGGGTCTTTAGTGAACCCATCGGGGGACAAGCCCCCTCACCACAGCAAGCCCGCTCCCACAGGGTTCTGCATGTACTGATATTCTGCGGCAAACCTTCAAACCGAGACCCTGATGCCCCGGCCCAACCGCCATACACTCTTCCCCTTCCTGCGCTGGCTCCCGCGCCAAACCCGCGCCAGCGTCGGGCGGGATGCCATCGTCGGCTTAAGCGGCGCTGTTCTGGCGTTGCCCCAATCCATTGCCTACGCCCTGATCGCCGGTCTCCCACCGGAATACGGGCTGTATGCCGCAATCATCCCCGTGTTGATTGCGTGTCTCTGGGGCTCGTCGTGGCACCTGATCTGCGGCCCTACGGCGGCAATTTCCATCGTGCTCTATGCCAGTGTCAGCCCACTGGCCGTGCCGGGGTCACAGGACTACATCACGCTGATCCTGCTCCTTACATTCCTCGCCGGCGTTTTCCAGTGGTTGCTGGGCATGCTGCGCTTTGGCGCGCTGGTGAATTTCGTGTCCCATTCGGTGGTGCTGGGCTTCACACTCGGCGCGGCTGTGGTGATCGCGCTGGGGCAATTGCCCAACCTGCTGGGCCTGGACTTGCCGAGCCAGGCCACGGCGATCAAGAGTTTGCTGGTGCTGGTGGACCATGGCGGGAAGTGGGACCACGCATCACTCGCCCTGGGCCTGGGCACCTTGCTGGTGGGCGCGTTGCTCAAGTACCTGGTGCCACGTTGGCCGACGCTGCTGATTGCCCTCGCGCTGGGCAGTGTGGTGGTGTGGTTGTGGCCGGCGATGTTCGGGCATGTGGCGCTGGTGAGCGCGTTTATTGGCAAGCTGCCACCCTTCAGCCCGCTGCCGATGGACCTGGACATGATCCTGCGCCTGCTGCCCAGCGCCGTCGCGGTGGGTATGTTGGGGCTGGTGACCAGCCTGTCGATTGCCCGCTCGTTGTCGGCCCGATCGCAGCAATTGCTCGATGCCAACCAGGAGGTTAGGGCGCAGGGCTTATCCAATATCGTCGGCGGTTTTTTCTCCGGGTATCTGTCGGCCGGTTCATTTACCCGCTCCGGACTCAGCTATGAGGCGGGGGCCTGCTCGCCACTGGCCGGAGTGTTTTCGGCCCTCTGGGTGGCGCTGTTTGCATTGTTTGGTGCGGCATTGATCGCTCATATTCCAATCCCAAGCATGGCGGCGAGCATCTTGCTGATCAGTTGGGGGCTGGTGGATCGTCGCGGTATCCGTGCGTTGTTCCGCGTCAGTCGCGCCGAGTTTGTGGTGATGGCGCTGACCTGTATCGCCACGTTGTTGCTGGAGCTGCAAACGGCAATTTATGCGGGGGTGCTGGCGTCGTTGTTTTTCTACCTCAAGCGCACGTCGCAGCCACGGGTGCAGCAATGGCGCGACGGGGATGAAGATGTGTTGCGGGTGGGCGGCTCGATTTTTTTTGGCGCCAGCCATTATCTGCAAGTACGCCTGCAAAGCCTGCAAGGCGAGCGGGTGGTGATCGAGGCGCAGCAGATCAACTTTATCGACTATTCCGGGGTGGAGATGTTGCACCAGGAGGCGCGGAGGTTGCGGGGGTTGGGGAGGAGTTTGACGTTGCGGCGGGCCAGGCCTCAAGTTGTCGAGGAGCTGAAAAAGCTGGAAGGGGCCGACAACTGCCCCCTTCATTTTGAAGACTGAATGCGGTCAAAACTGTGGGAGCGGGCTTGCTCGCGAATGCGGTGGGTCAGTTAATGCAAGGTTGACTGACCCACCGCATTCGCGAGCAAGCCCGCTCCCACATTGACCGTGCCCACATTAGGTGAGCGTCAAGCCAATTGCCGGCGCAGCTCGGCAAGCACCGGCGCCGACTCCGGGCGCACCCCGCGCCACAGGAAGAACGCTTCCGCCGCCTGCTCCACCAACATCCCCAAGCCATCCATCGCCACCGCTGCGCTGTGCTCTGTCGCCCAACGGCAAAAAGCGGTGGGCGCCTTGGCGTACATCATGTCGTAGCAAAAGGTCTTGCCCGGTTCGATCAAACTGCTGGCAATCGGCGGTACATCGCCTGACAGGCTGGCGGAGGTGGCGTTGATGATCACGTCCACCGGCTCACGCAGCCAGTCGAAACCGCTGGCGGACACCGGGCCCAAATCGTCGAACAGCTCGGCGAGCATTTCGGCTTTTTCCACCGTGCGGTTAGCGATGATCAGCGAGGCGGGCCGCTCGGCCAGCAGTGGCTCCAACGCCCCGCGTACCGCGCCGCCAGCCCCCAGCAACAGGATACGTTTGCCTTGCAAGCTCAACCCGGCATTCACGGTGAGATCGCGCACCAGGCCTGCACCGTCGGTGTTGTCACCCAGTAAGTTGCCATCGGCCAGTTTGCTCAAGGTGTTCACTGCGCCGGCGCGCTCGGCACGTTTAGTCAGGCTGTTGGCCAAGCGATAGGCATCTTCCTTGAACGGCACGGTAACGTTGGCGCCACGCCCCTGTAGGAAAAACTCACGAGCGCAGCCAGTGAAATCCTCCAACGGTGCGAGCAAGGTGCTGTAGTCCAGCTGTTCGCCGGTCTGCTCGGCAAACATGCGGTGGATCAACGGCGACTTGCTGTGGCCGATGGGGTTGCCGAATACGACATAACGATCCATCAGACAGCCGCCTTGGGCGCAGCAACGCCCAGCCAGTCGCGGTCCTGCAAGAAGTAGTCGGTGAGGCGCGCTTCTTCGCTGCCAGCCTCGGCCTTCCAGTCATAGCTCCAGCGCACTTGCGGGGGCAGCGACATCAGGATCGACTCGGTACGCCCGCCCGATTGCAGGCCAAACAAGGTGCCACGGTCGTAGACCAGGTTGAATTCCACGTAGCGGCCACGGCGCAATTCCTGGAATTCGCGCTGTTGCTCGGTGTAGGCGGTGGCCTTGCGGCGCTGCACGATCGGCAGGTAGGCGTCGATGTAGGCGTCGCCGATGGCGCGGATGAACGCGAAGCAGGTGTCGAAGTCCCACTCATTCAAGTCATCGAAGAACAGGCCGCCGATGCCGCGCGGTTCGTTGCGGTGCTTGATATGGAAGTAGGTGTCGCACCAGGCCTTGTAGCGTGCGTACACATCCGCACCGAACGGAGCGCAGGCCTGTTCAGCCACGCGATGCCAGTGAATGCAGTCGTCTTCGTTGCCGTAGTACGGCGTGAGGTCGAAGCCACCACCGAACCACCACACGGCCTCTTCACCTTCTTTTTCGGCGATGAAAAAGCGCACGTTGGCGTGGGAAGTGGGCACATGCGGGTTGTGCGGGTGAATCACCAACGACACACCCAGCGCTTCAAAACCGCGGCCGGCCAGCTCAGGGCGATGGGCACTGGCAGACGGTGGGAGGCCGCTGCCAAACACGTGGGAAAAGTTAACGCCGCCTTTTTCGATTACCGCACCGTCTGCGATCACACGGGTGCGCCCGCCGCCGCCGGCAGGCCGGGTCCAGGCATCTTCGATAAAGCGCGTGTCCGGCTCGAAGGTTTCCAGGGCGCTGCAAATGCGGTCTTGCAGGTCAAGCAGGTAGGCCTTTACAGCCTCGGTGCGGGTAGTCATGGCATCACCTTGAATCGGGCAAAGCTACGCGAGGCCATTGGGCGTCGGCGGCAAATGGGCGCACAGGATACCACCGCACCCGGCACTGCCGCAGTTGACGAAGATCAAGCTTAAGAGTTCGATAGGCGGCTACGCGAATTTGAACCCAGGAGAAGTGCAGATGGCCAAACGTATCCAGTTCAGTGCCCATGGTGGCCCCGAAGTGCTGCAGTATGTGGACTACACGCCAGCGGAGCCTGGCCCACAACAGGTTCGCGTACGTAACGAGGCCATTGGCCTGAACTTCATCGACACTTATTTCCGCAGTGGCTTGTACGCGCCACCCGCCTTGCCGTCGGGCTTGGGTGCAGAGGGCGCCGGTGTGGTCGATGCCGTCGGCAGCGAAGTCACCCAATTTAAAGTCGGCGACCGCGTGGCCTACGGCAGCGGCCCACTGGGTGCCTACAGCCAACTGCATGTGCTGCCCGCCGCCAACCTGGTGCACCTGCCGGACGAGATCAGCTTCGAACAAGCCGCCGGCGCCATGCTCAAGGGCCTGACCGTGCAGTACCTGCTGCGCCAGACCTACGAGTTGAAGGGTGGCGAGACCATCCTGTTCCACGCCGCTGCTGGCGGTGTGGGTTCCCTGGCCTGCCAATGGGCCAAGGCCCTGGGCGTGAAGCTGATCGGTACCGTCAGCTCGCCAGAAAAAGCCGCCCTGGCCAAATCCCTCGGCGCCTGGGAAACCATCGACTACAGCAAGGAAGACGTCGCACAGCGTGTGCTGGAATTAACCGACGGCAAAAAAGTGCCGGTGGTGTACGACGGCGTGGGCAAGGACACTTGGCTGACATCGCTCGATAGTGTTGCGCCGCGTGGTCTGGTGGTGAGTTTTGGTAACGCGTCGGGCGCGGTGGATGGCGTGAACCTGGGGATTCTGTCAGCCAAGGGCTCGCTGTACGTGACCCGGCCAACCTTGGCGACCTACGCCAACAACCCGCAGAACCTGCAGACGATGGCGGATGATCTGTTTTCGATGATCAAGAGCGGCAAAGTGCGCATTGATATCAACCAGCGGTATGCGCTGGCGGATGCGGCGAAGGCGCAGGTGGAGTTGTCGGGGCGCAGGACGACGGGGTCGACTATTTTACTTCCCTGAATAACCCATTGTGGCGAGGGAGCTTGCTCCCGCTGGGCCGCGAAGCGGCCCCGCTCTTTATTTAAATGAATGGGCCTGCTTCGCAGGCCAACGGGAGCAAGCTCCCTCGCCACAAAGCCATTACGAAGGGCGCACCACTTCACCCGTCACCAAATCCCGAATCAAACTCGGGTTCTTGCGCCCGCCCAAGGCGCCACCCAATACCAGGTCCACCTGCCCACGGAAATATTGCTCCACACGAATGCGCGTACGCGCAGCCGGGCGGCCTTGAGGGTTGGCCGAGGTGGAAATCAGTGGCCCCACCTCTGCGCACAAATCCCGTACCAACGGATGATCACTGACCCGCAGCGCGACCGTGTCATGCACACCGGTGACCCACTCCGGCAGCAAGCCTTGATGGGGCACCAACCAGGTGTTCGGCCCAGGCCAGGTGCTGGCCATGCGGTCGATCCAGTCTTGGGGGAAATCTTCAAACAGAAAGTCGAACTGGCGAATATTGTCCGCCACCACAATCAGGCCCTTGTCCACTGAGCGGTTCTTGATCGCCAGCAGTCGGTCCACAGCTTCTTCATTCCAAGGGTCGCAACCCAGACCCCATACAGCCTCGGTTGGATAGGCAATCACCGCGCCTGCGCGAATTTCTCGTGCGGCTTCCAGCACACGCCACCTGTTGACCATTGCTCACTCTCCGGACTATAGCTCTGGGCAGTTTACCGATCTCTGTTACAAAACCTAGTTACAAAAGCGGGCAGCGCGCGAGCCAGCGCCCGCTTTCGCAGATCACCAGGCCTTCAAGCTCAAGCTCCGTCAGGGCCGCCAGCACCTGGGACAACGGCCGCCCGCTGGCAATTGCCAGGGCTTCGCTGGTGTGGGGCGCGGCGTGCAGCAACGCCACCAGTGGGTGGGTGACCGGCACGGGCGCCGGGCGGGACAGCGCCTGCCAACCGCGCAAACCTTCCAGGATGTGCTCGATGGTTTCCACCAGCACCGCACCCTCGCGGATCAGTTGATGACAGCCCTTGGCGCCAGGGTGGTGGATGGAGCCAGGAATCGCATACACCTCGCGCCCTTGCTCGGCCGCAAGCTTAGCGGTAATCAACGAACCACTGGCCATGCTGGCCTCCACCACCAGTACGCCGAGGGACAAACCGCTGATAATCCGGTTGCGCCGGGGAAAGTTGCCGGCCTGGGGTGGGGCGTCCAGCGGGAACTCGGAAACTACCGCGCTGCCTTGGGCAATCATCGCCTCCGCAAGCCGCCTATGCCGCTGTGGATAAAAGTTTTCCAGGCCGGTGCCAAGTACGCCAATTGTCTGGCCGCCCACCTCCAATGCGGCCTGGTGCGCCGCACCGTCAATTCCCAACGCCAGGCCACTTGTGATGACAAAACCGGCACTCGCCAAACTGCGGGAAAATGCGGCGGCGGTGTCCATGCCGGGGCGCGAGGCGCGGCGGCTGCCGACCATCGCTAACTGCGGTTTTTCCAGGATCGAAGGGTCACCTGCGACGAACAACAGTGGCGGCGCATCGTCAATCTGGGCGAGCAGTGCGGGGTAGTCCGGTTGGTCCCACATCAGCAAATGCTGGGCCGGGCGGCCCAACCAAGCCAGCGCCTCACTGGCACCGTCACGGATTGCGTGGCTGCGCCGGGCTTCGGCGCTTGCGGCGGGTAATCCCAGGGAGCGCCAGGCACTGGCAGGCGCGCTGATGGCCTTTGAGGCGCTGCCGAACGCTTCGATCAACAAGCGAAAGCGCTTCGGACCCAGTTCCGGCAGCCTGTGCAAGCGTAGTCGGGCTTCCAGTTCTGACGGGGATATTTCGTGGCTTTTTGTCGGATACATCTGATCATCCTTGACCGGAACAAGCTGTGGATAACTCTGTTGGTAACTTATTTAGCAGGCTATTTATTGCGTTTGATGGGCAGTCTCGAAACGGTCCATGACCGCCAGCGGTCGCGAGGCGCTGAGGATCAACCCGTAGCTGAGTTTTTCGTAGGTACGAAACACCAGCAGGGTACCGGCGTGTTCGTCGGGAAGTTTCGTTGTAGTGCCGGTGAGGGGGTCTCTTACGCTGGCGCCGGACTTGATGACCGCAAGCAGTTGGCCTTCGAGCAAACCGTCGCGCCGGCCTTTGTTGAGGGTCACCGCGTCCAGCACGCCGATCTGGGTGACCCCCCTGGGAATATCGATGATGTGCCCTTCGATCAGGGGGCTTGCCTGTGGGATTGGCAGGGTCGCCGGATCAACCGGGGGCTGGGCACGGAGCAGGTGATCGCCAGGGCGTACCTCCTGCGTCACCCGTTGCACGGCCAGGGTGGTGAGGTCGCCGGCGGTGACGAAGCGGGCGGTGCCGATATCGTCGGCGTTGATACCCAGTAACTCCTGGGTCTGAGGGTCGGTGTAAACCTTGCCGCGTCGGAATATTCCGTAATGAGGCTGGGACGGGTCCAGGTCGCCCCGGGCATGAACCCGCTCGCCATTGGCACCGAGCACACGACCCGCATAAGCGGCGACGATGTAAGGCGCATTGTCCAGATCCTGGGGCGTATCAAGTATGCGATTGTGCAGTAAGAACCGCTGGATGGCCTGCTGCGTCGGCAGATCCAGGCGCTGGGCGGGTGGGGGAAGCAGTGCCATGGCAAACGGGGCCCACAGCAGTAAGACGAGTAGCGATTTCCTCATGGGGTGAATCTCCTTTATTATGTGCGTTCGCGTGAAATGCCCGGGCCTTCGCGGCTTTTAGGGGTTTCACACCGGTCGTGTGGGTCCATCCCAACGCCGATTTGCCTTTACCTCACATGTGCAGCAATTACGCTTATGGCTATTTTGAACATCCTCGAATTTCCCGACTCGCGCCTGCGCACTGTCGCCAAGCCGGTGGCCGTAGTGGACGACAAGGTTCGTCAGTTGGTCGATGACATGTTTGAAACAATGTATGAAGCCCCGGGCATTGGCCTCGCCGCCACCCAGGTCAACGTGCATCAGCGTGTCGTGGTCATGGACCTGTCGGAAGATCGCACCGCCCCCATGGTGTACATCAACCCCGAGTTCGAACCGCTGACCGACGAGATGGGCGAATACCAGGAAGGCTGCCTGTCGGTGCCGGAGTTCTACGAGAACGTCGAGCGCCCGTTGCGCGTGAAGATCAAGGCCCTGGACCGCGACGGCAAGCCGTTCGAGCTGATTGCCGAAGGCCTGCTGGCGGTGTGCATCCAGCACGAATGCGACCACCTCAACGGCAAGCTGTTTGTCGATTACCTGTCCACGCTCAAGCGTGACCGGATCAAGAAGAAGCTGGAAAAAAAGCATCGCCAGCAAGCTTGATGCCCTTCTTCCAAAGGCTTGCTGCGGCAAGCCTTTTTCTTTTGTGACTGCTTTTAACCGAGACCTCCCATGACCGAGCCACTGCGCATTGTTTTTGCCGGCACTCCTGAATTTGCCGCCGAACACCTCAAGGCCCTGCTTGCCAGCCCTTATGACATCGTCGCGGTGTACACCCAGCCGGATCGTCCGGCCGGTCGCGGGCAAAAACTGATGCCGAGCCCGGTCAAGCAACTGGCCCTGGAACACAATATTCCCGTGCTGCAACCGCCAACCCTGCGCAATGCCGAAGCCCAGGCCGAACTGGCCGCGCTGAAGCCGGACCTGTTGGTGGTGGTGGCCTACGGCTTGATCCTGCCGCAAGCGGTGCTGGATATCCCACGCCTGGGTTGCATCAACAGCCATGCCTCGCTACTACCACGCTGGCGCGGTGCGGCGCCGATCCAGCGCGCCGTCGAAGCCGGCGACAGCGAAAGCGGCGTGACCGTGATGCGCATGGAACTGGGCCTGGACACCGGCCCCATGCTGCTTAAAGTCACCACCCCGATCACCGCCCAAGACACCGGTGGCAGCCTGCACGATCGCCTCGCCGAACTGGGCCCGCCCGCCGTGATCCAGGCCATCGCCGGCCTGGCTGCCGGGACGCTAGAAGGTGAAATACAGGACGACAGCCTGGCCACCTACGCCCACAAGCTGAACAAAGACGAAGCCCGTATCGACTGGAGCCGCCCAGCCGTGGAGCTGGAGCGCCTGGTGCGCGCCTTCAACCCGTGGCCGGTCTGCCACAGCACCCTCAATGGAGAAGCCTTGAAAGTGCTGGCCGCGACCTTGGCCGAAGGCAACGGCGCTCCCGGTGAAATCATCGGCGCCAGCAAAGACGGCCTGTTGGTCGCCTGCGGTGAACAGGCACTGTGCCTGACTCGTCTGCAATTGCCTGGCGGCAAGGCGCTGAACTTCAGCGATTTGTTCAACAGCCGCCGTGAGAAATTTGCCCTGGGCACTATCCTCGGGGTGGCCGCGCAATGAACCCACGTCTGGCCGCCGCCAAGGCGCTCGCTGCCGTGCTCAACGGCAAGGCTTCGCTGAACAGTTCGTTGCCCACCCAGCTGGACAAGGTTGAAGACCGTGATCGCGGCTTCACCCAGGACCTGGCCTTCGGTACCGCCCGCTGGCAACCGCGCTTGTCTGCGCTGGCAGCCAAGCTGCTGCAAAAGCCGTTCAAAGCCGCCGATGCCGATGTCGAGGCGCTGCTGCTGGTGGGCCTCTATCAGTTGCTCTACACCCGCGTACCGGCCCACGCCGCCATCGGCGAAACCGTAGGTTGCGCCGACAAACTGAAAAAACCTTGGGCCAAGGCCCTGCTCAACGCCGTGCTGCGCCGCGCCCAGCGCGAAAGCGAAGCGCTGCTGACCGAGCTGGAACATGACCCGGTGGTGCGCACCGCACACCCACGCTGGCTGCAAAAATCCCTGAAAGCCTTCTGGCCTGAGCAATGGGAGGCCATTTGCGCGGCGAACAACGCGCACCCGCCGATGATCCTGCGGGTCAACCGCCGCCATCACAGCCGTGACGCGTACCTGCAATTGCTCACCGCTGCCGGCATCAACGCCACGCCGTGCGTGTACAGCGTCGACGGCATTGTGCTCGAAGCTGCCACGGATGTGCGCAGCCTGCCGGGCTTTGCCGAAGGCTGGATCAGCGTGCAGGACGAAGCTGCCCAATTGGCCGCCGACCTGCTGGACCTCGCTCCCGGCCAACGTGTACTCGATGCCTGCTGCGCCCCTGGCGGTAAGACCTGTCACATCCTGGAGGTCGAAAAAGACTTAGCCGGTGTGATCGCCGTCGACCTGGAAGCCAAGCGCCTGGTGCGCGTGCGCGAGAACCTGGCACGCCTGGGCCTGAGCGCCGAGCTGATTGCCGCCGACGGCCGCGACACCGCCACCTGGTGGGACGGCAAACCGTTCCAACGCATCCTGCTGGACGCACCGTGCTCCGCTACCGGCGTAATCCGCCGCCACCCGGACATCAAGCTCACCCGTCAACCCGACGACATCGCCGCCCTGGCTGCGCTGCAAGGCGAATTGCTCGACGCGATGTGGCCGACCCTCGACGTCGGCGGCATCTTGCTTTACGCCACCTGCTCCACCTTGCCCACCGAAAACACCGAGGTTATCGAAGCCTTCCTGGCCCGCACCAGCGGCGCGCGGGAGCTGGACCTGGCCACGACCGCCGGCATCAAGCAGCCCCACGGCCGCCAACTGCTCGCGCAAGAAGGCGGACACGATGGCTTCTACTACGCCAAACTGATCAAGATCGCCGCCGCGCGCGGCTGAATGATTTAAGGGAGTGACCGGATGAAAATCATCATCCTTGGGGCAGGGCAGGTTGGCGGCACACTGGCCGAACATTTGGCGAGCGAAGCCAACGACATCACCGTGGTCGACACCGACAGCGAGCGCCTGCGCGACCTCGGCGACCGCCTGGACATCCGCACCGTGCAAGGCCGCGCCTCGTTCCCGACGGTGCTGCGCCAGGCCGGTGCCGACGATGCCGACATGCTGGTGGCAGTGACCAACAGCGACGAGACCAACATGGTCGCCTGCCAGGTCGCCCACACCCTGTTCCACACTCCGACGAAGATCGCCCGCGTGCGTGAAGCGGCGTACCTGACCCGCGCCGGCCTGTTCGATAACGACGCGATTCCGGTGGACGTGCTGATCAGCCCGGAACAGGTGGTGACCCACTACATCAAGCGCCTGATCGAAATTCCCGGCGCCTTGCAGGTGATCGACTTCGCCGAAGGCAAGGCCCAACTGGTGGCTGTGAAGGCTTACTACGGCGGGCCATTGGTGGGCCAGCAACTGCGCCAGCTGCGTGAACACATGCCGAATGTGGAAACCCGCGTGGCGGCGATTTTCCGACGTGACCGGCCGATCCTGCCTCAGGGCGATACGGTGATCGAAGCGGACGACGAAGTGTTTTTCATCGCCGCCAAGGCGAATATTCGCGCAGTCATGAGTGAAATGCGCCGGCTCGACGAGAGCTACAAGCGCATCGTGATCGCTGGCGGCGGGCAGATTGGTGAGCGCCTGGCCGAGGCCATCGAAAGCCGCTACCAAGTGAAGATCATCGAGATGAACCCGGCACGCTGCCGGCATTTGTCCGACACCCTCGACAGCACCGTCGTACTGCAAGGCAGTGCTTCGGACCGCGACTTGCTGATGGAAGAAAACATCGCCGACGCCGATATCTTCCTGGCCCTGACCAACGACGACGAAGCCAACATTATGTCGTCGCTGCTGGCCAAGCGGCTGGGGGCGAAGAAGGTGATGACCATCATCAACAACCCGGCCTACGTTGACCTGATCCAGGGCGGCGATATCGATATCGCCATCAGCCCGCAGTTGGCCACCATCGGCACCTTGCTCGCCCACGTACGCCGTGGCGACATCGTCAGCGTGCACTCCCTGCGCCGTGGCGCGGCGGAAGCCATCGAGGCGATTGCCCACGGTGACGCCAAATCCAGCAAGGTCATCGGCAAGGCCATCCGCGATATCGGCTTGCCGCCGGGCACCACCATCGGCGCGATCATCCGTGACGAAGAGGTGATCATCGCCCACGACGACACGGTGATCGCCACCGGTGACCATGTGATCCTGTTTCTTGTGGATAAAAAACACATCCGCGATGTGGAAAAACTGTTCCACGTGGGCTTGAGCTTTTTCTGATTTGACGGAGTGACCGACATGCTCGAATCCCTGGAAAAAATGCTCGCCAAGGGTGTGGATAACTCGCTGCTGCGCTTTGGCTTGGGCAAGGGTTACCTGGATTTGAAGGACAACGCCAAGGCGGCGGAGCATTTGCAGAAATGTGTGGAGTTCGATCCGAAGTATTCGGCGGCGTGGAAGCTGTTGGGTAAGGCGCAGGCCGGATCAGGTGATGTGGCGGCGGCGCGTCTGGCGTGGGAGAAGGGCATTGAAGCGGCCCAGGCCCATGGCGATAAGCAGGCTGAAAAAGAAATGGCGGTGTTCCTGAAGAAACTCGATCGCCAGCCCTGACGCAATCCCTGTGGGAGATTCTATGGTTGAGGGGAAGTCCCCAAAACCGCTTTTGACTTGTACTCACTCTGATTTTTCAGGAGTGAAAACGCGATCCGTGCCAGCTT
>NZ_JBKFTO010000023.1:0-108077 GCF_050432925.1 Pseudomonas sp. 18175 | reverse complement strand
CCGCAAGCTGGCACGGATCGCGTTTTCACTCCTGAAAAATCAGAGTGAGTACAAGTCAAAAGCGGTTTTGGGGACTTCCCCTCAACCATAGAATCTCCCACATTTAGAACTGGGTTCGACAGTCAATCTCGGTCAGTCAGCGGACGCCATGTCGATATCAGACCAAACCATGCCGCACCCAGGCTATTTTCGGACGACTCAGCCCGCGTAAGGTGACCCCATCATTAAAAATGATGATCGCCTGACCCGTGAGTCAGTAGGCCTTACGTCGATCACCGAGAATAAGAAAACAATGAATAGCCCGACCCCGAAGGATTCCAACGCCCAGTTGGCGCAGGGCTTCAAGCCGCGCCATGTCACCATGCTTTCCATCGCAGGCATCATCGGTGCGGGGTTGTTTGTCGGCTCCGGGCATGCCATTGCGGCGGCGGGGCCAGCGGTGCTGCTGGCGTATTTTTTCTCCGGCCTGTTGGTGGTGCTGGTGATGCGCATGCTCGGGGAGATGGCGGTGGCCAACCCCGACACAGGGTCGTTCTCGACCTATGCCGACCAGGCCATCGGCCGCTGGGCCGGGTTTACCATCGGTTGGTTGTACTGGTGGTTCTGGGTGCTGGTGATCCCCATCGAGGCCCTGGCCGCCGGGCATATCCTCAACCAATGGTTCCCACAGATCGACGCTTGGCTGTTTGCCTTGTTGTCGATCTTTTTGTTGGTGGTCACCAACCTGTTCAGCGTCTCCAAATACGGCGAGTTCGAGTTCTGGTTCGCGATGGCCAAGGTGGTGGCGATCATCGGCTTTATCGGCGTGGGCTTTGCGGTGTTGATGGGCTGGGTGCCCGAGCGTGAGGCCAGCGGGCTCAGCCAGTTGATGCAGGACCATGGTGGGTTTGCCCCCAACGGGTTGTCGGCGGTGGTGGGCGCGTTCATCACCATTATGTTCAGTTTTATCGGCACGGAAGCGGTGACCATCGCGGCGGCCGAGTCCAGCAACCCGGCGCAGAACATCGCCCGGGCGACGCGTTCGGTAATGTGGCGCATTGGTGTGTTTTATGTGCTGTCGATCTTTGTGGTGATCTCGGTGGTGCCGTGGGATGACCCGCTGCTGGCCTCGGTCGGTTCCTATCAACGGGCACTGGAATTGATGAATATTCCCCACGCCAAGCTGCTGGTGGACATTGTGGTGTTGATCGCCGTGGCCAGTTGCATGAACTCATCGATCTATATTGCTTCGCGCATGCTATTTTCACTGGGCAAGCGCGGTGATGCACCGGCCATGTTGAAGAAGACGTCGTCGGCCAGCGTGCCTCGGGCCGCGGTGATTGCCAGCACCATCCTGGGGGCGGGCGTGACGTTGCTCAGCTACTTCATGCCGGCCGGGCTGTTCCAGTTCCTGCTTGCCAGCTCAGGCGCCATCGCCTTGTTGGTGTACTTGGTGATCGCCGTTTCCCAGCTGCGCATGCGCAAGATCCTGCTACGCCGTAACGTCAAGTTGACCTTCAAGATGTGGCTGTTTCCTTGGCTGACCTGGTTGGTCATCGCCTTTATCTGCACGGCGTTGACGGTGATGTTGGTGACGCCCGAGCACCGCTTTGAAGTGTCCTCGACCATTGGCCTGGCCCTGATCATTTCCTTCATCGGGTTGATCACCGCGCGGCACCCCGAGGGTGCGCCGAAGTCGGTTGCCGCAGCCTCGCAGCCATGAGTGCAAGGCCTGTCAGCAGCCTGGTGTTTTTACTGCTGGACCAATTCACCCTGATCTCCCTGGCGTCTGCCTTGGAACCGTTGCGCATGGCCAACCAACTGTCGGGCCAGGAACTGTACCGCTGGCACACCGCGAGCCTGGACGGTCACCCGGTGTGGGCCAGTGACGGGGTGCCGGTCACCCCTGACGGTTCGATCACCAGCGTGCCGCCAGCGGACACGGTGATCGTGTGCGGCGGCATTGGTATCCAGGGCACGGTGACCGGCGAGCTGGTGAAATGGCTGCGCAGCCAGGCGCGGTATTCCAAGCGCCTGGGCGGCATCTGCACCGGCAGTTGGGTATTGGCCCGCGCCGGGTTGCTCGACGGCTTTGAATGCAGCGTGCCCCTCAAGCACATGCTCGGCACCCAGCAACCGAAGTTGCAGGAAATCGTCGCGTTGATGGAGGCCAACCTCGAAGAACCGATCAACCTGGATGAACTGGCGACGTATGTCGCCCTGTCGCGCCGGCAACTTGAGCGCATGTTCCAGAAGTACCTGCACTGTTCGCCTTCGCGCTACTACCTGCGGCTGCGCTTGATACGGGCAAGGCAATTGCTTAAGCAAACGCCTATTTCAATCGTGGAACTGGCGGTGCTGTGTGGCTTTATCTCCACGCCGCACTTTTCCAAGTGCTACCGCGAATACTTCGGCGTGCCGCCCAGTGATGAGCGTTCGGCTACCGACAGTGAGCGCTCCATCGTGGTTAAGCCGATCATTCATCGCCAACCCGTGCCCGCGCCGATGAATCCATTGGAGCAGGCGCGGGGTGAGTCGACGTTTGCCAGCGTAAAACGACTTAAAACCTGATTGCGTCTAAAACTTTACCCAGGCTGACAGACCCTTTACACCCATCAGCGATATGATCCGGCGCCCTTGAAACCCTGAACGGACGCCCCCGCCGTGAAAACCCTGATCCATCGCTACGCAACGCCTCTCACCACCGGCTTCTTCCTGGTCTCGACAATTTCCGGTGTCGCGCTGTTCTTCCACTGGTCCTCCGGGCTGTTCCACAGCATGCATGAATGGCTGAGCATGGTCTTGCTCGTGCCGATCGTGCTGCACCTGTGGAAAAACTGGGGCCCGTTGATGGGCTATATCAAGCGCAAGACACTGTTCATTCCGCTGGTGTTATCGCTGGTGATGGCGCTGCCGTTTGTGGTGGCCAATTTCAGCACGCGGTCAGCCGGTAACCCAGCCGTGGCGGTAGTGCAACTGGTTGCGAAGGCGCCGCTGAGCGACAGTGCCGCGCTGTTCAAAGTCACCCCGGATGAGCTGATGGCGCGCATGCGTCAACATGGGTGGGTGGTGGAATCCGCCAGCGCCAGCCTCAACCAAGTGGCGCAGACCGCGCATATGCCGCCGGTGCAGATGATTGCCGCACTGTTGCGCGATCGTCCATAACCCCAACTGGNACATGGGTGGGTGGTGGAATCCGCCAGCGCCAGCCTCAACCAAGTGGCGCAGACCGCGCATATGCCGCCGGTGCAGATGATTGCCGCACTGTTGCGCGATCGTCCATAACCCCAACTGGATGAGCGACACAATCTACCTGATGTATGAAGGCCAAATGTGGGAGCGGGCTTGCTCGCGAAAGCGGTGTATCAGTCAAAGATATTTCGACTGACCCACCGCTTTCGCGAGCAAGCCCGCTCCCACAGGTACATCACTAGGGCTAGCTTCTATTTGCCCTTCAATACGCAGCGGTATAGATCGCCAACGCGTCCGCCTCACTCACTTCACGCGGGTTATTCACCAGCAGTCGCTGTTGCTGCATCGCACTGCGGGCCAACTCCGGCAAACTTTCCAGGGTCACGCCCGCATCTCTCAAGCGCAGCGGCAAGCCCACAGCAGCGTGGATGCGCTGCATCTCGGCGATGAACTGCGCCGCGCCATCGCCCGCTTCCAACCGCTCCCCTAATACACACGGCGCAAGCTGCGCATAGAGCCCCCCGGCATGGGACAAATTGAACGCCAGCACCGGGTTAAGCACCAGCGCATTGGACAACCCATGGGGCAAGTGGAACGTAATCCCCAACGGATAAGCCAGCGCATGCACCGCCGCCACCGGGGCATTGGCAAAGGCCTGGCCGGCCAGGCAGGCACCCAGCAGCATGGCCTGGCGTGCTTCAAGGTTGTGCGGCTCGCGCACGGCGGTTTCGAGGTTGGCACTGAGCAGGCGCAAGGCTTCACGGGCGAGCAGGTCGGAGATCGGGTTTTTGCGCAGCTTGCTGGTGTAGGCCTCAATGGCGTGCACCATCGCGTCGATACCGGTGGCGGCGGTGACCGGGCCGGGCAGGCCCACGGTCAGTTGTGCATCCAGAATCGCCAGGTCCGGCAGCAACTGCGGCGACACCACGCCGGACTTGCCGGTGGCGGTGGTCACGATGGAGATCGGCGTGACTTCCGAGCCGGTGCCGGCAGTGGTCGGCACCTGGATCAGCGGCAGGCGTGTGCCGCTGGCCTGGTTGACGCCGTAGATGTCGCTCAGGCCCTGGCGTTGGCCAGGCTGGGCGAGGTAGGCGACTAGCTTGGCGGTGTCCATGGAGCTGCCGCCGCCGAAGCCGACGATCAGGTCGGCGCCCATTGCGCGGGCTTGTTCAGTGGCGGCCAGCACCAGCTCTTCGGCCGGGTCGGCGAGCACGTCGCTGTACACCTGTAAGTTGATATCGGCGGCGGCAAAGCCGGGCAGCACTGAGTCCAGCAGGTTATGGCGCAGGATGCCGGCGTCGGTCACCAGCAGCACGTTGCGCGCGCCTCGGGCGGCGCAATGTTCGGCCAGTTGGGCGGCAGCGCCGCTGGCGCAGATCAGGTGGGCGGTGGTGCTGAAATTGAAGGCTTGCATAAGTAACCTCTGCTTATTCTGATAGTGGGGGCAGGCCGGCATCGATGATGGCTTGGGCCACCGCCTCCATGCTGGTGCGGCTGGCCATGGCATCCCGTTGCAGACGGCGGTGGGCGTCGTTTTCGCCGATGCGATGGCGGGCCATGAGCAAGGCCTTGGCCATGGAAATCTTGGAAACCGCCGGTTGCCGGGTCTGCAACTTGCGCAGTTGCGCCAGCATGTCGATACGTGCGCGCCAGGCAGCGCGAGCCATCAGCAACTGGGTCAACAGGCCGAAGGGCCGTAGTGGACGCTCGATGACCGCAGCCGGCTGGGTTTCCAGCACCAGTTGCAGCATCGAGGGGTTTTCATAGCCCACCACCGCGATGATCGGCGGCGCCTGTTCGCTGAGGCCTTCCACCAGCGCCTGGGTGTTCAGGCGCTGGCTGAGTTCCACGGCCAGCAGCACCACGTCGGTGTGCTCTGGCAAGTGCGCAGGCACCGGCCAGCATTGCTCGACGATGCAGCCGATGCGCTGCAACTGGTCCAGTACCACGCGGGCTTCGGCGTCCACCGGGTGGATCACCAGCACGCGCAGGCCCTTGAGTTCGCGCAGCAATGAAGGTGCGCTGCTGCCGCTCATGGCTGCCCATCCAGTTGGTAGTCGACCATGTACGGGCTGGGTTTGACCGGTTGCTCGCTTTGCACCACCAACTCGAAACGGCGCTGGTGGTCGAGGCGGGCGATGCGTGGCCACAGCCAGGTGTGTTGGGTGTCGGCGTCGATTTGCACGCGGCCTTGAGGCGCGTCGAACTTCGCACCGGCCAACGCCTGGCGCAGCGCTTCGATAGACCCACCCTCTGCGCGCCGTGCCGCTTCGGCGAACAGATGCACCTGGAAATACGCCGCCTCGGCGCCCGCTGTCAGCGGTGCTTCATCACCAAAACGCGCCCGGTAGCGCGCCAAGAAGGCTTGGCTGGCGGGCGTCTGCAAGGTGGAAAACCACGGTGCCGCCGACACATGCCCTTCGGCTTCTTCAGCGCTCATGCGCAATACATCCACCTCGTTGGTGGCCAGGCTGACGATGGGCATGCGCGCCGGGTCGAAACCGGCCTGGCGATAGGCCCGGTGCAGCGCCGGGATATCGCTGCCGACGATGGTCGAGTAGATCGCATCCGGTGCCGTGGCCCGCGCCTGTTGCATCACCCGTTCGAAGTCTTCGGCGGTGGCGTGGAAGGGCAGGTAGATCTCGTCCACCACTTCACCGCCGGCCTGTTCGAACAGCTCGCGCATGATGCGGTTGGACTCGAACGGGTACACATAGGAGCCACCGACAAACAGCACGCGGTTGCCGAAGTGTTCCAGTACATACCGCGCCAATTGCACCGAGTTCTGGTTCGGTGCGGAGCCGGTGTAGTAACACCACGGTGAGTATTCAAACCCTTCATAGAGCGTGGGGTAGAACAGCAAGCGGCGACGGCTCTCCACCACCGGCAGCACGGTTTTGCGGGTGCTCGACATGTGGGTGCCGAACAGCACCTGCACCTGGTGTTCGTCACACAGGCGCACGGCGCTGTCGCGATAATCCGCAGGTTCGGCGCCGGGGTGGCCATCAACCGGCACCAGCAACCGGCCATGGATGCCGCCCGCGTCGTTGACCTCGGCGATGGCCAAGTGAGTGGCATTGGCCTGGGTGGTTTCCGAGGCAGCGGTGAGGCTGCTCTCGGAAAACAACAGGCCGACTTTGTAGTCGGGGGTGCTCATGACGTCAGGCTTTCCCAGTCAATATGTTGTTCGAACGCGTGCGCCACTTGGTACAGCATGGCTTCATCGTAGTCCCGCGCCACCAGCATCATGCCCACCGGCAGGCCGCTGGCAAGTCCGCAAGGGATCGACAGCGCAGGGTGGCCGGTCACGTCGAACGGCGCGGTGTTGGCGTTCATTTCCAGGGCCCGTTGCACCCACTCGCTGGGCGAAGCGTCTGCTGTGGGCAGTTTGGGCGCCTTGAGCGGCACGGTAGGCATCAGCAACACGTCAAAGTCCTGCAAGTGCTGGTCGTAAGCCGCACGCAGTTGCCGGGCGGCGTTCTGGGCCTTGGCGTAGTACTGGCCGCCAAAGCGTTTGTACGCGTATTCACCGGCCAACAGGCAGGTTTTCAAATCGTGGGGGAATTGCCCGGCCTTGCTCTGCCAATCCTGTTGGGCGCGCATCAGGCTTTCCACGTACAGGCCTTTCCAGTTCGAGCCGTAATTGTAGCCGCGCAGCAATTGGGTGGTGCCTTCTACCGCAATCGGGGTCCAGATCGCGTGGCCCAGGGCGTGCAGCGGGATCGAGATGTCCTCGACCCTGGCGCCGAGGCCTTCGAACAACGCCGCAGCACGCCGCACCGCCGCATCCACATCCGCCTCGGAGTTGGCGTGGCCGAAGCCTTCGCGCACCACCCCGATTCGCAAGCCCTTGCAGCCTTTGCCCAGGGCCTGGGTATAGGCCTCGGTCGGCACCACCCGATCCTGGCGTGGGTCGAGCCCGTCGGCGCCTGCCAGTACCTCCAGCAACAGGGCGTTGTCGGCCAGGTTGGCGCTCATGATCCCGGCGTGGTCCAGGGTCATTTCGATGGGCATGATGCCGGTGTAGGGGATCAGCCCGTGGGTCGGCTTCATGCCATAGATACCGGAGTAGGCCGCCGGAATGCGCACCGAGCCACCTTGGTCGGTGCCGATGCCCAGGTCCACTTCACCGGCGGCAATCAACGCGGCGCAACCCGACGACGAACCGCCAGTGGAATGCCCCGGATTACGCGGGTTGTGCACCGCGCCGGTGGCGTTGGTGTGGCTACTGCCCGACACGCAGAAAAACTCGCAATGGGCCTTGCCGAGGATCTGCCCGGCGGCGTCCAGCACGCGGGTGGCGACGGTGGCGTCAATGTCCGGTACATAGCCGTGCAGGGTCGATGCGCCGTTCATCATTGGCACGCCGGCCAGGCAGATATTGTCCTTGAGCGCCACGCGCTTGCCAGCCAGTTTTCCGCTGGCGGCGCCCTGGATATCCGTGCGCACGTACCAGGCGTTGTAGCGATTGTCCGTCGGCACCTGGCCCGGGCCGCGTGGGTAGCGCGGTGGTGCGGGCGGGGTGGCGATGGCGTCGAGGCGGTCGTAGTCCTGCCACACGGCTTCGAGAATGTATGCGTATTCATCCAGCAGCGGCTCGGCCAGTTCCAGGCCAAGGCTGCGGCCGACTTGGGTGAGGTCGGCCAGGGTAGGGCGTTGAATCGTCATAGCAGGTTCCTTATGCATGAAAGCCCATGAAACGCTCGGCGATGGCCTCGGCACTGGTGTGGGCCGGGTCGACCTCGTCCACCAGTTGGCCGTTCTCGATGATCAGGATGCGGTCGGACAAGGCACTCAAGAATTCAATGTCTTGCTCCACCAGGATCACCGCCAGGCTTTGCTCCACGCGCAGGCGCTGCAGGGTTTCAATGATTTCGTCGCAGATCGAGGGCTGGATGCCTTCGGTGGGCTCGTCCAGCAGGATGATGTTGGGTTCGCCGCACAGGCAGCGGGCCAGGGCCAGCAGCTGTTGCTCACCACCGGACAGCGCGCCACCGGGCTGGTCGAGCAGGCGTTGCAGGCGCGGAAAGTACGCAAGGATGCGTTCGATGGTGGCGTCGGCCTTGGCAAAATCCTTCACGCAGCCCATGCGCAGGTTTTCCCGCACGCTTAAGAAAGGGAAGATCTGCCGACCTTGGGGCACATAGCCGATACCGGCGCGGGCGCGTTGGTGGGCAGCGGCGCGGCTCAAGTCCTCGCCATCAAAATGCAGGCTGCCAGCCATGGTGGGAATTTCCCCCATCAGCGCACGCAGCAAGGTGGTCTTGCCCATGCCATTGCGCCCCAGCACGCCCACGCAGGTGTTGGCGGCGCAGCTCAAGCGAATGTCGCGCAGCACAGGGATACGGCCGTAACCGGCGGATAAACCGATGACTTCAAGCATGTTTGATCTCCTGCTTGCCCAGGTAGGCTTCGCGCACGGCGGGGTCTTGGGTGACCTCGGCAAAACTGCCTTGGGCCAGGATCGCGCCTTGGTTGAACACGGTGACGGTGCCGGCGATCAGGCGGATAAATTCCATGTCGTGCTCCACCACCACCACGGTGCTGTGGGCATTGATTTCCTTGATCAGCGCGGCGGTCTTGCGCACTTCCTGGTAGGTCATGCCGGCCGCCGGTTCGTCCAGCAGCACCAGCTCCGGGCGCGAGGCGAGGATCATGCCCAGCTCCACCCACTGGCGTTGGCCGTGGGCCAAATCGCCCACCAGGCGCGTGCGCAGCTCGGTGAGGCCGATGCGTTCCAGGGTCTCTTCGGCGGTGTTGCGCGCTTCGCTTGGGGTTTGCTTGCGGCTGGCGGCCAGGCGCAGGTTTTCCAGCACGTCCAGGCCGTCGAACACGCTGGGGGCCTGGGTTTTGATGCCGATGCCGAGTTGGGCGACTTTGTGCGGCGCCAGCCCGCTGATGCGCTGGCCCTTGAAGTGGCACACGCCACGGGTGGGTTTGAGCTGGCCACTGAGCATCTTGAAAAAGGTGCTTTTACCGGCGCCATTGGGCCCGATCAGGCAGCGCAGTTCGCCGCTTTGCAGGGTGAAATCCACCTCTTTTACCGCATGCACGCCACCGAAGCTCACGCCCAGGCCTTGGGTTTGCAACAGGCTCATAGTGCGCGCTCCTGGGCAGGCAACGGTTGGGGGCGGCGTTGGAACACACGCGCTACGCCGCTGCTTAGGGTCGGTAGCAAGCCGCGTGGCAACAGCATCACAAACACCAACAGAATCAGGCCGAGTACGAAGCCGCTGTCCACATGCTGCTGTTCTCCCAGCCGCGCCATCAGCGCCTGGATGCCGATGCACGCCAGGATCGGCCCGAACAAGGTGCCGCGCCCGCCGACGATGACCCAGATGATGATCTGCGCCGACTGCGCCAGCCCGAACACACCCGGGCTGACAAACGCGCCCCAGTTGGCGAACAGGCAACCGGCCAACCCCGCAGTGCCGCCGCCCAGGCTGAACACGATCAACTTGTGCAGGCGCGTGTCATAGCCCAGCAGGCCGGCGCGTTGTTCGTTTTCACGAATCGCTACGACCACTTTGCCGAAACGACTGGCGAGCAGTCCGCGCAGGCCCAGGTAGCACAGGATCAACGCACCGCCGATCACCTGGAACAGGGTTTCCGGCTCCAGCACACGGTCCGGGTTGAACGGCACATTCAAGGTGGGAATCGCCGGGATGCCGTTGAAACCACCCAGCAATGCGCTGCCGATGTGGTACTCGGAGCCGGACGTGGAGTTCATCACATTGAACAGAATCAAGGTGACTGCCAGGGTGATCACCCCCAGGTACACGTCACTGATGCCGCCGTAGAACATGAAGTAGCCCATGGCCGCCGCCACCAGCGCCGGTACGGCGATGGCCAGCAACACCGGCCAGGTGCTGTCGCCGATATTCAGCACACCGATGGCATAGGCGTAGGCCCCCAGGCCAAAAAACGCCGCCTGGCCAAAGCACAGAATGCCGCCAAACCCCCAGATAAACGCCAGGCTCAAGGCCAACAGCGCCATCACCAGGTAGATGGTCAGGGACAATAAGGTAAACAGGTCGAGCCACTGCGGCAGGACCGCCACCAGCACGGCGGCCAGGGCGCAGCCGAGCACCGGTAACAGGGTGCGGGTATCAACAGGCATCAGAACGCCCTCCGAAAGAAACGACCGGTAATGCCCTGAGGCAGTACGCGGATCAACACAATGGCCGCCAGCAGCAATGCCACTTCACCGAACACCGGGGTGCTGAAGAACGTCACCACTTGGCTGATCACCCCAAAGCCACTGGCGGCGCTCAGCGTGCCGGTGATGACCGCGCTGCCACCGCCGATCACGGTGATAAACGCCTTGGCGATATAACTGGCGCCAAGCGTCGGGATCACCCCGGTGAGCGGCGCCAACACCGCACCGCCCAGACCAGCCAGCGCGGCACCGAGGCCAAACGTGAGGCTGTAGATGCGCCCAGGATTGGCCCCCAATGCAGCGGCCATCTTGGCGTTTTGCATGGTGGCGCGGGCACACAGGCCAAAGTGGGTAAAGCGCAGCAGCGCCCACATGCCCAGCAGTACGGCCACGGCCACGCCGATCACAAACAGGCCGTAGCCACTGGTTTGATACGCGCCGATGCTGATGCCCGGCAACGGCGAGCTGATGCCCACCGTGGTGTTGCCGAACAGCATGGTGGCCGCGCCGGTCAGGGCCAGGCTCAGGCCCCAGGTGGCGAGCATGGTGTCGATCATGCGCCCGTACAGGTGGCGCACCAGCAGGCGCTCCACCAGCATGCCGAACAGCCCCACGGTCAAAGGCGCCAGCACCAGGATCGAAATCCAGATGGGCACATGCAGGTGGTGGGTGGCGAGCACGGCGACGTAACCGCCGAGCATCATGAATTCACCGTGGGCCAGGTTGATGATCTTCATCATCCCGAACACCACCGCCAGGCCGATGCTCAACAGCACCAGCGTGGCGATGGCGCCCACGATTTGCAGGGAAAAAATGGCAGCCCAATCCATGTCGGCCTCCTTACAGCGCGATGCTGTATTGTTTGGCGTCACGCGGGTTCTTCACCAAATCGCACACGGCGGCGGTGTCGGACGGCGCTTGTTGGGCAAAGCTTTCGACCACTTCCAGACGGCGGTCGCGCACCTCGGCGATGTGCACGTCGAGCACGCAGTGGTGAGTCGCCGGGTCAACGCTGACCTTGCCGCTGGGCAGGTCGAGGCTGATGCCTTTTTCCAGGGCCTGGGTCACGGCCATGCGCTCCACCGTGCCAGCCTGGCGCACGCCTTCGGCCCACAGCATCATGCCCTGATAGGCGCCCATGGCCAGTTCGGTGATGTAGGGGTAGTCGGCGCCAAAGCGCTTGTGGAAACGTTCGACGAACGCCTGGTTCTGCGGCGTGGCCAGTTCCTGCACATAGTTCTGGCAGATCAGGATGCCGTTGCATTCCTCTGGCGACAGCACGATGTGTTCGTTGCCGCCAGCGAAGGTGGTGGACGCAATCGGCAACTTGCCGGTCATGCCTGCGGCTTTCCATTGGCGATAGAACGACATGTGCGCGCCACCCACCAGGGCCGACCAGACGAAGTCCGGCTTGGCTTCCTGGATTTTGGAGATGGTGGCGCCGAAGTTGGTCACGTCCAGCGGGAAGAACTCGATACCCACGCTTTCGCCACCGGCCTGTTCCACGTACTTCTTCACCCACGCGGTGACGATCTGCCCGTAGTTGTAGTCGGCCGCGACGATGTAGACCTTCTTGCCCCACTTTTGGGTGACGTGGGATACCAGTTTCTCCACGGTCTGGCCAGGGGTCACGCCGGTGGCAAACACGTTGCGGTCACACACGCCGCCTTCGTACTGGTTGTTGTAGAAGTAAAGGGTCTTGTAGCGGTCGAGCACTGGGCGCACCACTTCCCGCGAGGCCGAGGTGATACCGGCATGCACCACCGCCGCACGGTCCTTGAGCGCCGCTTGTTGCGCGTATTGGGCGTAGAGCTGCATGTTCGACTGGGTGTCGTACTTGATCAGGTTGAGCGGGCGACCGAGCAGGCCGCCAGCGCCGTTGAGTTCTTCGACCGCGAAGGTGAGGGCGTCGACGATGGGCTTGCCATAGATGTCCAGGCCACCGGAGTTGTCGTAGAGCGAGGCGATATTGATCGCGTCATCGGCAGCAAACGCCGAAAAGCTCTTCAAGCTCAAGGTGGACAATGCAGCAGCAGAAATAGCGGACGTACGCAGGAAAGCACGACGATTCATAGCCATTCGGAAGACTCCTGGAACCCAGGCCCAAACGTCCACCGCAGCCTTTGGGCCGGTGCGCTGGAAGAGGAAAGGTCTGGGAAGAAATGCAGGCGGGGGGAAGGAGGGCCTGATTTCACATACCGACGACGCTGTCGGCTGAATGTGTGAGTCGTTTCGCTTGGAGACATCAGCCGCATCGTTGAGGCTGGGTCGCCCATCGCAAGGGGATGGGGGAAACGAGTACCGCAAGGCGCGGCGCTGTTTCAAAAGCAAGCTTCAGGCCATAAACGCTATGTTTATGTTTTTAAAGGGAATGCTTGGGTTGGCTGGCGTTGGCGACGCCCTGAAAACTGTCACTTGGGTAGAAACGACGCACGTTTGCGGTGCGCCTGTGTTTAGAAGGTAGCAGGGGTGTTGATCCACAAGATGCGCGCGACACGGTCGGTGCCATTGCGATAGCCATGGGGCACATTGCTGGGAAAGTGGAACGAATCCCCGGCGTTCAAGGTGTAGGTGGTTTCGCCCAAGGTCAGCTCCAGGCTGCCCTCGATCACGTAGCCCATTTCTTCACCGGCATGCTCGATCATGTCACTGACCATGCCCGGCGACACGATATGGATATCGCCCTGCAACAGCCCGCCTTTTTGCAGGTGGGTGATGCGCTCAAGGTCGATATAGCCTTTCTTCGCGCCGCTGGCGAAGCGATTGACCTGCCGGGCGCCGGCGCGCAGCACCGGTTCTTCCGACACCCATTCTTCGCTGGTCAGTTCGGACACGTTGCTGCCCAACGCCAGGGCCAGGCGGTGCAGCATGGCCAGGGACGGCGAGGCGGCGTCGTTTTCCAGCTTGGAGATCAGGCTTTCGGAACAGCCGGCGGCCACCGCCACCTGCTTGAGGGTCAGCCCGGCGACCTTGCGCGCATGGCGCAGCCGCACGCTCAGGCTGGGCAGGCCATCGGAGTGCAGGGCTTTGCTGACAGGCGGTTTGCTGGGTGTGGACATGCAGGCCTCGGGTGAAAAAGGGCATTCAATGATGCGACAGGCATCCTAGGGTCACGGATGCCTGCCGTCTACTGCCGGTTCAAGCCTCAGGCGTGAACCGAGAAGGTCACTTCTACCGGGTTGAGGTCGTTGATCGGCACGATGTCCTGCGGGCAGGCCGACATCACCACCACCACGTCCATCTCGGCACGGATCTCCACATAGTCGCCAGCCTTGGACACCGGTGGCAGCCACTCGACGCTGTAGTCCGGCTTGACCGGAATGTTCATCCACAGGTTGAACGGCTGCGGCACTTCGTGGGCGCGCAGGCCGATGGCAGCCAGGGCCAGGCGCATGTTGTCGGCGCAGCTGTCGTGGTAACCCACCACGCCGAGGTTGGTGTAGCGATGCAAATCGCAGGCGGCCATCAGGGTGTCGTGGATGCCCGGCGAGGTGTCGGTGAGCAGGGTGCCGATGCTGCGGCGGCGGTTGCTGAACAGGTCATCGCCCGCCTTGGGGATGATGCTGTTGCAGTGGGCGCGGGCGTGTTCCATGGAGAGGAATTCGCTCATGTCTTCACTGTTGAACAGCCAGGTGTCGCACACCTGGGTGCCGTGGGTGTTGACGATCTTGATCACTTCACCGGCCTTGAGGCGCACGGCGCGGCCGCAGCGGGCGGGCACGGTGTAGGTTTCGCCGAGTACTGGGGTGCCGTCCACCGAGATCGGCTCTTTGAGGGTGGCGTTGATGCCCAGGGAATCGCCGTTGTCGGGTTGGCAGCAGGCTGGGTAGTCGTGGCTATGGGTAACGTGGCTCATAAATATTCCTATGGGTTCAGGGTTGTTCGGCAAGTGCAACCAGGCTCCAGGCCAGAGCCTGGGCGCCCGCCAGCAGTTGCGTGGGTTCGGTGAATTCCAGCGGGTTGTGGCTGATGCCGTCGCGGCTGGGGACGAACAGCATGGCGGTGGGGCAGTGCTCGGCCAGGTACATGGCGTCGTGGAAGGCGCCGGAGCGGATGCGTTGCCACGGCAGGCCGGTGGCGTCGCAGGCGTGTTCGAGTACCTCGATGACCTTGGAATCGAATGCCGTCGGCGCATGGCTGAACAGGCTTGTCAGCTCGGCATTGGTCGGCAGGCAAGTGCTCAACTGAGCATCGAAAGCTGCGAGGACGGCTGGGTCGGCGTGACGGAAGTCGATGCTGAAGGTCACTTCACCGGCAATCGTATTGATGGCGTTGGGGTGCACGTTCCAGCGACCGAAGGTCAGACGCTTATCCTCACCGGCCAGCGTGTCGGCCAGTGCATCGATGCGCTTGACGGCCTCCATGGCCTGCGACATCGCATCGTTGCGCATCGGGTGCGGCGTGGTGCCCGCATGGGCCGAGGCGCCTGTGCAGCGCACCTGGTACCAGCGCACGCCCTGGATGCCCGAGACCACACCCAGCGGGATATTGGCCTGCTCCAGCACCGGGCCTTGTTCGATATGCAGCTCGACAAAGGCATGGGTGTTGATCTTGCCCCGCAGCGGGATGTCGGCAAAACGCAGGGCGTGGGCGTCCAGCGCCTGGCCCACGGACACGCCGTCCTTGTCCAGGTTGTTGCGATAAGCCGCGAGCCGCTCAGGCTGCACATAAGCGCTGGAACCCATGGCGCCCGGGCTGAAACGGCTGCCTTCTTCGTTGGTCCACACCACCACTTCAATGGGGCGGCGCGTGCGCACATCGGCGTCGTGCAGAGCATGCAGGCATTCAAGTCCGGCCATCACACCGTAGCAACCGTCCAGCGTGCCGCCGGTGGGTTGGGTGTCGATATGGCTGCCGGTCATGACTGGCGGCAGGTCTTCACGGCCGTCGCGGCGCAAAAACAGGTTGGCGCAGGCGTCGGTCCAGACGGTGCAGCCGAGCTTGCGCGCTGCGTCGATCAGCCAGGCGCGGGCTTGGAGATCTTCTTGCGACAAGGCCTGGCGGTTCATGCCGCCATTGGCGCCGGGGCCGAAGGTGGCCAGGGTGTCCAGCAGGCCTTGCAGGCGCGCGGCTGAAACGGCGAGGGCGGTCATGACGTCACCTGCAGGCTGCGGTTGAACCAGGGCTTGAGGAACTGTTGCAGGCGCTCGGTCTTGGGCGCATTGAACAGGCCTTGGGGCGCACCGGTCTCGATGATCTGCCCGGCCTCCATGAACACCACCACATCGGAAATCTGCGCAGCGAAGCTCATCTCGTGGGTGACCATGACCATGGTCATGCCATCGTCGGCGAGGCTGCGGATCACGTGCAGCACTTCTTCCACCAGTTCCGGATCGAGGGCCGAGGTGGGTTCATCCAGCAGCATCAGCCGCGGTTTCACCGCCAGTGCGCGGGCAATGCCGACGCGTTGCTGCTGGCCGCCGGAGAGTCGTGCCGGGTAGGCATCGGCCTTGGCGGCCAGGCCGACCCGGGCCAGTGCGTGATCGGCCAAGGTGCGCGCTTGGGCTTTAGCCATGCGCTTGCCCAGCACCAATGGCGCCATGACGTTTTCGCGCACCGTCATGTGCGGCCACAGGTTGAATTGCTGGAACACCATGGACAGCGGGTTGCGCACTTCATCGACCTTGGCTTCGCTGTCGCAATCGCTCACTTGCCGACCGGGGCCGCTGTAGCCCAGCAGTTGGCCGTCGATCCACACTTCGCCTTCGTCGTAGCGTTCCAGGAAATTCATGCAGCGCAGCGCGGTGGTCTTGCCCGAGCCCGAAGGCCCGATCAGCGAGACGATTTCACCGGCTTGCACCTGCAGGTCAAAGCCGCGCAACACGCGGTTGGCGCCGTAGGACTTGCCGACGCCGCGCAGTTCAAGAAGCGGTAGGCTGCTCATCCGGTCAGCCTCGTAGATGACGGGTCATGCGCCGCGCCAGGCTGCGTGCCACGGCCGCGACCGCGCTGGTCAGCAGCCAGTAGCTCAACACCAGCAGGGCGTAGGGCATGACATAAGAAAAGGTGGTGGAGACGATGCGCCCGGCGGTCATGGTCAGTTCCGGCACGGTGATGATCGAGGTCACGGCGCTTTCCTTGATGGTCAGGATCACCTGGTTGCCCAACAACGGCAGGGCGAAGGCCAGGGCCTGGGGTGCCTGCACATGCCAGAACACCTGGCCTTGCGACAGGCCATGCACTCGCGCCGCTTCCACCTGGCCATGGGGCACACTGGCCCAGGCCGAGCGGAACAACTCGGCAAAATACGCGGCGCTGTAGAGCGCCAGTGCGAGGATGCTGGCCTCCACGGCTTCCAGGCGCAGGCCGATCACCGGCAGGCCGAAATAAATCACCGCCAACTGCGCCAAAAACGGCGTGCCACGGATCAGCCACACATACACGCGGTACACCAGGGCAAACCCCGGCACCCGCAGGCGCAGGGCGTTCAGGCCAAAGCCTGCGGCCAAACCGATCACGGCGGCGGCCAGGCTGATGCCCAGGGTCACCAGCAGTGCATCGGCAAAATCCGGCAGGTAACTCAAGACTTCGTGCATCAGGTGCGCTCCTTCCAGCGGCGTTCCAACAGGCTGCCGAGCACGCTCAACAGGCTGGTCAGCACCAGGTAGAACAGCGCCGCCACCAGGTACACCTCAAGCGGGCGATAGGTTTGCGACACCAACTGTTGGCTGACGCGCATCAGGTCGGTGATGGAAATCACCGAGACCACCGCCGACACCTTGATCACATCGATCAGCTCGGAAATCAGCGCTGGCAAGGTCAGGCGCAGCACCTGGGGCAATTGGATATGCACCAACGTGTTGTACTTGCCCAACGCGAATATCGACGCCGCTTCCAACTGCCCGCGAGGGATCGCCGCAAAGCCGCTGCTGAGGATCTGCGATTGGTAGGCCGCCGTGTTCAAGGCCAGCGCCGCCGCTGCAGCGACCATGGGTGGAATGTCCAGGCCCAAGGCCGAAGGCAGGTAAAAGATCAGCAGCAGTTGCGCCAGCATTGGCGTGCCGCGAAAGAAACTCACGTAGACCCGGGTAAACGCCACGCCCACCCGGCTGCGGCCGTTGGCCAACAGGTGAATGAGCACCCCCAGCGCAAAGCCCAGCAGCATGGCGATGCTGCACAGCCACAGAGTGGTCCAGGCGCCATCGAGCAAGGCCGGCCAATACAGGGCGAGACGGCTGCTGAAATCGTTCATCAGATGCTCGGCACCGGCATGGCGTCGGTCGGCAATTGCATGGTGAAGCCGAACCATTTGTCTTGCAGGGTCTTGAGGGTGCCGTCCTTCGAGGCGCGGGCAATGCCGTCGCTGAACAGTTTGACCAGGCTGGCGCTGTCGGCGTCTTTGCGGCCGACCCAACCGAAGTAGGTCACTGGGCCGACCATCTCAGGCAGGGTACTGAACACACCCGGACGCGCCTTCATCAGTGGGCCGAGGTTGGACAGCGATTGGGCCACGCCGTCGAGGCGCCCGTTGGCCAAATCGGCATAGGCTTCGTCAAAGCCGACGTATTCCTTGATGCGCTTGAGGCCCGGTTGGCCTTCGGCCTTGAGCTTGGCATCCAGCGCCTGCAACACCGCCAGTTGGCCGGAGCCCGCTTGGGAGCCGATCACCCGGCCATTCAGATCGGCCAGAGTTTTCACGTTGCTATCGTCGGCGCGCTTGAGCAGGGCCACGGTGGATTCGGCAATCGGCACGGTAAAGGCGAACTGTTCGAAGCGCGCCTTGTTGACGGTGACCGAGGTGACCACGAAGTCGAACTTTTTGGTGTCCAGGCCCGGCAGGATGCCTTGGAACGGCAGGTCCAGCTGGCGCACCTTGACCCCCGGCAGGTCGGCGTCGAGCACGTAGTGCATCAGGTCGGCGCCGTAGCCGACGATCTTGCCGTTCTCAACGGATTCGAATGGCGCGAAACGCGCTTCCGTCGCCACGACGATCTCGTTTTTCTGCTTGATCCGCTGCAACAGATCGTCGGCGTGGGCCACGGACACACTGCACAGCGCAGCCAGCGACAAGGACAGTGCTTTTAACGTGAATCGCATCATTGTCATTCCCCTTGAAAGGTCGGTAATTTCATTCAAGCAACTTGAATGAATATACAGAGGCATGAAGTGTGCCAATCCTTTGCGGCCTTGGATTTACAAGGATCGGGCGTGTTGAAAGAGGCGATGGCGTATCGAACGTGCACCGAAGAGAGGCTGTTGCTTTGTTGTGGTGCGCTGATACCTTGAGCGGGTGCACCCGTGCGGCCGTGCAACGCCAACAACAAGAAGAGCAGAGTTTTCATGAGCACCGAGCGTTCGCCGATTCCCAACATCAACATCGGCCAAGTCTATGACCAGCGTTACAGCGACGCCGACATCCACTACGACCGCCTCAGCAACCTCGCGGGGTTCTTCGGGCGCAATATGCCGGTGCATCGGCACGACCGGTTTTTCCAGATGCACTACGTGAAAAACGGCGCGGTGCGGGTGTACCTGGATGACCAGCAATACGTCGAACGCGGGCCGATGTTTTTCCTCACGCCGCCGACCATCCCGCATTCCTTCGCCACCGAGCCCGACAGCGAGGGCCATGTGCTGACGGTCAAGCAGCAGTTGGTGTGGAGCCTGTTGGAGCAGGACCCGAGCCTGGCGCCTGCGCCGAGCATGGCGCCGGTATGCGTGGCGCTGGACAAGCTCGACGCCGTATTC
This sequence comes from Pseudomonas sp. 18175, assembly GCF_050432925.1. Classification (NCBI taxonomy): domain Bacteria; kingdom Pseudomonadati; phylum Pseudomonadota; class Gammaproteobacteria; order Pseudomonadales; family Pseudomonadaceae; genus Pseudomonas; species Pseudomonas sp. 18175. The sequence continues at coordinate 89,059 of NZ_JBKFTO010000023.1, read as the reverse complement.
AAGCCCGAAGCCGAGCGCCTGAGCCTGCTGCTGGATGAACTGCGCCGTGAATTCGATGGCCGCGCCGTCGGCCGGGGGCCGGCGCTTGAGGCGCTGACGCGGCTGATCATGACCGGCCTGTTCCGCCTGGCCGGGCAGACGCTGGCAGCACGCCCGGCGCGGCATGAGGACTTGCAAGTGTTTTATCGCTTCAATGCGCTGATTGAAGAGCGCTACCTGGAGCACCTGCCCCTGGCGGTGTATGCGCAGAGCCTGGGGGTCAGCGAAGCACGGCTCAATGATATTTGCCGGCGGGTCGCGGCATTGTCGTCCAAGCGTCTGGTGCTGGAGCGCTTGATGCAGGAAGCCAAGCGCCTGCTGCTGTTCACCGGGCATTCGGCCAACGAAATCTGCTACCGCCTGGGCTTCAAGGACCCGGCGTATTTCAGCCGTTTTTTCCAGCGCTACGCGCACATGGCGCCAGGTGAATATCGCGCCAGCCAGGGCGGGTTCAAGTAGCCCTATGGAAAGTGCAAGCGTCCCCATGGAACATCCATTCCGCCCCTGACGTTCGCTGGCAATACTGGACACCAACTCCAATAAAAACAGGTGTCCCATGCAACAACCCAACCCCTTGCTCGAAGACCTCAAGGCCCTGCTGCCGACCATCGCGGCCAATGCGGCGCAGGCCGAGAACGATCGAAAAGTACCCGCGCAAAACATCGCCTTGCTCAAGCGCATCGGCCTGCACCGTGCGTTCCAGCCCCGCGCCTATGGCGGGCTGGAAATGTCCTTGCCGGCGTTCTGTGACTGCATCGCGTTACTGGCCGGAGCCTGCGCCAGTACCGCGTGGGCCATGAGTTTGCTGTGCACCCACAGCCATCAGTTGGCGATGTTTTCCAAGCGATTGCAGGACGAGTTGTGGCTGGAAAACCCCGACGCCACCGCCAGTAGCAGCATCGCGCCGTTCGGCAAGGTGGAGGAGGTGGAAGGTGGTGTGCTGTTCAGCGGCCAGATGGGCTGGAGCAGCGGCAGCGATCACGCTGAATGGGCGATCATGGGCTGCCGTCGGCACAATGCCGAAGGCGGCCAGGATTACTGCTTCGCGGTGTTGCCGCGCAGCGATTATCAAATTCTCGATGACTGGTTTGCGCTGGGCATGCGTGGCAGCGGCACCAAGACGCTGAGCGTGGACAATGTGTTTGTGCCCAACCATCGCATCCAGAAGGCCAAGGACATGATGGAAGGCAAGTCCGCCGGGTTTGGCCTGTACCCCGACAGCCAGATTTACTACACGCCGTATCGCCCGTATTTCGCCAGTGGTTTCTCCACCGTCAGCCTCGGGATTGCCGAGCGCATGCTGCAAGCGTTCCGCGACAAGACCCGCAACCGCGTGCGCGCCTACACCGGTGCGCAAGTCGGCGCGGCCACCCCGGCACTGATGCGCCTGGCCGAGTCCACGCACCAGGTGGCGGCGGCTCGCGCGTTCCTCGAAAAGACTTGGCTGGAGCATGCCGAGCATGGCGAGCGGCATGTGTACCCGTCCAAGGAAACCCTGGCGTTCTGGCGCACCAACCAGGCGTACGCGGTGAAGATGTGCATCCAGGCCGTGGACCGCTTGTTCGAAGCGACCGGTGGCGGCGCGTGGATGGAGAGCAACGAACTGCAACGGCTGTGGCGCGACGCCCATATGACCGGGGCGCATGCCTATACCGACTACGACGTTTGCGCGCAGATCCTGGGCCGCGAGCTGATGGGGCTTGAGCCTGACCCGAGCATGGTCTGAGTGGTTACCCAACAATAACAATCATGGGCGCCGCGTGTGCGGTGCCAGGAGTCTTGTATGTCTACGCCATTTGATTCGCGTGCCTTTCGCCGTGCGCTGGGCAACTTCGCCACCGGTGTCACGGTGGTCACGGCCGCCACCGAGTGCGGTAAACAGGTGGGCGTCACCGCCAACAGTTTCAACTCGGTATCCCTGGACCCGCCGCTGGTGTTGTGGAGCATCGACAAGCGTTCCACCAGCCACGGGGTGTTTGAGCAGGCCAGCCATTTTGCGGTGAACATCCTGGCGGCCAACCAGATCGAGCTGTCCAACAACTTCGCCCGCCCCAAGGAAGACCGTTTTGCCGGTATCGCCCATGAGCACGGTGAAGGCGGCGCGCCGGTGTTTGCCGACTGTGCGGCGCACTTTCATTGCGAGAAGTACCAGCAGGTGGATGGCGGCGATCACTGGATCATGATCGGCAAGGTGGTGCGCTTTGACGATTTTGGCCGTGCGCCGTTGCTGTATCACCAGGGCGCTTATTCGATGGTGTTGCCGCATCCGCAACTGGCCCAGGGCGAGGGTGTTGATCAACCAGTCAGTTAAGAAATTGCATGCGCAAAACAGCTTCTGTGGTGAGCGGGGCAAGCCCGCTCACCACAAGTTTGTGGCAGCCTTTCGTTTCCTTAACTGACTGGCATTAGGGTTGGCTCCCACAGTTAATTTCTTGTCACAGAGATTTCAGTACACCCCACCCGCTGCGGCTGGGGTTTCAATCTGTTTGAAGCGTCCAGCCAGGGTTTGCAGGCCGCGCATCAACACGGTGGTATCCACGCCGACGGCCACAAACGTCGCGCCCAATTCCAGGTAGCGGCGCGCCAACGTCTCATCAGCACTTAAGATGCCCACGGCCTTGCCCGCTTTACGCACCCGCGCAATGGCGTCTTCGATCGCTGCTTGCACGTCCGGGTGCCCCGGATTACCGCGATGGCCCATGGCGGCCGAGAGGTCCGCCGGGCCGATGAATACGCCGTCCACACCGTCCACCGCAGCAATCTCATCCAGGTTCGCAAGGCCCACGGTATTTTCGATTTGTACCAGCAGGCACATTTCTTCATCGGCCTTGTCCAGGTAGTCCGGCACGCTGTTCCAGCGCGACGCCCGTGCGAGGGCACTGCCGACACCGCGCACGCCGTGCGGCGGGTAGGTGATGGCGCGCACCAGTTCACGGGCCTGGTCGGCGCTTTCGACCATGGGCACCAGCAGGGTTTGTACGCCGATATCCAGCACTTGCTTGATCAGCGCGGTGTCGCCCACCACCGGGCGGATGATCGGTTGCGACGGGTAGGGTGCAATGGCCTGCAACTGGCCAAGCAGGCTGCGCAGGTCGTTGGGGGCGTGTTCGCCGTCGATCAGCAGCCAGTCGAAGCCGGCGTTGGCCGCCAGTTCCGCGCAGTACGCATCGGCCAGGCCCAGCCACAGGCCGATTTGCGGTTCGCCGGCCTTGAGGCGGGCCTTGAAGGTGTTTTTCAGCATGGTTCAACCCTCAGACGAAACGGCAGGCGATGCTGCCCAGTTGGTCGTAGTCGACATGGAAGGTGTCCCCAGGATTGGCCGCCACCGGCCGGGTGAACGAGCCGCCAAGGATGATCTGGCCCGCTTCCAGGGTCACGTCGTAGGCCGCCAGCTTGTTGGCCAGCCACGCCACGCCTTTGGCCGGGTGGTTGAGCACGGCGGCACTGACGCCGGATTCTTCGATCACGCCGTTGCGGTACAGCACCGCCGGAATGCGCCGCAGGTCCACGTCGGTGGGGCGCACGGGGCGGCCGCCCATCACCACGCCAGCGTTGGCGGCGTTATCGGAAATGGTGTCGAACACTTTGCGGGTCGCGCCGGTTTGCGGGTCGATCTGCTGGATACGTGCGTCGATGATTTCCAGTGCCGGGATCACCCATTCGGTGGCGTCGAGTACGTCGAACACCGACACGTTCGGTCCCTTGAGCGGCTTGCCGAGGATAAACGCCAGCTCCACTTCAACCCGCGGCACGATGAAGCGTTCGAAGGGAATGTCGGTCCCTTCGTCAAAGAACATATCGTCGAGCAGCGCGCCGAAGTCGGGTTCGGTGATGTTCGACGACACCTGCATGGCGCGAGAGGTCAGGCCGATCTTGTGGCCGACCAGCTTGCGCCCGTCCTTGATTTTCTGTGCCACCCACGCCCGCTGGATGGCGTAGGCGTCTTCAAGCGTGATGTCGGGGTAGGCCAGGGAAAACTGCGGCACCTGTTGGCGCGTGCGTTCGGCGGTGTTCAGGCGAGCGGCCGCCTGTTGGATCAAAGTCGAATCGAGCATGACGGGTCTCTTTGCAAAGAAGGGTTCAGCGGTTGAACAGCGGGTGCAGGCTGCTGTGTTTGCCGTCGTAGACCTGGCCTGGGCTTTCGTCGATCTGCAGGGTGATGCCGATCGGTCGTTGCAGCAGGAGGTGGCCCAGGCGGGTATTCAGCACCGCCAGCAGGTGGTCGCCGACCTGCTTATGCACCGCCGCGCTGCGACCTGCACCCATGCGCAGGTTGGCGTACAAAAAGCCGTAATCGCCCTGGCCATCCGCCACTGCGCAGTGGGCGGCGGGGTAGGCCAGCACGCGGGTGCCGCCCTTGGGGAACACGGCTTTGCCGCTTTCGTCCTGTTGATCGAGCATGGTGTCGGCGAGTGCGCGGCACAGGCCTGGGATATCGGCGCCGTGTTCCAGGTCGGCGGTGTAGAGCAGCACGAGATGGGGCATGTGAGGCTCCTGGTCAGAGACGGCTGGTGGACGCCACGGCGCTGGGGTTAGACGCACTGGCCGGCGGCGTCGCCGAACCGTCCTGTGGCGTTACCGGGAAAATCGCGTTGATCTGGCCGGTGCCGGAGGCGGCGAAGTAGGGCGTGAGCACCTCGACCTCGGCGTCGTAGTTCGACCAGCCCATGGCCCCCAGCAGCATCGCGGTGTCGTGCATAAAGCCTTCGCCGTGGCCCTTGGCCGCGTACTCCGGCAGCATGCCGCAGAACTCCGGCCATTCGGCGTTCTGCCACATCTGCACCACACGCTCATCGAGGGTTTCAAGGAACGGGCTCCAGATTTTGGTGGCGAATTCCGGCGCCTGGCCGTTCTGCGCAAAGCGGTGCGACAGCGAGCCACTGGCGAGGAACGCCACGGTGCCGTCGTAGTGGTCTTCCACCGCCTTGCGCATGGCCCAGCCCAGGCGCGCACTGTCGTTGAGGTAGTGCGAGGTGCACAGCGACGACACCGAGATCACCTTGAAATGCTGGTCGGCGTTCATGTAGCGCATCGGCACCAGGGTGCCGTATTCCGGCGCGAGGGTGGTGGCGTGGTGGGCCATGGTTTCCACGCCCAGGCGGTTGCATTCATCGGCGAGGAGCTTGCCCAGTTCGGGGTTGCCCGCAAACTCGTATTCCATGTTGCTGATGAAGTGCGGCAGCTCATTACTGGTGTACAAGCCTTTGAAATGCGGCCCGCAATTGATGTGGTAGTTGGCGTTGACCAGCCAGTGGGTGTCGAACACCACGAGGGTGTCCACCCCCAATTCGCGGCAGCGCCGGCTGATTTCGAGGTGGCCGTCGATGGCGGCCTTGCGAAACCCCTGGCGTGGGCCGGGCAGTTCCGACAGGTACATCGAGGGAACGTGGGTGATCTTGGCAGCGAGAGCAAGCTTGCCCATGACGGTTCTCCTGGCGGGGCCCTCGGGGGCCCGTATTCTTGTGATGGTCTGCGCGAAGGTCGCCCCGTTTTATCACGATGGCGAGCCGATCCTTACACACCCCAACGTGGAATGTGATGGCTGCCCATGGAGATGCAGATGTTCTTGGCTTCGGTGAACACTTCAAAACTGTACTCGCCGCCTTCACGGCCAGTGCCGGAGCCTTTCACGCCGCCGAACGGCTGGCGCAGGTCGCGTACGTTCTGGCTGTTGATGAACACCATACCGGCCTCGATGCCGTAGGCCAGGCGATGGGCCTTGCCGATGTCCTGGGTCCAGATGTAGGAGGCCAGGCCGTACTCGGTGTCGTTGGCCAGGCGCAGGGCCTCGGCTTCGTCCTTGAACTTGATCAGGCACACCACCGGGCCGAAGATTTCTTCCTGGGCAATGCGCATGCGGTTGTCCACATCGGCAAACACGGTGGGCTGGATGAACTGGCCCTTGGACAAGTGCGCCGGCAGGTTGGCCGGGCGCTCCAGGCCGCCGGCCAGCAGGTTGGCGCCTTCCTCGATGCCGATCTTGATGTAGCCGGTGACCTTGTCGTAGTGGGCCTGGGTGATCATCGAGCCGACCTGGGTTTTCGGGTCTTGCGGGTCGCCGACGATCAAGCGCTTGGCGCGGGCTGCGAATTCGGCGACGAACTGGTCGTACACGGTTTCCTGGATAAAGATGCGGCTGCCGGCGGTGCAGCGTTCGCCGTTCAGCGAGAAGATGGTGAACAGCGCCGCATCCAGGGCGCGATCGAGGTCGGCATCGTCAAAGATCAGCACCGGGCTCTTGCCGCCCAGTTCCATCGAATATTTTTTCAGGCCTGCGGTCTGCATGATCCGGCGCCCGGTGGCAGTGCCGCCGGTGAAGGAGATGGCGCGCACATCCGGATGGCGCACCAGCGCATCGCCGGCCGTGGCGCCGTAGCCTTGCACCACGTTGAGCACGCCGGGCGGGATACCGGCTTCCAGTGCCAGGCGCCCTAATTCATTGGCCGTCAGCGGCGACAGTTCGCTCATCTTCAGCACCGCTGTGTTGCCAAGGGCCAAGGCCGGTGCGGTCTTCCAGGTGGCGGTCATGAACGGCACGTTCCACGGCGACACCAGTGCGCACACCCCCACCGGCTGACGCAGGGTGTAGTTGAGCATCTGGTCATCCACTGGGTAGCTGTGGCCGTCCATGCGGGTGCAGACTTCGGCGAAGAAGTCGAAGTTGTGGGACGCGCGGGGGATCAACACGTTCTTGGTCTGGTGGATCGGCAGGCCGGTGTCGAGGGTTTCCAGTTCGGCCAGGTTGGGCACGTTCTGCTCGATCAACTCACCGAGCTTGCGCATCAAGCGCGCGCGCTCCTTGGCCGGGGTGTTGGCCCATTTCGGGAAAGCTTCCTTGGCGGCAGCCACGGCCAGGTTCACCTCATCGGCACCACCGCTGGCAACTTCGCCAAGGGCTTCGCCGGTGGCCGGGTTGTAGTTGGTGAAGGTGTCGGGGCTGTCGACTTCGCGGCCGTTGATCCAGTGCTTGATCATGCTGTTCTCTCTGTTGTTTTCAGCCGCGAGCGGCAAAGAATTCGGATTCGCTGACAATGCGGTTGACCAGCCGGCCAACGCCTTCGACTTCGACCACCACCTCATCGCCCGGCACCACGTCGGCCAGGCCTTCGGGTGTGCCGGTGGCGATCATGTCGCCGGGTTGCAGGGTCATGAAGCTGGAGAAGTATTCGATCAGGTAGGGGATGTCGAAAATCATGTCGGCGGTGCAGCCTTCTTGTTTCAGCTCGCCATTGATCCAGGTGCGCAACGTGAGGGCTGACGGGTCGGGCACATCGGCGGCGTCGACGATCCACGGGCCGACCGGGGTGGTGCAGTCGCGGTTTTTTACCCGCAGGTTGGGGCGGTAGTAGTTTTCCAGGTAGTCGCGGATGGCGTAGTCGTTGCACACCGTGTAGCCGGCCAGGTAGCCAAGGGCGTCTTCGCGTTTTACGTTGCGTGCCGGCTTGCCGATCACCGCCACCAGTTCGCACTCGTAGTGCATGTACTTGACGTTATCGGGACGCCAGGTGGTTTGGTTGTGCCCGGTGTAGGTGCCGGGTGACTTGATGAACGCCAGTGGTTCGGTCGGCGCATTGAAGGCTAATTCAGCGGCATGGTCGGCGTAGTTCAGGCCCAGGGCGAACATGCTGCCTTTGGCGGGCGGCAGCCATTCCACTTGCTGCTCGGCGAGTAGGCGGCCATCGGCGAGCCGGACGGCATTGTCGGCCTCTACCGTGACGGCATGGATTTGGTTCTGGTAGCGGATGCGTGCGTGTTTCATCGGGGTTTCCTCACTCGGCCACAATGGGGTTGGTCAGGCGACCCAGGCCGCTGATCTCGACGACGACTTCATCGCCGGGCACGACGTCGACGCGGCCTTCGGGGGTGCCGGTGATCAACACATCGCCCTTGTGCAGCGTCATGAATTCACTCAGCTCGGCAATCAATCGGGGAATGCTGCGTACGAAATTGGCGGTGGTGTTTTCCTGGCGCACTTCGCCGTTGACCAGCAGCGTGAGCACCAGGGCGTGGGCATCCGGCACTTCGTTGGTGGGGATCACTTCGCTGCTGAGCGCACAGAAACCATTGCGGCATTTGGCCTTCACGGCGGGGCGGTAGTAGCTGTCTTCGGGCAGGCTGAACTCGTTGACGATCACGTAGCCGGCGACATGGGCGAAGGCGTCCTGCTCGGTCACGCGGCTGGTGGTCTTGCCGATTACCACCCCCAGCGCCGGGCCAGGTTGCAGGCGCTCGCCGGCGGGGGCGATCACGGCTTGACCGTCGACGGAGCGGGTGTTGGGAGTCTTTATGAACAGCACCGGTTTTTGCGGTGGCTTCTGGTAGGGCGGCTGGTTGAATTCGTCCAGTCGGCTGTGCAGCAGGCCTTGGTAGTTCAAGGCGATGCCGAACAAGGTACCGGTGGCGATATCGCTGGCGGCGCGGCGCATGTCTGACTCCTGAATCGGGCTGTATTGATTAACATGTTAACCTTGTAATTAAGATGTTAACAATGGTCGTTCGGGATTTTTTTCCGCTCAGTGTTTGTTGGTTTTTTGCGTCGATTAAATGTATTTGGCTGGTTACCAAAATGCGCAATTGTCGTAAATGAGATCTTTTACCAATAGTGTTTCATTCGTATTTGTTATCCCTTAGACTCCGCCCCGCTGGCGTTTGGCCGCATTTGGCCCGCCGCAACAACAATAATTATCCGGGGCAGGGGAGCAGGGCGTGAATTTCAAAAAACATACAATCGCGTTGGCGGTCGGTTCGATGGCGAGCATGGCCGGCGGCGCCTGGGCTGCTGAATCGCAAAGCATGGAAATCGCGCCGATCACGGTCAGCGGTGAAAAAATAAACCGCAGCCTTGAGCAGACCCAGTCCAGCGTCGTGGTCGTCACCGAGCAGCAGCTACGTGACAAGGCCGACCACAGCCTGGTGGATGTGTTTGCGCGCACGCCGGGTGTGTACAGCCAGGCCGGTAACGAAAACTGGGGTATTCGCGGTGTACCGGTGTCCGGTTTCGATGACCAAGGCCCGGCCACCCTCAATGGCGCGGTGTCGGTGTACGTCGACGGCGCCGTGCAGCCCAACCGCACCCTGACCCTCACGCCAACCACGCTGTGGGATGTGGAGCAGGTCGAAGTGTTTCTCGGCCCACAGTCCACCACCCAAGGGCGCAACTCCCTGGCGGGCGCCGTGGTGATCCAGACTCGCAACCCCACGTTCCAACCGACGTTCTCGGCGCAGACCAACGTGGGCAACTACGGCGAAAAGGGCGCGGCCGTGGCCGGTGGTGGCTCCATCGTCGATGACAAGATCGCCGGGCGCATCGCCCTGGACTATCAGGACGGTGACGGCTACATCGACAACATCGCCCTGGGCAAAGACGCCAACCCCCATCGCACCAGCAATGCCCGCGGCAAATTGCTGATCGTGCCCACCGATGACCTCGATGTGTTGCTCACCTACGCCCACAACGAGCACCGCCAGGGCGACAACTCGGTGATGCGTACGAAGGACAAGGTGCGTTACTACAAGATTTCGTCCGACACCCAGGCCTACGACAACCTGATCCAGGACACCGTCAGCGCCAAGGTCGACTACCGCCTCGACGACCAATGGTCGCTGACCAGCCTCACCGCCAACACCGCCTCGGACTACAACAACCGCTTGGATTTCGACCAAAACGCCGTCGACAACGAAGTGATCCGCCGCCGCCAGGATGGCAACCTGTTCAGCCAGGAGCTGCGCCTGAACTACAGCTCGGACACCGTGAAGAGTTTTGTCGGTGCGTACTACGGCCACAACACCAACAATTTCCACGATCAGTTGCTGTTCGATAACGTCCTGGCCAGGACCGTCAGGGGCGACACAACCATTGAAAACAAGGCACTGTTTGGTGAAGTCGACTGGACCTTCGCGCCGCGCTGGACGTTGATCACCGGCCTGCGCTATGACCACGAGACCAACGACACCGACATCAAGCAGGACGAACTGTCCCGGCCCGCCAAAGTCAGCAAGTCGTTCGCGGCCCTGTTGCCCAAGCTTGGCATCAACTACGAACTCGCCGCAGGCCAGTACTTGGGCTTCATGGTGCAGAAGGGCTATCGCGGAGGCGGCGTCAACGTGCGTTCCGGCAGCGGCCACGAGGCCTATGACCCGGAATACACCACCAACTACGAGCTGTCATATCGTGGCTCATTCTTCGACGACACCCTGCGCACCCGCGCCAACCTCTACTACACCGACTGGAAAGACCAGCAGGTCAGCGTGCGCGAGGCCAACAGCAACATCATCAACGTGTACAACGCCGGGCGCAGCGACATCAAGGGCCTGGAAGTGTTCGTCGAAAAAGACCTCAGCGAGCAGTTGACCCTGACTGCCGGCGGCGCGATCACCGACAGCCAGTACAAGGACTTCATCACCGACAGAGGCCAGGACCGCAGCGGCGAGGCGTTCCTGTATGCACCCAAGTACAAGGCATCGGTGGGGGCTGTCTATCGTGTCAACGAGCGCCTGACCCTGAACACCGACGTCACGTACCAGAGTACAGCGCCGTCGGCGTATGAGTTCAACACAGCCGGCAAGGTGACCGGCGAGCGGCGCAGCGACAACTACGTGTTGGCTAACTTCAGCAGTGAGTACAAGGTCACCCGGAATGTGGCGGTGTCGGGCTTTGTGAAGAATGCCTTCGACAAGCAGTACGTCACCAACAATCGGGATGATGAAATCATCGATGCCGGTGCACCGCGTACGTTTGGCATGGCGGTGCGGTACGACCTGTAAACCCGATCCTAGATTGGAATAGGTTCAAATGTGGGAGGGGGTTTGCCCTAATGCCAGTCAGTTAAGGGCAAACACCGTCAGTGTGGCGAGGGAGCTTGCTCCCGCTGGGTCGCGTAGCGGCCCCAAAGATGGGACTGCTGCGCAGTCCAGCGGGAGCAAGCTCCCTCGCCACAGGTTAGCTTTTACTCTTTCTAACCCTTAACTGACTGGCATTAGGGCAAACCCCCTCCCACAATTTGATCCGATTCCTATCTGGGATTCAGGTTGAAATCCACACCGAAACACACAAACCACGCTGTGCCACCGGGTCGCTGAACGCCAGTTCCACCCGCGCCCCGGTGCGCTCGCAGATCGCCTTGACGATCGACAGCCCCAGCCCGGAACCGGCCTCATCGGTGCCCAGGCTGCGATAGAACGGGTCGAACACTCGCGGCTGTTCTTCTACGGCAATGCCTGGGCCTGAGTCCTTGATTTGCAGCTGTACAGCGCCGGGCGTTGCTTGGACCGACAAGTCGATGCGCCCGCCCGGTGGGGTATAGCGGATGGCGTTGTCTACCAGGTTCTTCACCAAGGTAAACAGGTCCAACTCGTTAAAGTCCACGTGCGCGTCCTGGGGACTGTCGACGCCGATGTCGATCTGCTTGCGTTCGGCCAGGGGCAGCAGGTCTTCCAGGACCTGTCGATAAAACTCATGTACCGAAAGCCGGGTTTGTGCCCGTTCTGATGTCGATTGCGCCGCCGCCAGGCTCAACAGCTGATCGATCAGTTTGCGACCGCGCTCAATGCCCCGTGACAACGGGTCAAACCGCTCGCGGGTCGCAGGCGACATCTCGGTGGCGGCGAGCCGCTCAGCCTGCAAGGACAAGGCGGTCATGGGCGAGCGCAACTCATGGGCAGCATCGGCGACGAAGCGCCGCTGGCTGTCCATGGACTGGGCCACCCGCGCCAGCAGGCGATTGATGGCGACCACAAAGGGGCGTATTTCACTGGGCAAGTGCTGTTCCTGGATCGGATGCAGTGCCTGCTCGGCCCGCTGGTCGATCTCCGCCGCCAGCACGCCGATCGGGCGAAACAGCTTGCGCACCAGGTCGCCGACCACCAGCAACAGCACCGGAAACAGAATCAGGAAGGGCAACAAGCTGCGCCACGCACTTTCGCGAGCATCCTTGTCGCGGGCGTCCTGCTCCTGCGCCACGGCAATCCGCTGGCCCTGGGCGGTGCTGCGCACCAGCACGCGAAAGGCTTCACCCGCGACCTCAACGGTAGACAGGCCATCGGCGAGCGTCGTCGGAAAGGGCAGGGGCAACGCCTCATCGGTGGTGCCCGGCGAATGCTGGCCGTCACCCAGGTATTGGATGATCACCCGCGACTCTTCGTCATCACCGTCAATGGCCGGGCCTTGAGGGTACTGCAAGGTCATTTGCTGGCGGTCAAACAGCATCGCCACCTGGCGCAAGGTGGCGTCTTGTTGTTCGTGGGCCTCGTCAAACGCCGAGACAAAGGCAAACACGCTGGCCAACAGCGCCACCACCAGGATCGCCACGGACAACGTCACCGACAGGCGCAGTTGCACCGACTCATTCAAACGTTTTTTGAAACCATCCATCCCATGCCCCTGACGTTCTTGATCACGTGACTGCCCAACTTGCGCCGCAAAGCATGAATCAAGAACTCGACGGCGTTGCTTTCGACTTCGTTGCCCCAGCCGTACAGGCGGTCTTCCAATTCACTGCGTGACAGGATCGCCCCGGGGCGAATCAACAACGCCTGCAGCAGCGCAAACTCGCGGCTGGACAGCGCCACGCCGGGTTGTTCTGCGGTGCTGGCTTGCTTGGACAGCAGGTCCAGCGACACCACGCCATTCCCCAGCACCGACAACGCGCTGCCGCCTTTACGGCGCAGCACTGCGCGGATGCGAGCGAGCAGTTCCGAGAGGTCGAACGGCTTGAGCAAATAGTCATCGGCACCGCCGTCGAGGCCGCGCAGACGGTCGTCGAGGTTGTCACGGGCGGTGATGATCAGCAGGGGCACCGGGTTGTTGCGCCCACGAATGGTGTCCAGCACATCGAGGCCGTCCTTGCCGGGCAGGCCCAGGTCCAGCAGCACCAGGTCGTAGGGGTGGGTATCGAGGGCGGCCAGGCCCGTGAGGCCGTTCTTGACCCAGTCGGCGGCGTAGCTCGCATCGCTGAGGGCGCGTTGGATGGCATCGCCAATCATCGGGTCGTCTTCGACCAGCAGTATCCGCATGGCACGCTCCGCAGAAAAAAAGCACACGCGGCGAGGTGGTCGCCGCGTGTGTAGTGAAGCACCTGTGCAAGCAAACGTCAGCCTTTCATCAGGTCGAAGGCCTTGAGCAGGTCGTCCATCGAGGCTTTGCAATCGGCCTGGTTCGGGCTGCCGTCACGCAAGGACGAGAGTGCACGGTCGATGGCTTTGTCCAGCACATGCCAGTCGCTGGCGGCACGCGGCTTGATGCCGGCTTCGGCGGCGTCCCAGCTGCTTTCCAGGTCTTTGATGCGGGCTTTGGCACCTGCCAGGTCGTTGCTGGCAACCAACGCCGAGACGTCCACCGCGATGTTACGGAACTCGGACAGGTCGCCCAGTTTCGACGCCTGGCGCTGGCTGGTCGGCGCGCCTGCGGCGTCCTTGGGTTTGTCGGCAGGTTTGGAGCAGCCGGTGGCGATGCCCAGCATCAGAATGGCTGATGCGATGGCGACGCGGCGAATCAGGTTTTGTACAGGACGCATAAGGGTTTCCTTGGTGTGAATAATCATTGGGTAATGGCTTTGCGGTTGCCGACGCTGAACTGCGCAGCCGCCACCAGCAGCACGATCACGCTGAGAAACAGCGCGCTGGTCCAGCTGGCGCCCATGCCCAGGCCGCCGTAGGTCTTGGCCTGGGTAAGCAGGTCGCCCAGGGAGGCGCCGAATGGCCGGGTGAGGATGTAGGCGACCCAGAAGGTCAGCACAGAGTTGACGCCCACACTCCAGGCCAGCAGCGTGACGCCGATCAACGCGGCGAAAATCACCGCGCCGAGGGTGAACCCCAGGCCCAGCGCTTCGGTAGCCAGGTCTCCGGCAGCGGTGCCGAGGGCAAAGGTGCAGAGCACGGTGGTCCAGTAGAACCACTCGCGGCGCGGGGTGACGATGGCGCGGATCGACAGGCTGCGTTCGGTGCGGAACCAGACCATGAAGTTAAGCGCCAACAGCACCGAGAAAATCGCCGTGCTGGTGTACAGGCTGACGTCGAGTTTATCGGTGAGGATGTCGGTGATCTGTGTGCCAACGATGCTCACCAGCACCACGGTCAGCCAATAGATCCACGGCGTGTAGGCCTTGGTGCGCATCTGCCAGAACAGGGCGATGGCCAGCAGCGCGGCCATGCCCAGGCTGGTCCAGCCCGCGCCGAAGCCTGCGTCCACGGCGAGGTAGTCCGCGCCAGTTTCGCCCACGGTGGTGGACAGGATCTTGATCACCCAGAAGGACAGCGTCACCTCGGGTACTTTGTTCAGCCAACGGGCTGCTGTGGCATTCATCGGGTTTACCTCTCCTTGACGGCGCAGTGGTTGGCGCAGGGGAGAAGGTAAACCGCGAAACTTAGCTGGGACTGAGGGCGGCGGTTTTTTTCAGGACGTGAGCCAGGCCCACGGTGGTCAGGTGCACCACGCTGCCCAGCGGCGGCGCCTGCAGGCCAGAGCTGCGCACCAGAATGGCTTGGCCGTCGCCTTGCAGTTCCACGGTGAGGGTGCAGGTATTGCCGCCGAATTCGCGTTCGGTCACCACGCCCCGGCAACCGGTAACGTCGGTGAGACTGAGCTGCAACTGTTCAGGGCGCAGCATGATCCGGGTGCTTTCGTGGTCGAGCTTGCTATCCACCGATATGCGGCCCAGGCCGCAATGGGCCCAGCCGCCTTCGATCCTGGCGGGCATCACCACCGCTTCGCCGAGGAACAGCGCGGTTTGCTCGTCGACCGGGTATTGGTACAGGTCCATCGGATGGCCGGATTGCACCAGTCGACCCTGGCGCATCACCGCCAACTGGTCGGCAAATGACAGCGCCTCGCTTTGATCGTGGGTGACCAGGATCGTGGTGATACCGGCATCGCTGAGCAGGCGCGCGACCATCTTGCGCATGGCTGAGCGCAGCCCGGTGTCCAGCGCGGAGAAGGGTTCATCCAGCAGCATCAGGCGTGGCTGTTGGGCCAATGCGCGGGCCAGCGCCACACGCTGCTGCTGGCCGCCGGAGAGTTCGTGGGGCCAACGCTGCGCCATGGTGGCATCGAGGGCCACGCTGTCCATCAGTTCGGCGATGCGTGCGTGGCGCGGCTCGCCCTTGGTTGCCAGGCCGAAGCCGATGTTGTCGGCCACGCTCATGTGTGGAAACAGCGCGCCGTCCTGCGGTACATAGCCAATCTGGCGTTGGTGAGCTGGCACGGCGTGGTTGTTGTCGACCAGGGTTTGCCCGTTCAGCGTGAGGCTGCCGGTATCCGGGAATTCAAAGCCGGCAATCATCCGCAACAAGGTGGTCTTGCCCGAGCCGGACGGCCCGACGATCACCGTGCGGCTGCCGGTGGGCACCGACAGGCTCACATCCGCCAGGGCGCGCTGGGCGCCGAAGGATTTGCAGAGTGCGTTGAGTTCGAGGGCGTTCATCGGCCTGCCGTGCGTTTGGATTGGTGATAGAGGAGGCCGGTCAAGGGCAACGACAGCAGGATCATGATCAGCGCATAGGGCGCGGCCGCTGCGTAGTCGATCTCGCTGGTCATCGCCCAGAAGCCGGTGGCCAAGGTGCGCGTGCCATTGGGGGCCAGCAGCAAGGTGGCGGTCAGTTCATTGGTGATTGCCAAAAACACCAGCGCCGCTCCGGCAGCGGCAGACGGTGCGGCCAGGCGCATCGTGATCAGCCACAACGCCCGACCTGGCGAGCGGCCGAGGCTGCGGGCCATGTTTTCCAGCTCCACCGGGGCCTGGGCGATGCCGGCGCGCAGGCTCACCAATGCCCGTGGCAGGAACATCAGCAGGTAGGCGAGCAGCACGGTAATCGTGGTTTGGTAGATCGGCCGGGCGAAGTGGATGGTGACCGTGACCAACGCCAGGGCCACGACGATACCGGGCAAGGCACTGGTGATGTAGTTGCAGCCTTCCAGCAGGCGCTGCAAGCGCCCCGGTGCACGGATCGACAACCAGGCAATCGGCACCGCCGCGCAGGTAGTCAACACCGCACCGGCAATGCCCAGCAGTACGGTTTGTTCCAGCGCTGGCAGCAACTCGCCCAACTGCCAGACTTCGCGGCCTCCGGCGATCAGCCATTTGCCCAAGGTAATCAGCGGAACGCCGAGGGCCAGTGCGCAGGTTGCCGTTTGCAAGCCGAGTGAGAGCAGGGTGGTGCCGTTACCCAGCACGACAATGCGCTGTTCTCGGGCGCTGCCCGAGCCGACCCGCGCATAACGCGCATGGCCGCGTGCGGCGGATTCGACGGTGAGCATGGCCAGGCAACACAACGCCAACACCGCCGCCAGCATATTCGCCGCCGGGCCGTTAAACGTGGATTTGAACTGATCGAAAATCGCCGTGGTGAACGTATCGAAACGAATCATCGCGTACAGGCCATATTCGGCCAGCAGGTGCAGGCCCACCAGTAGCGCACCGCCGCAGATCGCCAGGCGCAGCTGAGGTAGCACCACCCGGAAAAACACCGCCCAAGGCTTGAGCCCAAGGGATTCAGCCACGTCTTCAATCGCCGGATCAAGCCGACGTAATGTAGCCGCCACCGGCAAGTACAGAAACGGGAAATAGGCAATCACCGACACCAGCACACCGGCGGGTAAACCGTGAATCGACGGCACCAGGCTGACCCAGGCGTAGCTGTGCACAAACGCCGGCACCGCCAGTGGCGCAACCGCCAGCAACGACCAGAAGCGGCGGCCCGGCAGGTCGGTGCGTTCGGTCAGCCACGCCAGCGCAACGCCCAACACGATGCACAACGGCAGCGTGAGTACCACCAGCAGCACGGTGTTTGCCAGCAGTTCGCCGACGCGAGGGCGCCACACCAACGCTTCGATCTGCGCCCAGCCGATCTGCCAGGACACGCCGATCACAAAGGCAATCGGTAGTAGCGCCAGCAGTGACACCAACACCGACAAGCCGGTGACCCACGTGCCCCCACGGCTTTTCATCCAGCCGTGGGCGCGTTTGCGTGGCGCTGGGTGTGCAACGCCGGGGAGGGAGGTTTCAGGCAGCAATCAGAGCAGTCCGGCTTGGGTCATCAACTCAACGGCTTTCTTGCTGTTGAGCTTGGAGGCATCGACCTTCGGCGCGTCCAACTGTGCCAGCGGCGTCAGCTTGGGGTTGGACTGGGCGTTCTGGCCCACGGCGTATTCGAACGAATTGCCGTCCTTGAGAATGGCCTGGCCATCTTTGCCGGTGATCCACTTCACGAAGGCCTGGGCCTGTTCCTGATGTTTGCTGGACGCCAATACACCGGCCCCGGAAATGCTCACAAACGCGCCTGGGTCCTGGTGTTTGAAGTAGTGCAGTTTAGTGTTCTTGCTGTTTTCGCCGGTCTTGGATTGGTCGACGAAGCTGTAGTAGTGATAGATCACGCCGCTGTCGACCTGGCCGGCGTTGACCGCCTTGAGCACTGCGCTGTTGCCGCGGTAGATGCTGGCGTTGGCCTTCATCGCCTTGAGCCAGTCGAGGGTGGCGGCTTCGCCTTTCAGCTCCAGTACGGCGGCAACGATGGCCTGGAAGTCGGCACCGGCCGGGGAGGCAGCCCAACGGCCTTTCCAGCTGGGCGAGGCCAGGTCCATCAGCGATTTAGGTAAGTCGCCGTCCTTGAGCTTGCTCGGGTTGTACACAAACACCGTGGAGCGCGCGGCAATGCCGACCCACTTGCCATGGGCCGGGCGATAGGCGGCGTCCACCTGTTCCAGGGTGGTCGGTGCAACGGGCGCGAACAACCCGGCGTTGTCCACCAGCACCATGGCCGGGGAGTTTTCGGTGAGGAACACATCGGCCGGGGAGGCGGCGCCTTCCTGCACGATCTGGTTGCCCATCTCGGTGTCATCGCCGTTGCGGATCGTCACCGGGATACCAGTCTCCTGGGTGAACCCCTCGACCCACGCCTTGGTGAGGCTTTCATGCTGGGCGTTGTACACCACGATGCCCACCGAGTCGGCGGCATACACATGGCCTGCGCTGACCAATGCGGTGGCGAGCAGGGCTTTTTTGATAAAGGACGGAAGACGGGTGGTCATGCGGTGAGCGCTCCGGTTTTTATTAATGCACGGGAAATCCGCGAGAGGTCGATTGAGACTAGACCAATAGGAATCATTTGCATGTTTGGGCGCGGCGAATGTAGAGGGGGGAATGAGAAAAAAACGTCAAATTAACGGTTAACAATTGTGATGAGGTCGAACAGTCGCTACAGATCAAATGTGGGAGCGGGCTTAACCGTGTTTCAGGCAGTCGATGGAGAGATCCACCGTAGTCTTGGCAATTTCCAGCAAATGCCACACCGCCAGGATTTTCGCCCGTTCGGGGCTTGCCAATTGCTCACCGCAATCGAACTATCGAGACGCCTCCGGCCCGCAGCAGCACAGAGGTGTCTGCGAAAGCCGGAGCAACTTGAGCCGCGCGATAACACTATGCCACGACCTAGATGACGATTATTCAAACTCTCTAATTGTCTGCTGCTATTGCCTTTCCGCAAGTAGCGAAAGCTTCTCCATGGCTTGGCGCAGATGTGTCTTAATTTTTGAACCTATAACACGGCCAAATAGCGGAGCTAAAAAGCCGCGCATCTCGACACTGTGCACTATTCTCCCTCCCCCATCAGAAGTCGGTTCATAACGATGAATAAAATCAACAGTCGTTAAAGGAAGGTTAGCTCGGTCGATAAAGTGGCTAAATTCCTCAACCTCTGTTAGTACGAACGACACAACCGGCCCGTCAGCTGGCTTCATTGTTCCTATCGCTCCCTCTTCAAATGGACCTTGCCATTTTACCCATTCCAACTGATCGTCCCACTTTGGCCAGTTTTCCGCATCCGCCCATACTGACCAAACTTGTGCCGCAGTGGCCGGAGTATTAACAGTTTCGACATGTACCCATTCAAACATAATGAAACTTCCTATTTAGTATTTTGGCCAAACGATTCTAGATATCACGTGCTTGCCGTTGATTCGGCGCTACATTTCCGCTAACACAGAGGCTATTAGTAGCGATTTTCATAAGGTTTTATGAAAGATTCTTTTTAGTTAACGCTTGCCGTGTACAAGAAGTCTTGCTGGCTTCGATTGTTGTCGGAGCATTAACGCAGCTGATGTAGTCGATGCTTTTGTATGTTTGTCAGACGCAACTAAAAATAGCACTGGCAAAAATAATATGCATGTAGGGTCGCGCCATTGCAGGCTGTAGGGTTATTCCGGCGAGATATATTGGTTTTTTGTGTTCGCTATTTCTAACCTGCTGGTATATAGCTTAAAAGATATAAGTCTTCGTTCGACTTGGCCATTACTCCAAGGACGGCAAGGCTTGCTTAACCGAGCTAGCGGGGCATGCCTGATTGGGTTTGCCGTTTGGCAGATGGTCCGCGTTCTAGGGCTGTGACGTTTGCCTGCGATGACGGTGAATCGGACACCAACACGGTGACCGCCAGGCCGCCATCGCGGGCAAACCAGCTCCCAGCTTTTTTAGTTGTGTTTCAGGCACTCAATGGAGCGATCCACCGTGGTCCTGGCAATTTCCAGCAAGTGCCACACCGCCAGGATCTTCGCCCGTTCGGGGCTTGCCAATTGCTCACCACAGTCGAGCGCTGTCGCCGATGCGCTATCGAGCAAGCTGGCGGTGTAGAGCAGGGCGTCTTCGAAGCTGAGGTCTTCGTTGACCGAGTGGAAACCTTGGGTGGGCAGGTAATGGTCGATGGCGCGGTTGAAGGCGGCGCGGTCTGTTGCGGGGTCGATGGGTGGATCGGGTAGGACTTTGTTCATGGTGTAGATCCTTGTGTAGATAGGAGCCAACACCTGTCGCGACTAAACGATGGGTGGCGGCTGTACGCAGGTTAGTCGACCGGCCACAAGGAAATCCGGCGCACCCGAAGGTGCCCTGCGCACAGCCACCATAAAACTTCATGTGACCATGCGCCTTGTGTCATTCCGAGCGACTAAACCCGATCACTGAATGGGCAGTGACGGACCGCAGACTAGCCACCGATTCCAGCAGGCACAAGGCGGCAGGGATTGTCTAGGAAACGTCCTGCAATTAAAAGCGATGCGCCTTGCTGGCCCTTTACAAACCATGACAAAACGCCAGTAACCCACCGAAGTACCCTGATGCATGGAGATCCAAAATGTGGGAGCGGGCTTGCTCGCGAAAGCGGAGTGTCAGTCAGTGCATTTGCACACTGACCCACCGCCTTCGCGAGCAAGCCCGCTCCCACAATTAACCGAGTACGGGCCGTCAACGCATATGCAAAATAATCGGGCTGCTGCTCGCCGGGTCGGTATGCCCACGCAGCTTGCCCACTGCCTGTGTGTCCACTGCGCCCCCTTTATTGCCCCAGGTGTTGCGCACATAGCTCAGCACCTCGGCAACCTCCTGGTCGGACAACTGCTCACGAAACGCCGGCATGCGATAGGCGTCCGGTACGCCGGCGACCACGATGCGTTGCGAGCCATTGAGGGTGATGTTGATGGCCGAGGCGCTTTCCTTCGCAAGTGCCGACGTGGCACCGGCCAACGGCGGCATCCACTCGGGCTGGCCCTTGCCGTCCAAGCCATGACAGGACGCGCAGCGAGTGGCGTAGGTGTGGGCACCTGGGCCGGTGTCGGCAGCGGCGGTCTGATATTGCCACGGCGTACCGTCACGCTGCGGATCGCCCGGCAGAGACTTGAGGTAGCGGGCGATGGCGGCCAAATCGTCATCAGCCATGAACTGGGTGGAGTTGTTGAACGCCTCGGTCATCGAACCGAATACCACCGCATGCTGGTTACGCCCGGTCTTGAGGAACTGCACGATCTGCGGCTCGGTCCAGCGGCCCAGCCCGGTGTTGGGGTCTTGGCGCAGGCTGGGGGCGTACCAGCCGTCGAGCAGGGCGCCGCTGAGGAAGGGTTTGCCGGATTCGTCCAGCGCTTTTTCGTTGAAGGCCAGGCCACGGGGGGTGTGGCAACTGCCGCAGTGGCCGGGGCCTTGGACGATGTAGGCACCACGGTTCCACAGCGCATCCTGGTCGGTTTTGGCCGCATAGGGCGCGCTTGGGGCGAACACGCCGTTCCACAGGGCGATGGGCCAGCGCAGGTTCAATGGCCAGGGAATGTCGCTGGGGATATTCGGCTCGCTGGCCGGTTGCACGCCTTGCATAAAGAACGCGTACAGCGCACGCACGTCTTCGTCGCTGAGCTTCACATAGGACGGGTAGGGCATGGCCGGGTAAAGCCTGCGGCCACCCGGTGCCACGCCGTGGCGCACCGCACGGTCGAAGTCGGCCAGGCTGTAGGCGCCGATGCCGTGTTCGCGGTCCGGGGTGATGTTGGTGGCGTGAATCGCCCCCAATGGCGTGGCCATTTCCAGGCCGCCGGCAAACGGCGTCTTGCCCGGCAGGCTGTGGCAGGCCACGCAGTCGCTGAGGCGGGCGACATATTCGCCACGGCTGACCAGTTCGGCGTCCACGCTTGGCGCTTGTTCAAAAGGCGTGGTGGGCTGGCGGGTAACGTACCAGGCCAGTACACCTGCGGCGACCAGGCAGGGCAGCGCCAGCCAGCCTGCGGTTCTTACGAATCGACGGTTGTTCATGGGCGGTCTCTGTCGGTTAGCTGAAAGTGTGTCGGCTCAAGGGCAGGCTGCGGATGCGCTGGCCGGTCAACTGCGCCACCGCATTGGCCACGGCCGGTGCCACGGCGGGCAACGGTGGTTCGCCAATGCCGCCCATCTTTTCGCCACTCTCGACAATCCGCACATGCACCTGGGCCATGCGCGACGGCGGCAGAATCGGATACAGGTCGTAGTTGCGCGCCCGTGGCTTGCCGTCCACGTACACCGCTTCTTCCAGCAACGCCTGGGACAAGCCCAGGGCCACGGCGCCATTGACCTGCGCCTCGACAATCGCCGGGTTGACGATACTGCCGGGGTCGATGGCTTCCCAGATCTGGTGCACCTTCACCTGGCCACTTTCAATCGACACTTCGGCAACCACCGCCGCATGGGAGCCGAACGGCGAGGCCATGGCTACCCCACGTGCACGGCGCGTGCCGTCTTCAGCCGTGTAGGGGCCGCGCTTCCAGCCACCGGACAGTTCGCCCACCGCTTGCAACAGCGTGGTCAGGCGTGGGTTGTCGCGCAGCAGATGCAGGCGCAGCTCAAAGGGGTCGTGACCGCCTTTGTCCGCCAGTTCATCCAGGAACGCCTCATAAAAGAAGTCATTCAGCGAGTTACCCACCGAACGCCAGTAGCCCAGCATGGCCGGGCCTTTGACGTAGATCTGCGCGATACGTTTGTTAGGGATCGCATAGGCCTTGCCCGACAAACCTTCGAGGGCCGTGGGGTCGAGTTTATCGCCCTGTTTGCCGGCGATGGCTTCGGTAGGGCCTTCGGTGGCGCTCACCGCCTCGATGGCCACTGGCAACCCTTTGTCATCCAGCGCCGCGCGGAACTTGACCACGGCCACCGGGCGCAACACGTCGCGCAGGAACTCTTCCTCGCGGCTCCAGATCAGCTTGACCGGACGTCCCACCGCCTTGGCCAGCGCAATGGCCTGCGGGTACGGACTGGCCGAGTCATACAGGAAATGCCGGCCAAAAAATCCGCCGAGCAACGGCGAGTGCAGGTTGATTTGCGCGATGTCGAGGCCGGTGCGCTTGGCGATGTCGGCGTGGAACATGTCGGGGGCCTGGTTGGGCAGCCACACGTCCAGCGTGCCGTCAGGGTTGAACCGCGCCAGGGCCGACGGCGGCTCCAGTTGGGCGTGGTGCAGGTATTGGTTGTGGTAGGTGGCTTCGACCTTGGTTTTGGCGCCCGCCAGCGCGGCGGCTACATCGCCTTCGTTTTCGTCGTCCCGCGCCGGGCCTTGTTGGGCGGCGAGAAAGTCGCGAAAGCCATCGCTGGAGAAGTCCGCCGGCATGACCCGCACGGTGGCGTCGGCCCCCGGTTCCTGCCAATCAACTTGGATCGCTTCTACTGCCCGCTTGGCGTGCCACCAGCGCTCAGCCACCACGGCCACGGCACCGGGCAATTGGTGAACCGAATGCACGCCCTTCATGGCTTCGACTTGTGCCTGGTTACGCAGGCTGCCGACCGTCATGCCCAGGCGCGGTGCGTGTTGGACGGCGGCGTGGAGCATGCCGTCGACTTTCTGGTCGATGCTGTACAGCGCCTTGCCGGTGGATTTGTCGTAGGCGTCCAGGCGTTTTACCGGCTTGCCGATCCAGCGGAACTGGCTCGGGTCGCGCAACGTAATGCTGGCCGGGTCGGGCACTGGCATGTCCAGGGCACGACTGGCCAATTCACCGTAACCCAGGGAGCGGCCGGACGCGGCATGCACCACGCGGCCAGGTTGGGTGGTCAGCTCCGCCACCGGCACGCCGAGCTGCTCGGCACCGGCTTGCAGCAACATGGTGCGCGCCAGGGCGCCCAGGCGGCGCATCACGGGGTAGCTCATGCGCACCGACATACTGCCGCCGGTGATGCGCATGCCGTTTTCCATCACCACATAGGCTGCGCCGGGCGGGGCGGCCTCGACGATGAAGGTGGCGGGGTCGGCGTCCAATTCCTCACCGACAATCTGCGCCATGGCGGTGTGGGTGCCTTGGCCACCTTCCATAAAGGGGCTGAGTAAACGCACGCTGCCGTCCGGGCGAATCTCCAGGAAGGCCGGCACTTGAGTGCCGCGTTCAGCGCCAGTGGCAGCCTGCACCCTGGACGTACCCAGCGGCAGCCCGAAACCGATCACCAGCGCACCCACGGCGGTACTGGCCAAAAAGCGTCGGCGCGACAGATTCACCGGCGCATCGAATAGATCGTTGGGGGTATTCATCAGGCACGCTCCGGCTTGGCCAGCTCGTGCATGGCGGTACGGATAGCGTTATAGGTGCCGCAGCGGCACAGGTTGATCATCGCCGCTTCGATCTGCGCGTCATTGGGCGCGGGGGTGTGCTTGAGCAGCGCGGTGGCGGCCATGACCTGCCCGGACTGGCAGTAGCCGCATTGCGCCACCTGGTTCTCTACCCAGGCCGCGACCACGCGCTTGCCTACGTCATCGGCCTCAATGGCCTCAATAGTGGTGATCTCGCGCCCGACCACCGCCGCCACCGGTGTGACGCAACTGCGCACCACGTTGCCGTCTACCAGCACCGAACACGCACCGCATTGGGCCAGGCCGCAGCCGTATTTGGTGCCGGTCAGCCCCAGGTCATCGCGGATTACCCACAGCAAGGGCGTGTCCGCGTCTGCATCGACCTGATAGGCCTGTTGGTTAATACGTAATTGCATGGCTCACCTGCTGATCGACGGTAGGTGCGGCCTTTATGAATGCGGCGGCCGCTTATTGTCGAACTCTAGACCACTGTGCAAGGGGTAAGTATCCGGTGGTCGATAAGTTCGCAGGATCAGGCAAGGATTCGAGAGGATCGGGTGAGAGCGTCAATGGTTAGAAATCCACCGTAGCCGACAGTAGAAGTGTGCGTGGCGCCCCTTGGGAAAACGCCCCGTAGGAGGCCACGCCCGACCAGTATTCACGGTCAAACACGTTCTGCACCGTGGCGCGGAACGTGGTCGGTCGCCCTTCGATCTTTGTCGCATACCGCGCGCCCATATCAATACGCGTCCAGGGATCCAGTTGCTGGGTGTTGGCCTGGTCGACGTACTGGCTGGCGGTATAGAGCGCGCCGCTGGTCAGCGTCAGGCCCTCGACCCACGGGGTGTCCCATTCGGCCCACAGGTTGGCCTGCGCCTTGGGCACACCCACCGGGGTGTTGCCCTTGTTCGCGGCGATGCCGGTGCGGGTCAGCGTTGCATCCAGCAGGGTCACACCGCCGAGCAGGCGGATGCCTGGGGCGATTTCGCCCAGCACAGTCAGCTCCAGCCCGCGGTTGCGTTGCTCACCTTGTACCGCGAACCGTCCGCTGGCCAGTTCGCCGCTGGGTTTTTGGATCTGGAACAGGGCCAGGGTGGACATGAAGGTGCCGTAGTCGAGCTTCACGCCGATTTCGTGCTGTCGGGACACGTAGGGCGCAAACACCTCACCGGCGTTGGACGCGTTGGAGGGCGCGACATCGCCCTTGCTCAGGCCTTCGAGGTAGTTGTAGTAGAACGACACCTGCTCCCAGGGCTTGAGCACCGCGCCGAATAGAGGCGTGGTCTTGCCGTCGTCGTAGGCGCTGGTCACCCGGCCTGCGCTGTTGTAGTTGTTAGACTGGATGCGCTGTTTGCGCAGGCCCAGGGTGAACTGCACGCGTTGGTCCCAGATCGACAAAGTGTCGGCGATGGCCACGCCGTCCAGCTCGGTGGCGGACACTTTTGGCGCATCGGGCTTGGCAATTGAAGGCCTGGCGCTCTCGGTGGGGTGGTAGATATTGGACAGCACCGGCGCCCCTGAAATAATCCCTCGTGACAGCGCGTCGCGATAACGGCTGACTTGCACGGTGCTGCTGTGGCTGATGGGGCCGGTGTCGAAGTGCAGGCGCAGACCTGCGTCCACGGTGTAACGCTGCACCTCGAAGCGGTAATAACCCGGGATCGACGAGGTGTCGCCCGTGCTGTTGATGATGCTGGGGGTCTGGTCGGAGAGGCGCGCCACCGCCGACCGGCCGCCGCCCGCGTGGCCGAACACAGTCAGGTTATCGGTAAGGTCATAGTCGGCGCTGAGCAAGGCGGACTTGTCCCGCGTCCTGGACCAGCCCCAGTCCTGGCTGACGTTGGTGCGGCCATTGGCGGCGCCGGGGATCTTCACGCCGGTGTCGATCAGGAACGGCCGCGAGGCGGCGTTGAATACCTCGTGCTGGGAGATCAGATCCAGGCTGGTGCGCAGGCGCTCCCCCTGGTAGTCCAGGGACAGGGCGCCAATATCGACTTCACGGTCCTGGTGGTCGATCACCGTATCGCCTTGCTGCACACCCCCATTGAAGCGCACACCAAAGCGGCGCTCCTCGCCAAAACGCCGGCTGATATCGATGCGGTTGCCCAGGTGCGCATCCTGGGCGTAACTGGCGGTGTAGCGGGTGAGGTCGTCCTCCAGGGAGCGCTTGGGCACCACATTGATCACGCCCCCCACCGCGCTGTTGGGTGACATGCCATAGAGGAGGGCGCCTGGCCCCTTGACCACTTCGATGCGTTCAGCGTACTCAGTGAACACCCGGTAGTTGGACGCCACGCCGTACACGCCGTCGAACGCCAATTCGCCGAGGTTGCCTTCGCCCACCGGGAAACCACGGATGAAAAACGAGTCGACAATCCCCCCGGTTTGCCCGGTGGAACGCACCGAAGAATCGCGCTCCAGCAAATCGCCGACGGTAGTGGCCTGCTGGTCCTTGATCAACGCGGCGGTGTAGGTGCTGACACTGAACGGCGCATCCATCACATCCGTATTGCCCAGCATGCCCAGGCGCCCACCCATAGCCACCTGCCCACCGGCATACACCGGCGGCAGGCTATCGCCCCGTTGCTCGACGCCACTGACCTCGGTGTTGCCCAGAGTGACCCGGCGCTGCACCAAGGTGTAGGTGCCGTCGCTGCGCATCACCATCGCCAGACCACTGCCGTCCAGCAGCAAGTTGACCGCCTCCTGGGTCGAATACGTGCCGGACAGCCCAGCGCTGGTCTGGCCTTCGGTCAGGGCCGGTACAAACGACAATGCAATACCCGCGTCCACCGCAAAGCGCGACAGCGTAGCGCCGAGCGGGCCGGGAGCGATCTGATAAGCGTGCAGCGCAACAGCATCGAGCTGCGCAGCCATCGTGGCACCGCTCAATACCAGACTGAACAGCGCACTGCGAATCACAAGCATCAAAGGGGAGCCTTTGGACGAGAGGTAAAGGAGTTCCAAGGTTTGCCAGTTGAGATTGGAAAAAGTATCAGCCAACTGCCATTTTATTTTCGCGTCACTTAAGTCGAACGCAGCTTTGCTTTGCTTTGCTTTGCTTTGCTTTGCTTTGCTTTGCTTTAGATCTTGATCTCAGGCGCCCCGTTAAACCACGCTGGCCGAACGCAGGCTTGAATCCGTGGGTAACCCGGCAGGACGCCGGGTTAGCCGTCCTGGGCCAAGGATGGCCCATGACGGCGGCCCACGGATTCAAGCCGGAGTGAGGGCATGCCGAGCCTAGGCGAGGCACCGAGTGGTGGGGCAAGAGCCCTTTGGTTACTTTGGGGCTTTTCCAAAGTGACCCGCCGTAAGGGCGGAACCCATATCAGCCATCACCGAAATAACGGATATGTACTCCGACCCAAACCCTCTAGCGCCTAACACATAGCTTTCGCGAGCAAGCCCGCTCCCACATTTTGAACGGTGTGCATCCGAAAAAGCTCGGTCGCCTGATAAGCCGCTATCGCAGGCAAGCCAGCTCCCACATTTGAATCGGTTTATATCTGATAAAACGCGGTGACCTGGTAGGTTCAGGCAGGCGACAACGTCACCCAATACCCATTCAAATGCCCACTCACCCGCACCGGATACGTCTGCACCAACATCCCCAACGCCCGCTGGCTATCACCGACCGGAAACGCCCCGGAAATCCGCAAATCGGCAATCGCCGGATCACACCGCACAAACCCCCGGCGATAGCGCAACAGCTCAGCCACAAAATCCGCCAAGCGCATCTTGTCCGCCATCAACATGCCCCGGGTCCAGGCATCTCCATTGGCGTCAGCCGTGCCCAATACACCAAACGTCTGCGCAGAAAAATCCGTGCGTTGCCCGGCATTAACGATCAGTGGCGCCGTTTGGCTATTCTCGGCCAGCATCACCTTGACGGCACCTTCCAACACCGCCAGATGAGTCCGCGCGTTCAGTTCGCGCACGGTAAAACGTGTGCCCAGGGCCTGCATGTGCCCCTGGCGAGTGCTGACCAAAAACGGGCGGGTGGCCTCATGCGCGGTCTGCACCAGTATTTCGCCTTCGCGCAGGTGTACCAGGCGCTGCTGGTTGTCGAACCGCACGTCGATAGCAGTATCGGTATTGAGCGTTATGCGCGAACCATCGGCCAACACCCACACGCGGCGTTCGCCCACACGGGTGCTGTAGTCCGCCATCCATTGCTGGTTTTGCGCCAGCTTCCAACTGCCCCAGCCCACCGGCATCACCGCCAACAGTAGCGCCAGTTTGCCCAGGGCGGCGCGACGCTCTGGGCTCGCAGGACGGTCCAGCGCCGACATCGCCAGCGACGGCGGCAGGCCACCCAGTTTGCTTTGCAGCAACTGTGCGCGGGCCCACGCGCGATCGCGTTCAGGGCTGCTGAGTTTCCAGTGTTCCCATTCGGCGCGCTCGCTGTCATTGAGGTCGCCTTCGCTGAGGCGCATCAGCCATTCGGCGGCTTCCTCGAGTGCTTTGGGAGACAGGGCGGGCATCTATTCCACCAGCATCAGGCACTGCACAAATGCCTGTTTCATGTAGCGTTTGACGGTAATCAGCGACACCTCCAATTGATCGGCGATGTCCTGGTATTTAAGGCCGTTGAGCTGCGAGAGCAGGAACGCGCGCTTCACCAATGGCGGCAGGGAATCGAGCATCGCGTCGATTTCATGCAGGGTTTCCAGCACCACAAAATGCGCTTCCGGCGACGGCACCTCGTGAACCGGGACGCAGGCCAGGGCTTCCAGATAGGCGCGTTCCAGGGCCTTGCGCTGGTACCAGTTGACCAGGATGCCCTTGGCCACGCAGGTCAGGTAGGCCCGTGGCTGCTCGATCACCGTGACCTGGGAGGCGAGGATGCGGGTGAAGGTGTCCTGGGCCAGGTCGGCGGCATCCATGGCATTGCCGAGTTTGCGTTTGAGCGTGGCGTACAGCCAGCCGTGATGCCCGCTGTACAGGGCTTCGACCGTGCTCAGGTGCGGGGAGTTGTCGGCAGCAAGGGTTTCGCTCATGGCGCGGATCTGTGCAATTGAGAAGTATTCCCAATGCTAAGTGACAACCCACCGCCAGCGCAACGCCTGCAAAAAAAACCGCAGGCGGCTGATACTTTTTCACGCGCCGGCTGGCATCAGGAGTAATTCCCACGTTCTCTTGATGAAAGGACCCCGACGTCATGCCCGCTGCCAGCCGGTTAACCCTCGCCATTCGCACCGCCCTGTTATTGGCCGCCACCAGCACCTGCGCCTGGGCTGTCGACGAGCCTCTGACGCTGGACGAAACCAACGTCAACGCCGTCTACAACGGCCCCACAGACTTGCCCGACGTGCTTGCCGGTGGCCAGGTGGCCCGCGGCGCACGCTTGGGCATGCTGGGCAACAAGGACGTGATGGACACGCCGTTCAGCGTCACCAGCTACACCGCCAAGACCCTTGCCGACCTGCAGACCGTCACCGTGGCCGACGCGCTGGAACGTGACCCTTCGGTGCGCTCCACCGGACAAACCGGCGGCATTGTCGACTCGTTTTTCATCCGCGGCTTTGCGATTGGCGAGGGCAACCTCGGCGAGCTGGCCTATGACGGCGTGTACGGTGTAGCACCCAACTACCGGGCGTTCACCGAGTACGCCGAACGCATCGAAGTGCTCAAGGGCCCGGGCGCGCTGATGTACGGCGTCTCGCCCAACAGCGGCGTGGGCGGCGTGATCAATATTGTGCCCAAGCGCCCGCTGGATCAGGACCTGACCCGCTTCACCGGCAGCTATGCCTCGGACAGCCAAGTGGGCGGCCACCTCGACATCAGCCGTCGCTTCGGTGATGAAAACCAGTTTGGCGTGCGCTTCAACGGCAGCCTGCAAGGCGGTGACACGGCCGTGGACGACCAGCACCGCGACGTGGGCATCGGCGCTATCGCCCTGGATTACCGTGGTGAGCGGCTGCGCTTGAACCTGGATTACATCAGCCAAAAAGAAAGCTACGAAGGCGCCTCACGGCCGTTCACGATTGCGCCGAACGTGCAGGTGCCGTCGGCTCCCAATGGCCGCACCAGCCTGCCGCAGAAGTGGGGCTGGTCGGACACCAAGGAGCAATCGCTGCTGCTGGGTGGCGAATACGACCTCAACGACAACCTTAGCGTGTTCGCCCATGCCGGGGGCGGCCGGTCGGATGTGAAACGCATGTCCGACCAGGTGCCGCGAATCCTCAATGATGCCGGCGACACCAGCAACGTGCCGGGTTATTACAAGTTCAATGTCGACCGCGCCACTGCCGATGTGGGCCTGCGTGGGTTGTTTGCCACGGGGCCGGTGACCCATCTCACCACCTTGATGGCCACCCGTTACACGGATGAACTGTCGCGCGGCATCAATAATGGCACGACGATTCTCTCGAACATCTACCACCCGGTGGACACGCCCAAGCAGTCCATCAACGCGCCGAAGGTGCTGCGCATTTCCGAGACGGAGCTATCGGGCGTGGCGCTCAGCGACACCTTGGGTTTTCTGGATGATCGCCTTCAACTGACCTTGGGCATGCGCCACCAATCCATCGAGTCGCGTAACTACAACAGCACCGGTGGGGTCAGTTCGCGTTATGACGCCAGCGCCAATACACCGTTGCTGGGGGTGGTCATCAAGCCTTGGGACGACGTGTCGCTGTACTACAACTATGTCGAGGGCTTGAGCAAAGGTGATGCGGCGCCGGGCACCGCGAGCAATGCCGGCGAGACCTTCGCGCCCTACGAGTCCAAACAACACGAACTCGGCGTGAAGTATGAACACGGCACGTTCATGACCAGCGTGGCGTTGTTCCAGATCACCAAGCCCAGCGGCGAAGTGGGCGCCGATGGGGTGTATTCGGTACAGGCAGAACAGCGTAACCGTGGCGTTGAGTTGAGCGTGTTTGGCGAAGTGGCGCCGGGCACCCGCTTGATGGGCGGCGTGACCTTGCTGGATGGCGAACTGACCAAATCCGCAACCCCTGCCAACCGTGGCAACAAGCCGGTGGGCGTGCCGGATATCCAGGCCAACCTGTGGGCCGAGTGGGACACGCCGTGGCTGGAAGGTTTTACCCTGACCGGTGGCGCGATCTACACCGACAGCCAGTATGTGAACCAGGCCAATACCCAGGAACTCGATTCCTGGACGCGCATCGATGCCGGTGCGCGCTATGCCACGAAGATAGAAGGGCGGCCAACCACGTTCCGCGCCACGGTGCAGAACGTGTTTGACCGGGAGTATTGGTCGGGTGTGGCGTCGTATGGGGCGTTTTCGCCGGGGTATCCGCGTACGTTGCAGGTGTCGGCCACTGTCGATTTCTAAGCAGGGCATGACTGGCACTACCACAATCCAAATGTGGGAGGGGCTGTCAGTTATAGGGTAGGAGTGGTCACTACAAAATCTTCCTCAAAATACTCCCACTCCCCCCGAGTCTCACTCTGACGCCGCACCACCTCCATCTGCCGCAGCTCCACGCGGCGGATCTTGCCGGAGATGGTCTTGGGCAACTCGCTGACAAACTCGATGCGCCGCACCCGTTTGTACGGCGCGAGGTTGTCGCGGGCAAACGCGAGGATATGGCGCGCCAGTTCATGGCTGCCGGGGGCGTCGTGGGCCAGGATCAGGAAGGCCTTGGGCACCGCCAGCCGCAGCGGGTCGGGGCTGGGCACCACGGCCACTTCCATCACTGCCGGGTGCTCGATCAGCGCGCTCTCCAGTTCGAACGGGCTGATGCGGTAGTCGGAGGCCTTGAACACATCGTCGGCACGGCCAACAAAGGTGATATAGCCATCGGCATCGACCTGGGCGGTATCGCCGGTACGGTAGTAGCCGTCGCGCATCACTTCGGCGGTTTTTTCCGGGCTGTCTTCATAGCACAGCATCAGGCCGAGGGGGCGCACGGCCAGGGGCAGGGCGACTTCGCCTTCGGTGCCGGGCACGCCATCCGGGTCGAGCAACACCACCTCATATCCCGGCAACGGGCGGCCCATGGAACCGGGCTTGAGCAACTGGCCCGGCGTGTTGCCCACCAACGCGGTGGTTTCCGATTGGCCGAAGCCATCGCGCAGCGGCAAGCCCCAGGCGTGTTGGATCTGCTCGATGATCTCCGGGTTCAGCGGCTCACCGGCGCCCACCAGTTCACGCAGGCTCAGGCGCGGTTTGTAGCTGGCCAAGTCTTCCTGGATCAGCATGCGCCACACCGTGGGCGGCGCGCACAGGCTGGTCACGCCATAGCGTTCCAACGCGTTGAGCAAGGCCGGCGCGCTGAACCGCGCGACGTTATGGATAAAGATGCACGCCCCGGCATTCCACGGTGCGAACAGGCAACTCCAGGCATGCTTGGCCCAGCCGGGGGAGGAGATATT
Organism: Pseudomonas sp. 18175; assembly: GCF_050432925.1. NCBI lineage: Bacteria > Pseudomonadati > Pseudomonadota > Gammaproteobacteria > Pseudomonadales > Pseudomonadaceae > Pseudomonas > Pseudomonas sp. 18175. The sequence continues at coordinate 56,845 of NZ_JBKFTO010000023.1, read as the reverse complement.
CAGGTGCAGGTCGCCCGGTTGCAGGCCGATCCAGTACATGGTCGAGAGGTGGCCCACCGGGTAGCTTTGGTGGCTGTGCAGCACCATCTTCGGTTTGGAAGTGGTGCCGGAGGTGAAATACAGCAGCATCGGGTCGGTGGCGTGGGTCTGGCCCTCGGCTTCGAACTGCTCGGAATATTCAAATGCGTCGTCATGGGCCACCCAACCCGCGGGCGCTGCGCCGACACAGATGCGGCTGCAACCCTCGGCCAGCCCGGAAAATTTGCCGACATGGGCTTCACCGACCACCAGGTGACGCACCTGCCCGCGCTCGATACGGTCGCGCAAATCATCCGGGTTCAGCAGGGCCGTGGCCGGAATGACCACCGCACCGAGCTTGAACGCGGCGAGCATGGTGTCCCACAACGCCACGTCGTTGCCCAGCATCAGCAGCACCCGGTCACCGCGGCGCACACCCAGGGAACGCAAGTGATTGGCCACTTGGTTGGAACGCGCAGACAGTTGCTGGAAGCTGTAGCGTTGCTCGCTGCCATCTTCCTCGACGATCCATAGCGCAGTGGCCGAGTTGCCTTCGGCCATGACGTCGAAGTAATCCAGCGCCCAGTTGAACGCATCCAGCTGCGGCCAACGAAAGTCCCGTGCGGCGGTGGCATAGTCGGTGCGGTGGGCGAGCAGGAAATCCCGGGCGGCCAGGAAGGGGTGCGTCATGGTCGGTGTCCTTGATTATTGTTGTAGGGACTGACCCCCGGCTCAGCCGGGTGGCTGAACCGAGTATAGGCACGCATAAATCTAGAGATGAACCCGCAGAAACACCGATGGGTTGTGCAAAAAACTCATGCTCAGTATTTCCAGGTCACCGACGCGGTGAGGTTGCGCGGCGCGCCATAGTTGGTGGAACCGGCCGCCTGGTACAGCGACAACAGGTACTTCTGGTCGGTGACGTTGTTCAGGTTCAGCGAGGTGCTCCAGTGCTCGTCGAAGTCGTAGCTGCCCATCAGGTCCACCAAGGCGTAGGCGCTCTGGTACACGCGGCTGTTGCTGTCGACCTCGGTGTGGCTTTGCCATTGCACGCGGCTGCCGATCTTGGCCTGGGGCACGCCGGGCAGGCGATAGGTCAGGCTGCCGCGCACGCTGTGGGTGGGCACGTACTGGCGGGCTTTTTCGCCGTTGTTGTCTTCGATGTGCACGTAGGTGTAACCGCCGGCCAGGGACAGGCCGGGCAGGATTTCACCGTTGGCTTCCAGCTCCACGCCACGGCTCTTGTAGTCCACGCCGCGATACACGTATTGGCCGTTGACGATGGCCCCGGTGGCCTCGGCGACGTTCTGTTGCTCGGTCTTGAACACGGCCGCGGTGACGCCCAGGCGCTCATCCAGCAGGCGGCCCTTCACGCCGACTTCCATGCTCTTGCCTTCCAGCGGCTCGATGATCCCGCCGGCAGTGCTGCGTAGGTATTGCGGTTTGAAGATCTCGGTCCAGCTGGTGTAGAGGCTCCACTGTGGTGTCAGGTCATAGACCAGGCCGGTGTACGGCGTGACTTTGCCGTGCACCCGGGTGTTGTGGGGCGAGCCGTAGCCCATGCCATCGCCATCGGCGCTGAGCATGCGCGCACCGGCGATCCAGTGCAGGTCGTCGGTGAGGCTGAAGCGCGCACCGGCAAACAGGCTTTTCTGGCGGTCGGTGAACAGTTGGGTGTTGAGGTCGTCGGTGTAGTTCATCGCCGGCTCCACCACGTTGCCGGCCAGCACGTCCTCCAGGTTTTCTACTTGATTACCCGACGAAGTGCGGTAGTGACCGCGCTCGGTGTGGTGCAGGCGGCCGTAGTTGGCGCCTAGGGTCAGTTCATGTTCGCGGCCCAGTAAGTTGAACGGCCCGGACAGTTGCCCTTCGGCCGCCACCTGGTGTTCGGTGCTGGTGGTGCGGTTGATATACGCGGCGACCGTGTTGGCGGTGATCGGGATGGCGTAGAGCATTTTGGTGTCGGAGTGCTGACTCATGCCGGACACGGTGAGGGTGCTGGTCCAGCCATTGTCGAAGGCGTGGACGAGTTCTGCGAAGGCGCGCTGGGTCTGGATATTCCAATAGGTCCACGGCTGGCCCACGCTACTGCTGCGGCTGCTGTAGTGGATGCGGTTACCGGCGTAGTCGGCAATCGGCAGGCCGCCCCAGGTGCTGCCGTTGGAATAGCTGTCCTGCTGGGAAAAGCCCACGGTCAGGGTGTCGGCGTCGGACAGGTCAAAGGCCAACAGGCCCGCCATCACGTTGACTTCGTGGCTGTAGTTGTCGAGGTAGGAGTTGCCCTTGTCATGGGAGGTGATAAAGCGCCCGCGCACGTTGCCGCTGTCGGTCAGCGGGCCGGATACGTCGAGGGCCAGGCGCCGGTTGTCCCAGGAGCCGCCGCTGGCATCGATACGGGCCTGGAAGGTGTCGGTGGGGCGCTTGCGCACCAGGTTGACGGTGGCCGAGGGGTCGCCGGCACCGCTCATCAAACCGTTGGCGCCGTGCAGCACGTCGACCTGTTCGAACTCGGTCATGTCCTGCTCGCCCACCAGCACGCCGCCGGAGAAGGGCAGGCCCATGCCGTCGAACTCGAAATTCTCGATCTTGAAACCACGGGAGGTGAAGGCGGTGCGGTCGGTTTCGAACTGCTCGACGGTGACCGAGGGCGCACTGCGCAGGGCTTCTTTGACGCTGTTGAGCTTGAAGTCGTCCAACTGTTCGCGGGTGACCACGGTGACGGCCTGTGGGGTTTGCTTGTCGGTGAGGCCCAGCCGTGTGGTGGTGGATTTTGGCTTGCCCAGGTAGCCGACGCTCGCGCCGCCGTCAGACCCTGCGTAGTCCTGAATGTGGATAGCGGGCAGGGTCATGCCGTCAGCCTGTTGGGGCAATGGCACCAGGTACAAGGTGACCGCATCGGTGCGCGAAAATCCGTAGCCGCTGCCCTTGAGTAATTCGGCCAGGGCCTGTTCAGGCGAATACACCCCCACCACCGCCGAGCTGCGCAGGGCGCTGTCGAGGTTGCCGTCCAGCAGCACGTTCTGCCCGGATTGCTGGCTGAACACCAACAGCGCCTGGCGCAGTTGCTGGGCCGGGATGTTCAGCGACAGCTTATCCACCGAGGCGCCGGGAGCAGGCGCCGCGTACACCGGGGCTGCGCCCATGAGCAAGGTGCAGGCGAGGGCGGCGGCACGCCAGTGTGCGGAGGGTTGTGGTTGCTTTGCCATTCAGGTGGTTCCCTATGAGGTCGCGCTATCAATCCCTCTAGGACGGATGAAACTCAGCGATACCTGATGGCGATGTGAATTATTTGCGATTAGGCCGGTTGGATCAGCGTAATCAGGTCGGTGTAGCGGGTCATGCGAACCGCCAAAGCCTTGGACAGCACGTCGAGCATCTGGTCCGGGCGGTTGAGGTTGAGGATCAAACTGACCCGGCGCGCTGCCAGCTGTTGATCGGGGATGAAGATCTTGCCTTCGCGCCAGCGTTGCAACTGGTTGACCACCGTGAGCAGCGGTGTGTCGAAGAACACCAGGCGGCCGTTGCGCCAAGCCAATACCTGTTCCAGTTCGGCGCGTTGGATGGCGCCGGTCTGGGTGGCATTGAAACGCAGCGATAGGCCTTCGCCCAGGTCGGTCTGTTGGTTGGGAGTGATCACGCGGACGGTATTGCGGCTCACGCTCAACTGCGCGTTGGCCCCGTCACAGGACAGGCAGAAGTCAGCCTCGGGCGTCAGCACGCGACCGGCTTGGGTCTGTACTGAAAACTCACCAGCGGCTTTAGGCCGCACCGTGAAAAACGCTTCGCCTTGCAGCAGTTCCACCGAGCGTTGGGTGGCGGAAAAATTCAGGTTGAGCGCGGTATTGCCCGCCAGTTCCACCGTCGAGCCGTCGGGCAATTGCACGCTGCGGCGTTCGCCCACGGCGGTGCGCACATCGGCAAACGGTGAGCTGACGCCCTTGAGCCACAGGGTGGAAGCACTGGTGGCGACCACCGCCACACTGGCGGCCACGGCCAAACCAACAAAGCGCCGTCGGGACAGTTGTGGCGCTTGAACCTTGGGCGGTGCCAGTAGCGCAGTCGCCGCCCATACCTTTTCCAGGTGGGCATAGGCCTGGGCATTGCGCGGGTCGGCAGCCAGCCAGCGCGCCAACTCATCGCGCTCGGCCGGGGTTGGCGAACCTGCCTGGAGCAAGGCAAACCACTCGCTGGCCTGGTGACTGGCGTCATCGGGGCGGGCGAGGGGCGGGAGCAGGCGCGGCGGTTCAACACTCATGGGCTAATCAATTCAACAAAAACCGGTCAGGCGGCGAGTATAAGTGAACGCGTTCACTCGGGCATGCCCTGCTTCAACAAGTCCAAGGCGCGCACCATGCGGCTGTAGGCAGTTTTGGGGGAAATCCCCAGGCGCTCGCCGATCTCGACGTAGGTGAGGCCTTCGACCCGCACCAGCAAAAATACTTCGCGGCAGGGCTCGGGCATGGTGTGCAGCACGTCGTTGAGGGTTGCCAATTGTTGGTTGGCAATGGCGGCTTGTTCCAGGGTGGGGCTGGGTTGTTCGAGTGTGCCGGGTTCCTGTTGGTCCAGCGGCTCGCCCTTGCGGTGTTCCTGGCGGCGGGTGTGGTCGATGAACAGGTTGCGTGCGGCAGAGAACAAATAGGCGCGGAAATTTTCGATGCGGGTGCGGCCCATCTGTTCCGATAGGCGGATAAACGCGTCCTGCGTCAGGTCGGCTGCGGTTTCCTTGCAGCGTAGACGGCGGTCCAGGTAAGCCTGGATTTCACCGCGATGGGCGAGGTAAAGCGCCTTGAGATCTGAGCCGGACATAAAGCTACCTGACAGCCATGGAAGCAAGCGCGGCGCAATATAACAAACGAGAATGATTGTTAATAGCGGCGTGATGGCTTTTTTCGCCATCACGCTGCCAGGTCAGTCAGTCGTAGAGACGGTGTTCGATTTCTTCCAAGGTGCTGCCCCGAGTCTCCGGCACCCAGACCGCCACGAAGATCAGCGACAGCACACCGGCACCGGCAAACACAAAGAAGGTCTGGCCGATGCCGATGGTCGCCACCAGCGTGGGGAAGAACAGGCCGATCATCACGTTGGTCAGCCACAACCCCGCAATCGCCATGCCCATGCAGCCACCGCGAATGCGCATCGGGAAAATCTCCGCCAGCATCACCCACAGCGACGGGCCGATCAGCCCTTGCATCGACGCCAGGAAAAACGCCATGGCACCCAGGATCAGCATGGCGCGGGTCACTGACGGCTCAAACCAGGTCGACACCAGGCCGATCATCAACAACGACAGGGTGGTGCCGGCAAACCCAAACAGCATCATCGGCCGACGGCCAACGCGGTCCAGCAGGTAAATGCCGATAAAGGTCGCGGCTATGGAAATCACCCCGTTGACCACGTTGGCGATCAGCGCGCTGCTTTGGGCCAGGCCGGCTTCGGTGAGGATCTGCGTACCGAAGTACATGATCGAGTTGACGCCGGTGAGTTGCGACGTCACCGCAATACCAATGCCGATCAGCATCACGCGCCGCGCGCCCTTTTTCGACAGGTCGCGCCAGCCGCCGCTTTTGACGAACTTCTCGTTGCTGATCTGGCGGGTGATCGCGGCGATTTCTTCTTTGGCGTAATACTCCTCGCGCACCAGTTTGAGTACGTCCAGCGCTTCCTTGAAGCGGCCTTTGGTCGCCAGCCAACGCGGGCTTTCGGGCATGTACAGCATGCCGAACCACAACGCTACCGCGGGTAGGGTGGCCAGGGCGAGCATCCAACGCCACACGCCGTCGAGGTCGCCAAACAGGTTGCCCAGCAGCGCGTTGGTGGTGAACGCGAGAAACTGGCCGGTGACGATCATCAACTCGTTTCGCGTGATAATCCGCCCGCGAATATTGGACGGCGACATCTCGGCCAGATACGCCGGCACCACCACGGACGCACCGCCCACGGCCAGGCCGAGGATGAAGCGCGCCGTGATCATTACATTGAAGTTTGGCGCGAGGGCGCAGGCCAGGGCGCCGATAAAAAACACCACGGCCAAGTAGAGGATATTGCGGCGGCGGCCTTGCAGGTCGGACACGCGACCGCCCACCAGCGCGCCGAGCATGGCGCCGATCAGCAGCGAGCTGGTTACCAGCCCTTCGGTCATGGGGGTGAGCCCCAGGTCGTCTTTCATGTACAGCAGGGCGCCGTTGATCACGCCGGTGTCGAAGCCGAACAGCAAGCCGCCAAAGGTGGCGATGGAGGTGATTTTTTGCAGGTAGCGTCGGGCCTGGCGCTTTTCCGTATTCAGGTAGGGCGTGGCGTCGTCCGCCGTATTTCCGTAGGAATTAATTGTCATTGTGATATTCCGACTGAAACGAAGGGGCACTCAGCCACAGGTGCGGCTGAGTACGGTTGGGGTAGGGGGGGAATCAGATTGCTTGTGGTTTGAAGTCGCTGGCTGCCACCGGCATCACGCCTTTGAGCAAGGCCACGGATTTTTCCAGGCCTTCCAGGCTATTGAGCAGCACGTCTTCGTGTTCGATGGACAGCCAGCCGTCATAACCGGCCATCTTCAGGCGATAGCAGAACTGGCGCCACCACTCTTCGCCGTGGCCGAAACCGAGGGTGATGTACGACCAGCTGCGCGCCGACACGTCCATCAGTGAGCCGTTTTCCAGCAGCGAATCCACCGCTTGTACCGGCGCGTTAAGCATCGTGTCCTTGGCGTGCACGTGGTACAGCGCATCGCCCAAGGCATCGGCGGCGGCCAAGGGGTCTGCGCCCATCCAGAACAGGTGGGACGGGTCGAGGTTGGCGCCGATCACCGGGCCAATGGCGTTGCGCAGCTTGAGCAGCGAACGCACGTTGTACACGCATTGGCTGCCGTGCAGTTCCAGGGCGATGCGCTCCACGCCGTTGGCTTTGGCCAGGTCGGCGATTTCGCTCCAGAACGGCAGCAGGCGTTCTTCCCATTGATAGCGCAGGATGGTCTGGGTTTCTGGCGGCCACGAGGCCACCACCCAGTTGGGCATGCGGTCGCCGGCCTGGCCTTCGGGCAAGCCAGACATGGTGCACACGGTCTTGATCCCCAGCTCGCCAGCCAGGCGGATCGTATCCTTGAGGCACTGGGCCTGTTCCGGCTGGGTCGGGTGCAACGGGTTGCCGTTGGCGTTGAGGGCGATGATCTCCAGGTTGTGCTGCTCGAAGCTGCGGGTGAAATCCCGGCGTGCGGCGTTGCTGTCGAGCATTTGCTTGAGGTTGAAATGCGGCGCGGTGGACCAGCCGCCAGTGTTCACTTCCAGGCCCGACAGGCCCATGCGTTCAGCGTGCTTGAGCACATCGCTCAACGGCAGGTTGCCCAGGGTATCGGTGACAAATCCCAGCTTCATAGCGAGGCTCCTTCGCGTGGCAGATACAGTGATGGGGTGTCCAGCAGGCGCAGGGTGACGCGGCGGCCCTCGGTCAGTGCTTGCACGCCGGCTTCGGCCACCAGGGTGGCGCAATAACCATCCCAAGCGGTGGCGGCGTGGGCCGGGAACTGGCTGGTACGCACGAATTCGACAAACGCCTTGTCCTGCAAGCGATAGGCCTCGGCAAAGCGCGGGCGCCAGTCGGCGGCGTAGCGCTGCACGGCCTGCAAGCCGCTGTTGTAGTGGGCGTGGACGGGTGCAGCCAGTTGCACCGAGCCTTGTTTACCCACCAGCTCGCCGCGCACGTCATAGCCGTAGTGGGCGTTGTTGTTCACCTCGATATTCACCAGGTGCCCGTCGCGGGTCTCCAGCACCATGAACACTGGCGCGCCAATGCCACCGGCCGGTTGGAACACCGAAATGGCGCTGTATTCGGTGTCGAGCACATGGCGCGCCACATCGAATTCATGGGGCGCTGAGTTGCTGATCGCCATCTGGCCGCTGAAATTGGCCGGTGCTTCAACGTTGCGGTGAAAGTTATGCATCATCACCGCGCTGCCAATCGCGCCGCTGTGCAGTGCGTGTTTCATCTCGCGATAAGAGGGGTCGAAGCGACGCATAAAGCCCAGTTGGATGAACTGGCGGCCCAGGGAGATTTCCCGGTCGATCACCGCCAGGCATTCCTCGGCGCTGGGCGACAGCGGCTTCTCGCAAAGCACCGGCTTGCCGATGTCGATGGCCGCCAGGCACAGCGCGGCGTGGGTGGCGTCGGGGCTGGCGATGATCACTGCGTCCACGTCGCTGCGGGCGAGGGTGGCCAGCGGGTCGGTGGCGACATGCGCCGCGCCGTAGCGTTGGGCGACTTCGTTCGCCCGCTCGGGGTTGGCGTCGCAGATCACTTGAAGGGTGGTGCCCGGTAAATCCTGGGCAATGATGCGGGCGTGGTCTTCGCCCATGATGCCGGCGCCGATCACGGCGATTCGGATGGTCATGGTGGGGCGTCCTGACGAGTTGTTGTGGTTGTTATGCAGCGATTATTGGCGGCGCAAAACCTTCGTTCAAGGACGAGCAAGGGCTAAAGATGATGGGTATTACATCAAAAACAGGGCTACGAACGGGTCGATTAGTGTGGATTTAATCGATATAAATGATGGTATTCCCATCATTGGCAAGGCGCTGCTCATGTCCGCGAAAACCCCTGCGCAACTCTGGAAAGGCCCCACCGTCGAGCAGATCGCCAAGGTCGCGAGGGTGGGCGTCGCCACCGTGGACCGTGTGCTCAACAACCGCACCAACGTGCGGGAAAATACCCGCCTCAAAGTGTTGGCCGCGCTCGACAAGCTCAAGCATGACCTGGCCAGCGGCACGGCAACCCTGCACATCAAGTTGTTCTGCGATTCGGGCGAGACCTTCAACGCCACGCTGGCCAGGGCGGAAGAAGCGGTCAACAGTTCGACCCCCGGCGTGGTGGTGCACGGTCACTACGTGCCCACCAATCAGGTCGACCCAGCGGCGTTTGCCGACCAGGTGCAAGCCGATGGCGCCTCAGCCGACGGGGTGATTGTGGTGTCCCGCGAGCATCCGGCGATCAACCGGGCGGTGCGCGCCTTATGCCGACAGGGCATCCCGGTGGTGTGCCTGACCACCGACCTGCCCAACTCGGGGCGCAGTGCTTACGTGGGCAACGACCAGTACGCCGCTGGCAGCGTAGCGGGGCTGCTGATCGGCAATGCGCTGACGCGGGAGAAGGCCAAGATTTTACTGGTTACCAGCATGGCGTTTCGCTGCCAGCAGGAGCGTGAGATGGGGTTTCGGCGGGTACTGCGGGCGGAGTTTCCCCACCTGAAAATCGATGAGCGGATGATGTCCGACGACCGCCCCGAGACCACCGCTGAACAACTGATGCGCTACTTCTCCAAGCACGACTACCCGGCCGCGATCTACAACGTGGCCGGCGCCAACCGGGGCGTGGCCCAAGCCATCGGCACCATCGCTGTCGAGCAGCGCCCGGTGTTTGTCGGCCATGAACTGACGGTGCACACCCGGGGAATGCTGGAGTCTGGGGTGATGGATTACGTGGTGTCCCACGATTTTGTCGGCGAGATGGCGGCGGCGGTGCGCTGGATTCGCGGCGCACGCGAAGGCGCCAGGGCGGCGCCGCCGTTTACGCGGGTGTTGGTGCATACGCGCTACAACTGTGAGCTGTGATTGACGGGCAAGACCTAAAAGTCCAGTATGGAATTATAAGTACAAAAATCAGCCACGTCTTTTTCTTCACTCTTGCCAAATCAACAACAACTTGCGAGATCACCCCCATGAAGAAACTCCCCCTCATTACCGCCCTTGCCCTTGGCCTGCTTGTGTCTGGCCCATTGCTGGCCGCCGAGAAAACCCTGCGCATTGGCATTGAAGCGGCTTACCCACCGTTCGCGTCCAAGACCGAAGAGGGCAAGATCGTCGGCTTCGACTACGACATCGGCAATGCGCTGTGCGCACAGATGAAGGTCAAATGCGTGTGGGTCGAAGGTGAGTTTGATGGCCTGATTCCTTCCCTTAAGGTGAAGAAAATCGACATGGCCTTGTCGTCCATGACCATCAATGAAGACCGCAAGAAATCGGTGGACTTCACCCACAAGTACTACTTCACCTCGTCACGCCTGGTGATGAAGGACGGCGCCGTGGTGGATGACGGTTACGCCAGCCTCAAAGGCAAGACCGTCGGCGTGCAGCGCGCCACCACCACCGACCGTTACGCCACCGAGGTGTTCGAGCCCAAGGGCATCACCGTCAAGCGCTACAGCAATAACGAAGAAATTTACATGGACCTCGCCGCAGGGCGCCTGGACGCGATCTTTGCTGACACCATCCCGCTCAATGACTTCTTGCAGATGCCACGGGGCAAGGGCTACGCGTTTGTTGGGCCGGAGCTGAAGGACCCGAAATACGTGGGCGAGGGCGCGGGGATTGCGGTGCGCAAGGGCAATGAGGCGTTGGTTAGCGAGTTGAATACGGCCATCGACGGTATTCGGGCGAGCGGGGAGTACCAGAAGATTTCACAGCAGTACTTCAAATCCGACATTTACGGTGATTAATCCCCATCCCTGATCGTTCCCACGCTCTGCGTGGGAATGCAAGCCACTCACCCGTAGTGCGGCGCAATTCACTTAAAACGCCGACCAGGGTAAATGCTGTGCAATAAATGGAGGGCGTGTTGTAGGAACCAATTCATTCGAGCTCACGACTTATTGACTTTCTTTACGTATGAAAAATCTTGGGATTGAAATACGAAAGAATAAGTATGGCGGCTGATGCCGCAAACCTACTGGTAAGGTGAGCTAATGATCTATACGGTGTTTTCACACGCTCTTTCCAATGAACACGTTCGCAGTATTTTTGATTTTGACAATTTGCCCAGTTCCAGAAGTGAATCGAACACCTCGGCAAACCACTCAGCAGACAAGAAGAGCGGAGCGGGATCAACGGCGGCCCACATTGATTCTTCGACGCCAGACTTGAGCGCTTCCCGGCAGACCATCTATGGCTCAGATACTGTTTCTGCGCCTTCGGACGGTTATTCCTACATGGAGCGAGAACAGCGTGCTGATGCATACGCTCATCGCGTAACGACGCAACTTGAAAATATTAACAGTCATCGCAAAGGCGAGAGAAGTTTCAAGTTTCAGAACGCCCGCATGTTCATGGAACCCTCCGGGTATTTTAGCGGTGCTTTGTTAGCCGCAGGCCTCGACCCACACAAAAAAATTACGGTGACGTTCAACGCCTATGTCGGAATGGGGCACGCAGCGCATTTGACCAGGACCGAAAGCCACACGTACTCGGCATGGGAGATTGCAGCAGGTGCACTGGCGCACGATAAACCCGCGCGGGGCGGTGTGGTCAACTTCAATTCGATGGTGATCAATCCAGAAGATAAGAGCACAGTTAACGACCTCGAGGCACTGGGTAAGAAACTTCAACATCATTGGGAACAGGACATTGCCCCGCGCATGCGCAATGCGTCAGGAACGCTGGCTAAAATGTCGGGAGAGTCAGATGCCTACGTTCTAAAGGGCACATTGCAGAACCTGATTGACGACCAGCAAAACTTTCAAAACCTGAGCCCGGAAGGCCAAGCGGCCGTAAAGCGCACACTGAATGAAAGTGGCCAAGTTATTATTCCCAATATCTACGGCTATCCCTTGGCAGGTTATGCGTTCATCCCCTACACCCCCTATGACGGTGATTATAATAATCACCGGCCGAATAAAGGCGTGATGGTGGACCTGAAAAATGGAGGTGTGAGTGAAATAAACGGCGATCGGGCGTTTTCCAGTTGGGCTAAAGATAATCGCGATAATGTGCTGCGCAGTTTCAATGCCCGAGACAGGCAAGGTGGCAAAGATGCTCATTGGCCAAGGGCGGGCGATGTGTTGAGTAGTTTGATATCAGGAGGGGGCAGCTATCCGGGGCGTCATAATTTTTTATCGGATGAAGCGGTGCCGGTATTGGAGACATTTAATTATGCCCGGTCGCGAGACAGTGATTATGAGTTGAAATACGGTACTTTAAATAATGGGATCGAAGCGAAGTTTCAAGCGGTCAATGCCAAGAATGCTACATGGGCGGCGCAGACTGAGGTGTTCGGCTCATCGCAACATAATTGGAAATACGCCAAAGACCTTTGGGGCAATACATTCGGTTATCTACCCATCGTTGGCAATGTGGGCAGCCTAGTGTTTGGTGTGCACGACGCCATTGATGGCATGACGGCAGAGGACCGTGTGGGTGGGAGCGCAGCAGCGGTGATTTCCGCTTTGCAACTGGTACACGAAGTTGGGCCGCAACTGGTGGAAGGCACTTTGGGTGAGCCGGCAATCGCGTTTAATCCCGGTGGTCATTACCGCTGGCGATACGATGCGCAGAAAAAGAATTTTGACTTGATACGGGCATCCAACGCGTCCAAAACGATGGGCGAGGTGCCTGTGAATGGGCCAGCAACAACGATTGTGAAAGCCACTCCCGAAGCCCCGGCAACCCTTGGGGGAATGAAAGAAATCCAGTTTGAGGGGAAACAATACTTTGTCTCGCAAACACCCGATGCGGGGGATGGAGAGCATTTCCTATTGCGCGTGAGAGATCCGAAGGACCCCGAGAAATGGGTAAGCAGCGGGAAAATTGCCAAGCCTGATAAAAGTGGTGTGTGGAAACGACGCGGCGTCGTTGGCGGGCAACAGACCGAGCCTGTTCTGATCAAGGAGCGCATTGCAGGCTCCACACTGCAAAAGTCGGCTACACCAGACCAGATCTTTGAACTCAATGAGCTTTCTGATGGGCGCTATGCATTGACGTCGCAAGATCCCCGGTACGGCAAGTTTGTCCTCAGAGATGGGGCGTATGCGTTCGTGATACGCGCAGAAGAGCCGGACAAGATCTACGTGGGCTCAATGGACAAAGGTCGCACTCCGGACGGTAAATACTATCGTTATAACGCTCACGTCAGTCCCCAGTTCGTGGAGGGACACTCGGCCTTGACCCAAGGCCTCCAAACAATGAAGGGTGGCACGACTGACGTGCGGTTTGCCGGCACGATTTACGTCGAGGGTGGCAAGCCAAAGTTCTGGACGAATGAAAGCGGTCATTACCAGCCCCCCGCCCAATTGCGCGAAACGAACCTGACGCCCGCCGTCAAAAAGATCTTGCCTGAAGAAAAGTTCGTGGAGGAAGATAATTTCACCAGGGAGCAACGCAAAGATTGGCTTGATGCCATTCGTCTGACCAAGGAGGAAATGGAGGCCCGTGATGAGTTCATGCAACAGAAATACGCTACGAACGATAGTGGTAACGAAATAAGCGATAGCGATGACGATTAACGACTGAGGCGCGCTATTGAGGCTGAACCGTTTCAAGCGTTCTTAACGCGATGCCGGTGTGTCTTGTTCCAGTCAGGTTGCCTGGCACACCGGTATCGCAAGCAAAACGAATCCGCACGCCACCTCTTGCTCATTGGATTGATGGCGCTTGATCAGCCTTTTAATTCCTTGAGGTGCTTGTACACCGTCGCCCGCCCCATCCCCAGCACATTCGCCACATAGTTCGACGCACTCTTGCCCTTGAACGCTCCCTCGGCATGCAATGCCAGCACCAACTCGCGCTTGTGATCCCGGTTCAGCAGATTCAGGCTCAACTGCCGCTCGCGCATCCAGGCATGCAAAAACGTGTTGATACGCTCCTGCCAGTCATCGCGAAACAGCGAGTCGGGCTGTGGGATCAGTTTGCTTGGCGACAGGAACAAATCCAGCGCCGCCTTGGCGTTTTCGAACAGTGAAATATTCAGGTTGATGCACAGCACCGCCAGGCGACCACCCTTGTGGTCGTGCAGCACCGTGCTCAGGCTGCGAATCTTCTGGCCGTCCCAGTTGAGCTTTTCGTACGGGCCGATATTCACCTCGCTCACGTCCTCAGTGAGCATGTCCTCCAGCGCCGAGTCATCGCCAATCGCCCGTTTGGACAGGTTATTGGCGATGTAGTCGACCTTTTGCGAGCGCAGATCGTGCAGCACCGCTTCGGCGTGGGGAAAGAACAGTGTGGCGATGGCGTCGGCCATCGCCCGGAAGTTCTGCATGACCTTGTCTTGTTCAGCGGTGTTCATCGATGGGGCTCCAGGCGGGCGGGGGAGAGCATACCAGCGTCGAGGCCAAACCGCGTCAGGGCCTCGGGCAACGCCGCGCCGCGCACCAGGGCCGCGCTGGCCTGGCCCATGGCCGGTGAGGTCTGGATGCCGTAGCCGCCTTGGGCCGCTACCCAGAACAGGCCGGGCACCAGCGGGTCGAAACCGCTGATCAAGTCACCGTCCTGCACAAAGCTGCGCAGTCCGGCCCAGGTGCGTGTGGGGCGGCGGATGGTCAGGGTGGTGGCTTCTTCAATCTGGTAGATGCCCATGGCGATGTCCAGTTCTTCGGGCTGGATATCTTGCGGTTCCACCGGGTCGGCGTTGGCGGGGGAGCCGAGGAACATGCCAGCGTCGGGTTTCATGTAGAAGGATTCGTCAAGGGCCACCAGCATGGGCCAGTGGTGGGTGTCGACGCCTTCGGGGCCGGCAAAGATGAAGGCCGAGCGACGCTTGGGTTGCAGGCCGATGGGTGCAGCACCGGCCAGCGCGCCGATCTGGTCGGCCCAGGCGCCGGCGGCGTTGATGACAAGGGGGGCGGTGTAGGTTGTTTCGTTGGTTTGCACCTGCCAAATGCCTGCAGCATCACGGCTTAAGCCTTGTACGACGTGGTCGGTCAATACCTCGCCGCCGTTACGGCGGATACCCCGCAGATAGCCTTGGTGCAGGGCATCGGTGTCGATATCGCTGGCGGTGGGGTCATAGAGCGCGCCGTGGACTTTTTCGCGGCGCAGGATCGGCATCTTCGCGCAGGCCTCATTGGCACTGAGCAGTTCCACTTGCGGGACGGTGGCCTTGGCGCTCAGGTATTGCGCGTTCAGCTCGGCCGCATCGCCGATGAAATCCACGGTCATTTCGCCCCGAGGCGTCAGCAGCGGGTGCTCGCAGAAGCCTTCGGGTGGGCTGTCGAAAAACGCGCGGCTGGCCAGGGTCAACGCCCGTACCTGAGGTGTGCCATACGCGGCGGTATACAGCGCCGCCGAACGCCCGGTGGAGTGATAGCCCGGGTGGCTCTCGCGCTCCAGCACCAGCACCTTGCCGTGCTGCGACAGCCAGAAACCGGTGGACGCACCGGCGATTCCGCCACCGATGATGATGAAATCTGCGTGGTTCATAGCTGTCTCCAAAGGGCATTGGCCAGTGCGATATCTTCCAGGCCCAGGCCGATGGAGCGGAAGAATACGTGACGGTCGTAAGTGGGGCGTTGCACGTGTTCGCTGAGCAGTTCGGGCAGGTCGCCGATGATGTGGCGCTTGTCCCAGCCGTGTTGTTCGGTGGCGATCAGCATCTCGCCCGCCGAGCCTGGGGTGGTCTGGCGATAGTCGCAAAACACGTGCATGTCGTTAAGGTGTTGGGGCGGCACTTCGTGGGCGCGCGGGGCGTTAGTGCTGATGGACGTGATCAGTGCAGGTTTGCTCAAGCGAGCGGGGTCGATCACGGGACCCGCGGAGGACGTGCACAGCAAGATCACATCGGCATCCATCAGCGCGGCATCGCGGCTGTTGGCGATGATTAAACGCGGGTCCAGGCTTTTGAGGGGGGCGATGGCATCGGGCGCGGCAGTCGCCAGGCTCGGCGAATACAGGCTGATGTGCTGCCAATCCCGTAAGTTCTTCACATAGTGCAAATGCGCTTGCGCCACCTTGCCACTGCCAATGATCGCCAGGCGCTGCGCCGACAAGGGAGCCAGCGCATCGACTGCCAGTGCCGTGGTCGCAGCGGTGCGCGCGGTGGTCAACTCGGCGGCATCGCAGAGTAGCAATGGCTGGCCGGTACGCATCGACATCAGCAATGTCCACGCCGTCACCAGCGGGCCTTGCTCGCGCACCATATAGGGCGAGGTCTTCATGCCATACACCCCATCCTCGGCCAGCACCCCCAGGTAGTTGATAAAGTCCCCGGTACCTTGGGGAAACTCCACCAACTGTTGCGCCGGTTGCACCGCAAGCCCAGCGGCCAGGTCGCGGAACAGTTTGCGCAGGATCTGCGGCACATCAACCTGGGCCAGCAGCTCGCGGGCCTGAACCTGGTTGATCACTTGCGGGGTGCTGGACATAGGTGTCTCCGTGGCTGAACTGTTTTGTCCATTATGGACATTTAGTTCTGCTGAGCAAGGGGCAAACCTCAACCCACGAAGCGAAAACCGCCCGACAGTTTCTCCTTCAAATAACTGACCAACACACTCACGGACTTCGGCACATGGGGCGAGTACGGGCGAATCAGGTAGATCTCATCGGCAAACGCGCCCTTGAGCGTCCAGTCCTTGAGCACCTGCACCAATTTGCCGCTGGCCAGCGCGGCGTGGGCGCTGAAGTCGGGGAGCAGGGCGATGCCCAGGTGGTTGAGGGCCGAGTCGCGCAGGGCTTCGCTGTTATTGGTGGCGAAGCTGCCGGAGATCGGCACGGTGAGGCGTTCAACGTTTTTGCTGCCGCGTTCGAAGGTCCAAGCCGGTTGGTCGGTGCCTCGCGGGTAGAACAGGCAGTTGTGGGCCGACAGATCGCCGGGTTCATGGGGTTCGCCGTGGTGTTGCAGATATTCCTGGGTGGCGACCAGTACTGAGCCGGTGTCACACAGCTTCCAGGCGACGTGGGTTTCCGGCACCTGGAAACCGTGGCGCACGGCCAGGTCGTAGCCTTCGGCGGCCAGCGAACTCAGTGCGTCGGAAACGTCCAACTGAATGCGCACCTGCGGGTAGCGTTGCAAAAACTCCGAAAGGTGCGGCACCAACTGCTGACGAGCAAACGCTACCGGTGCCGTCAGCCGCACCAATCCACGAATCTCCCCGACCGAGTCACGCACCGACGAGAAGCTGCGGGCGATCTGTTCATACGCGCTGCGCACTTCTCGGGTCAGCGACAGACCCGCATCGGTCAGCCTGACGCTGCGTGTAGTGCGCGTCACCAACTGCGTGCCGGTGGCCTTTTCCAGATCGGAAATACGCTGGCTCACGGCGGATTTGCTCACGCCCAACCGCGCCGCCGCAGCGGTGTAGGTGCCTTGTTCTTCCAGCACTGACAGCCAGTGGATATGGGTCCATAGCCCCTCGATCTCAGCCTTTTCCATAATTGTATTGTTCGCGTGGGTGGACAATAAGTTCTGGATTCTGCTCTGGTTTGGAACAAAGCGAAAGCCTATCGTGTGTTCACTGCTTATCCACCTGGGATCGACTGCCATGACAACTACAATCGAGCACTACATCAACGACCAGCGCGTATCCCGCGATGATCGTTATCAGGACGTTTTCAACCCGGCCACTGGCGAAAAAACCGGCCGCGTTGCCCTGGCCAGCCGCCAGACCGTCGGCGAAGCCGTCGCCGCCGCCCAAGCTGCCTTCGACGATTGGGCCGACACCCCGCCGATCCGCCGCGCCCGCGTGTTGTTCCAATACCTGCACCTGTTGCGTGAGCGTAAAGACGACCTGGCGCGCATCATCGTCGCCGAACACGGCAAAGTGTTCACCGACGCCCAGGGCGAAGTGGACCGTGGCATCGACATTCTGGAATTCGCCTGCGGTATTCCCAACCTGCTCAAGGGCGAGCATTCCGACCAGGTTTCCCGTGGCATGGACAACTGGACGATGCGCCAGCCGCTGGGCGTTGTCGCGGGCGTGACGCCGTTCAACTTCCCGGTGATGGTGCCAATGTGGATGTACCCGATCGCCATCGCGGCGGGCAACACCTTCATCCTCAAGCCAAGCCCGACTGACCCAAGTGCATCGTTGTTCATGGCCGAACTGCTGCGTGAAGCGGGCCTGCCCAAAGGTGTGTTCAACGTGGTGCAGGGCGACAAAGAATCGGTAGACGCGCTGATCGAACACCCGGACGTCAAGGCCCTGAGCTTCGTCGGTTCGACGCCGATTGCCCAATACATCTACGAAACCGGCGCCCGTAACGGCAAGCGCGTGCAAGGCCTGGGCGGTGCGAAAAACCATATGGTGGTGATGCCCGACGCCGACATCGAAAAAACCGTCGATGCCTTGATGGGCGCCGCGTACGGCAGTGCCGGCGAGCGCTGCATGGCCATCTCCGTGGCCGTGCTGGTGGGCGATGTGGGCGACAAAGTCGTCGCCGCCCTGACCGAGCGCGCCAAGCAGCTGCGCATCACCGATGGCCGCGATTTGAAAGCCGAAATGGGCCCGATCGTGTCCCGCGCCGCCCTGGAACGCATCAGCGGTTACATCGAACAAGGCGTGCAAGCCGGCGCGCAACTGCTGCTCGATGGGCGTGACTACGTGCCTACCGAGGCGGGCCTGGAAAACGGCTTCTGGCTCGGCGCGACGCTGTTCGACCATGTGACCCGCGAGATGAGCATCTACCGCGAAGAAATCTTCGGCCCAGTGCTGGCCTGCGTGCGCGTCAACGACTTCGGCGAAGCGATCAAGCTGGTCAACGACCACGAATTCGGCAACGGCGTGAGCTGCTTCACCCGCGACGGCAACATCGCCCGCGAATTTGCACGGCGCATCCAGGTGGGCATGGTCGGCATCAACGTACCGATCCCGGTGCCGATGGCGTGGCATGGGTTTGGTGGGTGGAAGAAGAGCCTGTTTGGCGACATGCATGCGTATGGCACTGAAGGTGTGCGGTTCTACACCAAGCAGAAGTCGATCATGCAGCGCTGGTCGGAGAGTATTGAGCAGGGCGCCGAGTTTGCGATGCCGGTCTCAAAATAACTAACCCCTCTCCAGCAAACGCCCCAGCACCCGGAGCGGGGCGCTTGCTCTACATGGAGGAACTTGGCACGCTCACCCAGCGAGCTAACGCAGTCAAGTCAACTGCCTCGTCCATTGGAGAACGCTTTGAAAGCAATTATGGGGATCGCCTTATTGGGCACGTTGCTGGCCGGTTGTGCGCCGTCTTACTCGGTATGGACGGGCGGTATGAACGCGTTTGTCGGCACGCGCTTCGATGCCCATCTCTATGACGATTGCAGCCGCGGCTGTGGCGATTCCTATTGGTCGCCGGTCAACAAGAACAAGGTTTATGACCAGGTTGTGAAGGAGGGCGACAGCCAGCGCTATTTCGTGACCTGGATCCGCGACTGTCGATACTCCGTGCTCGTCTCGGGTGAGGGCATTATCCAGTCGTGGCGCTATGAGACTGAAGACCGTAGCAGCTGTTACGTTTTCTAGTCGGTCTTTGTATGAACTTACATCCACTCAATAACCAAACCTATACGCGGTCAAATGTGGGAGCGGGCTTGCTCGCGAATACGGAGTGTCAGTCGCCACATGAGGCGACTGATCCAACGCTTTCGCGAGCAAGCCCGCTCCCACATGGGTTCTATGGTGTTTGGGCGAATGGATTTACCGCCGCCCGGTGCGCGTACTCACATCCACCNCCCCCCCCCCCCCCCCCCCCCCCCCCCCCCCCCCCCCCCCCCCCCCCCCCCCCCCCCCCCCCCCCCCGCTCCCACATGGGTTCTATGGTGTTTGGGCGAATGGATTTACCGCCGCCCGGTGCGCGTACTCACATCCACCCAAACCGCTACCACCAAGATGCTGCCTTTCACGATCATCTGCCAGTAGCTGTCCACATCCAGCATCGACATGCCGTTATCCAGGCTGGTAATCACCAGAGCCCCCAGCAACGCGCCGTACACGGTGCCCGAGCCGCCACGCATCGAGGTGCCGCCAATGAAGCACGCGGCGATGGCATCCAGTTCGCCCATGTTCCCCGCCGACGGCGACCCCGCCGCAAGCCGTGCGGTGTTGACCAGGCCAGCCAACGCACACATCACACCCATGATGCCGAAGATCCACAATTTCACCGCCTGCACGTTGATGCCCGACAGTCGCGTGGCTTCCATGTTGCTGCCCACCGCGTACACGCGGCGGCCGAATACGGTCTGGCTGGTGACGTAGCTGAATACGCCCAGTAGAACCAGCAACAGCAGCACCGGCACGGGAATGCCGTCGTAGCTGTTGAGGGTGGTGACAAACCCGGCCAGCACTGCGCCGATCACTGCCACTCGCACCAGATCACGTACCAGCGAGTGCGCTGCCAACCCATGCAATGCGCGATTGCGCCGCTGTTTCCAGGTTAAAAAAAGCGTCAACGCAAACAGCAAAACGCCGAGTCCAATACCCACCGAATGGGGCAAATATCCCTGGCCGACATACACCAGCGATGGCGACACCGGCGCAATGGTGGTTCCCCCGGTGATCCCCAGCAGAATCCCGCGAAACGCCAGCATCCCGCCCAAGCCGACAATGAAAGAAGGGATGCGCAAGTAAGCCGTCATATACCCATTGGCCAACCCAATCATCAGCCCACACAGCGCCACCAGGCTCAGATTGGCCAGCAACGGCACGTGATAAACCACATCCAGAATCGCCGCCAACCCGCCCAGCAACCCCAGCAGCGAGCCCACCGACAGGTCGATCTCGCCGCTGATAATCACCAGCACCATGCCGCATGCCAGGATTCCGGTGATCGACATCTGTCGCAGCAAGTTGGACAAGTTGCGCGGCGTAAGAAACCCACCCTCGGTCTGCCAGCTGAAAAACACCCAGATCACCGCCACGGCGATCACCAGGGCGAGCATTTTGTAGCGGCTGAACAGCTGTTTGACCTGATTCATCTACGCGGTCTTCCGATCATTATTATTGTGTTGGCTGAGCGCAGCGGCGAGCACCTGTTCCTGGGTGAGCCCTTGGTTGACGAAGTCGCCGCGCAACTGGCCTTCGCCGATCACCAGTACGCGGTCGGACACTCCCAGCACTTCGGCCAACTCCGAGGAGACCATGATGATCGCCACCCCTTCGGCCGCGAGTAAGCCCATCAGCCTGTAGATCTCATACTTGGCGCCCACGTCCACGCCCCGTGTGGGCTCGTCGAGGATCAGTACCCGAGGCTTGGCCATGAGCATTTTCGCCAGCACGGCCTTTTGCTGGTTGCCACCGGACAGGCTGGTGATCGGCAAAAACGGGCTGGCCGTTTTCAGGTGCATGCGCGCGATCTGCTGGTCGATGCTGCCCAGTTCGGCTTCGGCGTCGATGCGGGTCATGTGGGCGTACGTGTCGAGCACCGCCAGGGTGATGTTCTGGCCCACGCCCAAGTCGGGGATGATGCCTTGGCGCTTGCGGTCTTCGGGCACCATGCAAAGCCCGGCGCGGATGGATTTGAGCGGCGTGCGCGTGTCGATCACCTGGCCGTCCAGCCAGACCTCGGCGCTGTAGCGGCCGGGGTAGGCGCCGAATAGCGCCGATACCAGCTCGGTACGCCCGGCGCCGACCAGCCCGGCGATGCCGAGGATTTCACCGCGCTTAAGGGCAAACGAAATATCGTCCACACGCTTGCGCTTGGGGTTGTCCACGTCAAAGCAGGTGACGTTGCGCGCCTCGAAAATCACCTCGCCGATGTCGTGCGGCTCGGTGGGGTAGAGGTTGCTCATCTCGCGGCCGACCATCTGGGTGATGATCTTTGCGATATCCATGTCGGCCATGGCGGTGGTCGCGATGTGCTTGCCGTCGCGGATCACGGCGATGGTGTCACACACCGCTGCCACTTCATCGAGCTTGTGGGAGATGTACACGCAGGCCACGCCCTTGGCTTTCAGGCCACGGATGATGTCCAGCAATACCTCGATTTCCGAGCGGGTCAGGGCCGAGGAGGGCTCATCCAGAATCAACAGCCGCGCCTGTTTGTTGAGGGCCTTGGCGATTTCCACCAGTTGCTGGTAACCGCCGCCGTACTGCGACACCGGCAGCGCCACGTTCATGTCCGGCACCTTGAGCTCACGCATCAAGGCTTCGGCGCGGTGGAACATGGCCGGGTAGTTCATGCGCCCACCCGGCAAGGTCAGCTCGTGGCCCATAAAGATGTTTTCGGCCACCGACAGGTCGGGCACCAGAGTCAGTTCCTGGTGGATGATCACGATGCCGGCCGCCTCGGTTTCGCTGATGGACTGGGCCTTGAGTGGCTGCCCGTCCCACAGGATTTCGCCCTCCCAGGTGCCGTGGGGATAGACCGCCGACAGCACCTTCATCAAGGTGGATTTACCGGCACCGTTCTCGCCGCACAGGCCGACACATTCCCCCGGCCGTACTTTAAGGTCGATGCCGTTCAGGGCTTTGACACCGCCAAAGGTTTTGACGATGCCGTTCATTTGCATCAGAGAGTCGGCCATGGCGGTCACTGCCCGGCGATCTGCTCTTTGGTGTAGAACCCGTCTTTCTCCAACAGGTCGATATTGGCCTTGGTCAGCGGGGTGGGGGTGAGCAGGATGGTATCGACCTTCTTGCTGCCGTTGTCGTATTGCGAGCTGTAGGCCGGTTTTTCGTTCCGGGCAAGCTGCACTGAGAGCTTGGCCGCTTCCGAGGCGATCAGCTTCAGGGGCTTGTACACGGTCATGGTCTGGGTGCCGTCGATCACGCGCTTGATCGCAGCCAGGTCGGCGTCTTGCCCGGAGATCGGCACCTTGCCCGCCAGTTTCTGCGCGGCCAGGGCCTGGATGGCACCGCCGGCGGTGGCGTCGTTGGAGGCGACGATAGCGTCGATCTTGTTGTCATTTCGCGTCAGGGCGTTTTCGACGATGCTCAGGGCCTCGGTGGGGTTCCATTCCTTGACCCACTGTTGGCCCACCACCTTGATATCGCCCTTATCGATGGCCGGTTGCAGCACCTTCATCTGGCCTTCGCGCAGTACCTTGGCGTTGTTGTCGGTGGGCGCGCCGCCGAGCAGGAAGTAGTTGCCCTTGGGCGCCGCTTGCAGCACGCCGCTGGCCTGCATCTCGCCGACTTTTTCGTTATCGAAGGAGATATAGGCGTCGATGTCGGCGTTGAGGATCAAGCGGTCATAGGACACCACCTTGATCCCCGCCTTCTTGGCTTCAGCGACGGCGTTGGTGAGTACGGTGGCGTTGAACGGCACGATGACGATGACATCGACGCCCCGGGAGATCAGGTTTTCGATCTGCGAGATTTGCTTTTGCTCATTGGCATCGGCCGATTGCACGAAGACCTTGGCATCGAGTTTTTCGGCGGCGGCGACGAAGTAGTCACGGTCGCGGGACCAACGTTCCAGGCGCAGGTCGTCGATGGAGAAGCCGATTTTCGGGTGGGCCGAGTCGGCCATCACCGGCAGGGCGAGCAGGGCCAGGGCAGTGGCGATGAGGGTGCGTTTCATGGTTATGCGTCCTTTTATTNCGTCTGTCGCAGATTGGCTTGAAGGAAGAGTATCCAGGGACGACGAACCCGTTCCCGTGGATGAGCGAGATCATGGACTTGAAGAAAGAGAAGAACTTCTTCGAAACCCGTGTGATCGAGTACCAGACCGGCGGCGCGCTGAGCTGGGACTAACGCTGTGAGAGCCGGCTTTGTGGCGAGGGAGCTTGCTCCCGCTGGAGTGCGCAGCACTCCCAAGCTTTTGGGGCCGCTTCGCAGCCCAGCGGGAGCAAGCTCCCTCGCCACAGTGAGCGGTTTCTCACACTGTTACCGATAGATAAACCGATTGACGATCCCTTCCAGCATCTCCTGACGACCACTCACCGCCTGCGGGTTCAACTCATTGGCAAACGCATGTTCAGCCAGCGACTCCAGGCTGAACTCGCCTGCCAGTACCGCCTGGCCCAGCGGCTGCTGCCAACCGGCATAACGCTGGTCCTTGAACTGCTGCAGCAGGTCGTTCTGCACCATGGCCGCCGCGCGTTCCAGGGCCAGGGCCAATACATCCATGGCCTCTACATGGCCGTGGAACAGGTCCACTTCGTCCAGGCTCTGGCGACGGACCTTGGAATCAAAGTTATAGCCGCCGTTCTTGAAACCGCCAGCCTTGAGGATTTCATAGGTGGCCAGGGTCATCTCCTCGACGCTGTTGGGGAACTGGTCGGTGTCCCAGCCGTTCTGCGGGTCGCCACGGTTGGCGTCGATGCTGCCGAAGATCCCCAGGGACACGGCGGTGGCAATTTCATGATGAAAACTGTGCCCGGCCAGGGTGGCGTGGTTGGCCTCGATATTTACCTTGATCTCGTGTTCCAGGCCGTACTCATGCAGGAAGCCGAACACCGTGGCGCTGTCGTAATCGTATTGGTGCTTGGTGGGCTCCTGGGGCTTGGGCTCGATCAGCAGGTCGCCCGTAAAGCCGATCTTGTGCTTGTGTTCCACCACCATGCGCATAAAGCGCCCGAGCTGTTCGCGCTCGCGCTTGAGGTCGGTATTGAGCAGGGTCTCGTAACCTTCACGGCCGCCCCACAACACGTAGTTGGCGCCTTTGAGACGCAGCGTGGCATTCATCGCGCTGAACACCTGAGCGGCCGCAACCGCAAACACTTCCGGGTCCGGGTTACTGGCAGCGCCGGCGGCAAAGCGCGGGTTGCTGAAGCAATTGGCAGTGCCCCACAACAGCTGGATGCCGGTTTGTTCCTGATGTCGCTCCAACTGGTCGACCATCTGCGCAAAGTGGTTGCGGTACTCCTTGAGCGAGTTGCCTTCGGGGGCGACGTCGGTGTCGTGGAAGCTGTAGTAATCGATGCCCAATTTGGAGAAAAACTCAAAGGCCGCTTCGGCCTTGCCGATGGCCATTTCCATGGGGTCGCCGGTGCGCTGCCAGGGGCGCTTGAAGGTGCCTACGCCAAACATATCCGCCCCCGGCCACACAAAGGTGTGCCAATAACAGGCCGCCATGCGCAGGTGTTCACGCATGGGCTTGCCGAGGATGATTTTGTTGGCGTCGTAATGACGAAAAGCGAGAGGGGCATCGCTGTTGGGGCCTTCAAAGCGAACCTTCTCGACACCGGGGAAGTACGGCATGGCGTTTTCCTTATTGTTCTTGGCGGTATCTGGATACTAGCAACGGGAGTGAGGCGGTAAATTATGAAAATCACCAAAGGACAGTGCGATTTTGAGGGGAGGGGTCTAGTCTGTGGCGACCGGCTCCAGGATAAAAACAATGAAAACCCTACCGCCCGTGCACCGCATTGCCCTGCTGTTCAACGGCAGCAAGATCTACGACCGCGGCATCATCGCCGGCATCGGCAATTACCTGAGCAGCACCCGTGCTTCCTGGGACTTGTTTCTTGAGGAAGATTTCTTGTGCCGTCTCAAGGGCATCGAGCGTTGGCAGGGCGACGGCATCATTGCCGACTTCGATGACCCGCTGATCGGCGAGGCACTGGCCGGGAGCAAGGTGCCGGTGGTGGCGGTGGGTGGTTCGTATGCCGATGCGCGGGCGTATCCGAAGGGCATTCCCTACGTGGCCACCGATAACCACGCGTTGATCACGTTGGCCTATGAGCATTTGATTGAAGCCGGGCTGACCCGTTTTGCTTGTTTCAGCCTGCCTGAAGCCCAGGCCAATCGCTGGGCTCAGGAGCGGGAAAAAGCCTTTCGTAGCTTGATGCTGCGCGATGGTTTGCCGGTAGAGGTGTATCGCGGCCTGGGCACCAGCGCGCCCTTGTGGGACAGCGCGGTGGAGCAGCAGATCGCCTGGCTGCAAAGCCTGCCCAAGCCCATCGGCATCATCGCGGTCAGCGACGCCCGTGCCCGGCAGTTGCTGCAAGCCTGTCTCACCGCTGGCATTGCGGTGCCGGAAGAAGTGGCCTTGATCGGCATCGACAACGACCCGCTGACCCGCACCCTCACGCGGGTGCCGCTCAGCTCGGTGATCCAGGGCACCGAAACCATGGGCCGCACGGCGGCTGCGTTGTTGCACCAGATGCTGCATGGCAAGCCGTGCGCGGGTGAGCAGATTCTGGTGCCGCCGGAGGCGATCAATGTACAGGCCTCCAGTTTGCATCAGCCGTTGGGCAACCCTTACGTGATGCACGCGCTGCTGTTTATCCGCCAATACGCTTGCCAGGGCATCAAGACCGCACAGGTGGCGGCCTATGTGGGCGTGTCGCGCTCGTCACTTGAGGCGCACTTTCGCAAAGAGCGCGGGTGCAGCGTGCACGATGAGATACTGCGCTTCAAACTGGCCAGCGCCGCCAAAGGCCTGGAGGGTAACCGCATGGCGATTGCCGATATTGCCCAGCAGTGTGGCTTCAAATCCGCGCAGTACCTGCACACGGTGTTTCGCCGCGAGTTCGGCTGTACGCCACGGCAATACCAGCAGGCTCACTAGACTCTTTACAGGCCAGGCCCATTCGCTGCTGGACTTGCACCGCACAGACTAGGGAGAATGGTTTTTTGTGGCGTAAATGGAAGCTCCCATGACCGACAGTGCCCAGCGTGCCGCCAGCGACATCGACCTGATGACCGAAGTGGCCATGCTTTATTACCTCGACAACATCACGCAGGAAGCCATCGCCAAGCGCTTCGACCTGTCCCGGGTCAAGGTCAGCCGGTTGCTCAAGCGCGCCCGTGATGAAGGGGTGGTGGAAGTGCGGGTGTTGCAGCATCCGGCCCTGAACACTGAGCTGGAACAGGCGCTGGTAGAGCGTTTCCAACTGGACCGCGCGTTGATCGCGGTGGACCATGGTGACCCCGACACCCAGCGCTCGGCCGTGGCCAGCCTGGTGGCCAACTACCTGAACAAAACCCTCAGCGACGGCATGATCGTCGCCGTGGGCATGGGCCGCAACGTGGGGGCGGTGGCCGAGAATGTGTTCCTGCCGGTGACGCGCAACTGCACCTTTGTGTGCGCGATTGGCGGCTCGCTCAAGGCTGGGGAATACATGAACCCCGACCATATCTGCCGACGCCTGGCCCTGCGTTTCGGCGCCGAAAGTGAAACCCTCTACGCCCCGGCCCTGGTGGCCAACCCGGAACTGCGCAGTGTGTTGATCAACAACGACACCGTGCGCTCCACCCTCGACCGTGCGCGCCGCGCCGATATCGCCCTGATTGGCATCGGTGACATGAGCGAGAACAGCAACATGGTGCGCATGGGGTGGTTTTCACCGCAGGAAATCGCCCAGGCCCGGGTGTCTGGCACCGTGGGCGACATGATGGGCTACGACTTTATCGACATCCACGGCCAGCCGGCGGTCAACACCATGCAGGGCAGGGTGATCGGCTTGACGGTGCAGGAGCTGGTGCGCATCCCCGATGTAGTGGCGATTGCCAGCGAGAACACCAAGGCGGCGGCCACCCTCGGCGCGTTGCGCTCGGGGGTGATCAACACCTTGGCGACGACAGTGTCGAATGCCTACACGATCCTCGCTTTGGATGATGCGACGCGGCGGTAGGTCTGGAGATCTCTACCCGGCCAGGCGAAGAGCTAAGTGTGGGAGCGGGCTTGCTCGCGAAGGCGGTGGGTCAGTTAGAACATCTTTGACTGACCCACCGCCTTCGCGAGCAAGCCCGCTCCCACAGGGATTGGAGGTGTGCTCGGGTTCCTGCGCCGCTACGCCACCAACCGCGCCTCGACCGATTCGGCGAGGTTGGTGAGGATCAGGCAGCACGACACCGCTCCCGCATCCAGCACACCGAGGGAGCGGTCCCCCAAGCGGCTGGCGCGGCCGATTTTGGCCACCAGGTCGCGGGTGGAATCACGCCCTTGGGAGGCGGCGCTTTTCATCTGGCGCAAGGCTTCGCTGAATGGCGCGCCGCTCGCCTGGGCCTGTTCAAACGCCTCGACCGCCGGGATCAACGTGTCCATCAGGCACTTGTCGCCCACCCCTGCATCGCTGATGTCCTGCAGTGACGTCAGGCCGCCGCGCAGCAGTTTGGCGAAGGTCGCCGCATCGATGCTGTCGTGGCCACGCACTTCATCCGCCATGCCGATAAACAGGCTGCCGTAGAGCGGCCCCATGGAGCCGCCGATGCCTTCCATCAGTGCCAGGGTCAGTTCGTCCAGCGCCTCGGCCAGGGACAGCTCGCGACCTTCCAGGGTCTTGCCGCAACGGGAGAAGCCCTTGGCCATGTTGATGCCGTGGTCGCCGTCGCCGATGGCGCCGTCCACTTCACTGAGGTACTCGCGGTTGGCGACGATGATCGACACCAGGTTGGTGACGATGGCGCTGCCGGTGTTGCTGGGGAAATGCTCGCTCATGGGCTACTCCGACTGGGTCATGCCGATGGAGCGGCAAGGTTGGTCGATCAGGCTGCTCAGTTCGGCGTCGAGGCCAAGCAGGGTGAGGGTCACGCCCATCATTTCCAGGGACGTAAAATAGTTGCCCACATAGCAGCGGTGAATACGCAGGCCTTTGGCGCGCAGTTGGCGCTCGACTTCGGCGTAGAAAATATACAGCTCCATCACCGGCGTGGCGCCCAGGCCCGAGACCAGCACCACCACGCTTTGGTCCTGGGTAAAGTCACGGTCGGCCAGGATCGGCGCCAGCATGCGTTCGGCCATGGCGGCGGCAGACTCCACCGGCACCACTTCGATGCCCGGCTCGCCATGGTGGCCGATGCCCAGTTCCATCAGGCCAGCGGCAATCTGGAAGTTCGGCTTGCCCACCGCCGGGATGGTGCAGGGGGTGAGGCCCACGCCGATGGAGCGGCAGTGGTCCACGGCTTTCTGCGCCACGCGGATCACGCCGTCGAGGTCGTAGCCTTGGGCGGCGGCGGCACCGCCGATTTTCCACATGAAGATCTCACCGGCCACGCCGCGGCGCTTGGCGATATCCGCAGGTGGCGCCGAGGCCACATCATCATTGGCCACCACCGTGCGGATGGTCATGTCTTTGCTGGCGGCCATTTTCATCGCCAGCTTCACGTTCATATTGTCGCCGGCATAGTTGCCGTACAGGCACGCCACGCCTGCGCCCTGGTCGGCGGCGCGGAACGCATCGAAGAAACTTTTGGCGGTGGGCGAGGAGAAGATCTCGCCCACCGCCACCGCGTCCACCAGGCCTGGGCCGACATAGCCGAGAAACGCCGGTTCATGGCCCGAGCCGCCACCGGTCACAATGCCAACCTGGCCCTGCGGCGAGGTGTTGCGCTTGCGGATGACCCGTGGATTGCTCTCGTACTGCACCAGTTCCGGGTGCGCCAGGAGGATGCCCGCGAGCATGTCCTCGACCACCAGGTCCGGATCATTGATGACTCGATTCATAGGGTGTTTCCTTGTTCTTATTCGTCTGGAATCGGATTACTGAATGCTGTAGCCGCCGTCGATCACCACGTTTTCGCCGGTGATCATCTTGGCGGCATCGCTGACCAGATACAGCACCAGGCCAGCAATTTCTTCCGGCTGGGCAAAACGCCCCACCGGGATCTGCAACTTGGCCCGTTCCCCCAGCTCACCGGCCCAGGCTTTCTTGCCCAGGGCGGTCTCGACGATGGTCGGTGACACGGCGTTGACGTTGATGCCATAGGGCGCCCATTCCATCGCCAGTACCTTGGTCATGCCGACCACCGCGGCTTTGCTGGCGCAGTAGGCCACGTGGCGGTCCAGGCCAATCACGGCGGCTTGGGAGGCGAGGTTGACGATGCGCCCGCCGCCGCTTTCGATCATGTGCCGGGCGCAGGCCTGGGCCACAAAGAAACTGGCCTTGAGGTTGATATCCAGGGTGGTGTCCCAGGCGCTTTCGCTGACCTCCAGCGCCTTGTCCAGCAGGGCGACACCCGCGCTGTTGACCAGGTAGTCGATGCGCCCGAGCCCGGCGACGGCTTGATCAACCGCAGCCTGTACCGACTCCAGCTGGCGCAGGTCGGCCACCAGCCCTAAATGACCGCTGCCCAGGCTGGCAGCCACTTCGACCACTGCCGGGTCGCGATCCAGCAGGGCCACTCGGGCGCCACGCTCCACCAACAAATTGGCACAGGCCAGGCCGATACCGGCGGCGCCCCCGGTGATCACGGCGCAACGGCCGGTGAGGTCGAACGCCTGGTTCCAGAAATTGGACATTGCACACACTCCACTTAGCGTTTTTTCTTGCGCCAGACGTCGATCAGCACCGCAAGCACGATGATCAACCCCTTGGCCACTTGTTGGTAATACGAAGACACCCCGAGCAGGTTCAAGCCGTTGTTGATCACGCCGATCAGCAGCGCGCCAAACAAGGTGCCGACAATGCTACCAGTGCCGCCGGAGAGGCTGGTGCCGCCGATCACCACCGCCGCAATCGCGTCCAGCTCATAGGACACGCCCGCCTGGGGCAGCGCCGAGGTGGTGCGCGCCGCCAGCACCACGCCTGCAAGGCCCGCCAACAGCCCGGAAATCACATACACCGAGAACGTCACCTTGCGCACGCCGATGCCGGAGGTGCGCGCGCTCTTTTCATTGCCGCCCACCGCGTACACGTAGCGCCCGTAGGTGGTGTAGCGCAGCACCATCCAGAAGATCAGCGCCACCACCGCAAAGATAATGATCGGCACGCCGATGGGGCCGAGCTTGCCGATGCCCAAGGCCAGGAAAGTGTCCGGCAGGTCGGTGACCGGGCTGCCGTCGTTGAGGATAAAGGTCATGCCCCGCGCCACGCTGAGCATGCCGAGGGTGGCGACAAAGGGAGGGATGCTCAGGTTGGCGACCATAAAGCCGTTGACCACGCCGAGCATCGCCCCGGCAAACATCCCCGCGCTCACCGCCGCCAGCAGGCCATAGCCCTGGGTAGCGACCAAGGCGCTGCACAGCCCGGCAAACGCCAGGATCGAACCCACCGACAGGTCGATGCCCTTGGTCAGGATCACGTAGGTCATGCCCACGGCGAGGATGCCGTTGATGGAGGTCTGGCGCAGGATGTCCATCCAGTTGCGCCAGGTCATGAAGTATTCGCTGGAAAACGCCATCACCAGGCACAGCAGGATAAACACCAGCGGCAAGCCGAAGCGGTCGAGGGACAGGCGCAGGCGGTTGCGCGGCGCGGCGGTGACGGGGGCGGCTAGGACTTTACTGTTCATGAGGCAAGACTCAACAAGGCTTCCTGGGAAAGGGCGGTGTCGGTGCTGACGGTCACCAGGCGGCCGCCCTTGAATACCGCGATACGGTCACTCAAATGCAGCAGCTCCGGGGCCTCGGACGAGACCACGATGGCCGCGCCCCCGGCCCGCACGAACTCGTCCAGCAGGTGATAAATCTCCTGCTTGGCGCCCTCGTCGATGCCCCGGGTGGGTTCGTCGCACAGCAGGCAGATGGGCTGGGTCGACAGGCATTTGGCGAGCACCACTTTTTGCTGGTTGCCGCCGCTCATGGATTCCACCGGCAGGTCCAGGGACGACACTTTGATCTGCAAGCGCTTGACCATGCTCTGGGCCAGGGCGTTTTCCTTGCGCGGGTTGATCACCGACCAGCTCGACAGCTGCTTGTAGGCCGACAGCGCAATGTTGGCGAGGATGCTGCCACTGAGCACCAGGCCGCTGTCCTTGCGGTCTTCGGTGACCAGCGACATACCCGCGCGGATCGTCGCAGCGGGCGTGCCGGTCGGCAGCGGTTGGCCTTGCAGGGTCGCGCTGCCGGCATCCGGCAGGGTCAGGCCGTACAGGCAATTGAGGAATTCGCTGCGCCCGGAGCCCATCAGCCCATAGATGCCCAGGATTTCACCCTGGCGCAGTTGCAGGCTGATGTCGTGGAATTCGCCGTCGCGGCTCAGGCCGCTGACGTCCAGGCAGGTGGTGGCGGCGCATTCGCGGCCGACTTTATGGTCGATGCGTTGCAACTCCTGGCCGACGATGCCACGCACCAGGTGGGCGCGGTCGATATCGGCCATGCGCCCGCTTTCCACAAAGGCGCCGTCGCGAAAGATGCTGTAGTCGTCGGCAATCTGCGAAAGTTCACTGAGGCGATGGGACACATAGATGATGCCCGCGCCACGGGCGGTGAGGCGGCGGATCGCCTTGAACAGGGTTTGTGCCTCGTGTTCGCCGATGGCTGAGGTGGGTTCGTCCATGATCATCACCTGGCAGTCATGGCTGAAGGCCTTGGCGATTTCCACCAGTTGAATCTGCGCCACGCTCAAGCGGTGCATGGGGCTGGTGGCGTCCACGTCGAACTCCAGGCTTTGCAGCAGCTCGCGGGTGCGCCGGTTCAATTCTTTGGTGTCGACAATGCAGCCGACGCGACGCGGCTCGCGGCCCAGCCAGATGTTCTCGGCCACGGTCATGTAGGGGATGGGTTCCAGCTCTTGGGTGATCATCGCCACCCCGGCGGCAAGTGCCGCGCTGGGGCGGTCGAACTGCACCGGCTGGCCGTTGAGCAAAATGGTGCCGGCGTCACGCTGGGTGATGCCCATCAGGATACTGAGGAAGGTCGATTTGCCCGCGCCGTTGCCGCCACACAGGGCGTGTACGCTGCCGGCCCGCAGGGAGAGGCACCCGTCGCGCAGGGCAGGGACCCCGGCATAGGCTTTGCAAACGTGTTCAGCCTGGAGCAGTAATGGCGTGGCCATCGGTGTGTCCTCTTGCTGATTTTCTTATTAGGTCTATCTGATCATATGATCGGATGGTGATCATATGTTTAAACTGCCTCTGCCCATTTTGTCAATGGTCTGGCAGCGGGTGTTGTCGTTCTTTCGCCGTTTTTATGCAGATAACCCTTTAAATAAGCCTTGACAGCGATGTGTCTGTCATCGGCTAATGTTTGTGCATATTTTCAGTAAGTGATCATTTGATCGGTCATGAAAGGCGGCGGAGGAAGGGTGATGGGGACGCAAACAAGGTTTTC
Source organism: Pseudomonas sp. 18175 (assembly GCF_050432925.1). NCBI lineage: Bacteria > Pseudomonadati > Pseudomonadota > Gammaproteobacteria > Pseudomonadales > Pseudomonadaceae > Pseudomonas > Pseudomonas sp. 18175. Next base: position 24,290 of record NZ_JBKFTO010000023.1, on the reverse strand, counting down.
GGTGGCCGTTGGCTGCGATGAGGCGGGCTTTGAGCTTAAGGAACTGCTCAAGGGCTACATCGAAAGCCTGGGCTATGGGATTGAAGATTTCGGCTGTTATTCGTCCAGCCCGGTGCTCTACCCGGACATCGCGGTGGCCGTGGCCACGGCGGTGGGCGCGGGTGAACAGCGCTTGGGCGTGCTGATTTGCGGCACTGGTATCGGCATGGCGATTTCGGCCAACAAGATCAAAGGTGTGCGCGCGGCCCAGGCCCATGACACGTATTCGGCCGAGCGGGCACGCAAAAGCAACGATGCACAGATCCTGTCCATTGGTGCACGAGTGATCGGGCCCGAGCTGGCCAAGAGTATCGTCAAGGTGTTTCTGGCGTCGGAGTTCGAAGCGGAGCGCTCCGGGGCAAAAGTCGAGCGCATTACTGCGCTCGAACAGGCGAACAGGACCTTGCCGCCTAGCGACAAGTGAGCCGGTTCAGAACACCGCTTTGACCTGCAGGCCCAGCACCAGGGCGTTGTCGATGTTGTCACCGGAAAACGCCCCCGGCTCGATGATGTATTGCACATCCGGGCGCAGGGTCAGCCAAGGGGTGGCCTGGTAGCCGTAGCTGAGTTCGATCAGTTGCTCGGCGTTGTTCAGGCTGGGGTAGTCGTTGCCGGCGTTGATGGCCGCCAATTCCTGTACCTCACGGCTGCGCGGGTTGGGCACGGCACGGCCATAACCCAGGGCCAGGGTGTCACGCGGACGGCCTTCGAACGGTTTGTACAACACCACGCCTGCGCCATACCACTTGCTGAACGGCGAGGCCGCTTCACTGGCGACGGAGTATTGGCCGAAGGCGTGCAGTACGCGGCCGGCGGACGAATCCGACGCCCATACCGCTTGGTCGATCAGCAAGTAGTGGCCGCTGCGACCGCTGACGTCCTTATTGCTGCCGATGCGTTTGACGTCGGAGCTGTCGTAGTAATAGCCCAGCTTGTATTCACCCGGCAGTTGGCCTGCGTGTTTGTACACCAGCTCGATGGGCACCACGGTGCCGGTGGTGTGCTTGGGGCTCAGCTTCCAGGCGCGGCTGGAGTCGCCGTTGCTGTCCGGATCCACGTTGAACGCCGCCACCCGCAGCTGCCAGCTAGGCGAGAAGTCGTATTTGACCCGTGCGCCCAGGCGGGCGTTGGGGTAGTTGGTCCAGCCGCTGCCGCCGGACATGTTCAGCGGGTGCCCGCAGAAACCGGCGTTCATGAAGTTGCACAGAATGCCGCTGTCCAGGCCGCCGAGGTCATTGCCCATGGCCATGTAGCCGAGCTTCACGTTGAGCGCCGGGGTGAACAGGGTGCGCTCGTAGCTCAACTCGGTGAGGCGGGTGTAGAGGCCGCCGTAGTTTTCCTGGATCGGCAGGCGGTTACCCACCAAGTCCTCGGAGGCGCTGTTGCCGCGACGGTCGTTGATGGTGAGCTGGATGCGGTCGCCATTGTTGAAGCCATACAGCTTGCCCAGGTCGAACTGCACGCCGAGCTTGAGGTTTTGCGAGTAGCGCGCCGAGCGGTGCAGGCCGCCGTTGGCGTTGTAGGCGGTTTCGCCGCTGTAGTCGCCGGTGAAGCGGATGCCGGTGTCTTCCAGCTCGCGGCGCAGGCCGCCCCAGTCGCCGGTCAGGGTGGTGTCATCGGCTTGCACGGGCAGGACAGCGCTCAGGGCTACGCCCAGCAGCAAGCGCCCAAAGGGGATATGAGAAGTGGGGGTCATGCGGGTCTTCCAAGTGAAAAGCGCGGTGCGGGGGCACCGCGCTGACAGAGGGTTATGGCAGGGCGTAGGCGATCACGTAGTCGCCACGGTCAGTGGACTGGCGGGCGCCGCCTGCGGTGATGACCACGTACTGCTTGCCGGTTTTCGGCGACACGTAGGTCATCGGGCCGCCCTGGCTGCCGACGGGCAGGCGGGCTTTCCAGATTTCATCACCGTTGGCGCTGTTGAAGGCGCGCAGGTAGAAGTCCTGGGTGCCGGCGATAAAGATCAGGCCACCTTGGGTCGACAGGGTGCCGCCCAGGGTTGGCAGGCCGATCTTGATCGGCAAGTGCATGCGGATGCCCAGCGGTCCGGTGTCTTCAACGGTGCCCACCGGTACTTGCCACGCGACCTTTTGGGTCTTCATGTCGATCGCGGTGAGGGTGCCGAACGGCGGCGCTTGGCACGGAATACCGGCCACCGACAGGAAGCGGTTTTTGTTCACCGCATACGGCGTGCCCTTGAGCGGTACGGCGCCCATGCCGGTGTTCAGTGCTTCACCGCCGGACGAGGTTTGGGCCTTGTTCTGCGACGGCACCATCTGGATCCACAGGCCCAGGCGCATGTCGTTGACGAAGATAAAGCCGTGCACCGGGTCGGTAGAAATGCTGCCCCAGTTCATGCCGCCCAGGGAGCCTGGGAAACTCAGGGACTTATCGGTGCCCGGCGCGGTGTACAGGCCGTCGTAGCGCATGCCTTTGAAGTCGATGCGGCACAGCAACTGGTCGTACGGCGTGGCGCCCCACATGTCCGATTCGGTCAGGGTTTGCGCGCCGATCTGCGGCATGCCCACGGATTTCGGCTGGGTAGGGGAGTACGGTTCGTTCGGGATGTTGGCGGCCTTGACCGGAACTTCTTTAACCTCGGTCAGCGGCTTGCCGGTGGCGCGGTCCAATACGTAGATCTGCCCGGCCTTGGTGCCGATTACCACCGCAGGCACAGCTTTGTCGGTGCCCGGTGCGGTGAAGTCGATCAGGCTTGGCTGCATCGGCAGGTCGAAGTCCCACAGGTCATTGTGGACGGTTTGGTACACCCACTTTTCAGCGCCAGTGGAGGCGTCCAGCGCCAAAACCGAAGCACCGTATTTGTGGTTGAGCTGGGTGCGTTCCACGCCGTAGATGTCGGTGGACGAGCTGCCCATCGGCAAGAACAGGGTGTTCATCAGCGGGTCGTAAGACATCGGCGCCCAGCTGTTCGGGGTGCTGCGCACGTAGGTGCTGCCGTCGGCCGGGGCTTTCTTGTCTTGCGGGTTGCCGGGGTCGAAGGCCCAGCGCATTTGGCCGGTGATCACGTCGAAACCACGGATCACGCCGCCAGGCATGTCGGTTTGCACGTTGTCAGCGACGCGGCCGCCAACGACCACGGTGGTGCCGGCCATCAGCGGGGCGGAGGACAGTTGGTAGTAGCTGTCGGGCACGTTACCCAGGCCGGCTTTCAAATCCACTTGGCCGTGGGTGCCGAAGTCTTCGCAGAACTTGCCGGTGTCGGCATCTACGGCGATCAGGCGGGCGTCGATGGTGTTGGTCAGCAAGCGACGCTGGCATTGCGCGCCAGCGGCGACGGTGCCGGCAATGATTGGGGAGCTATTGGGTTGGGTTGGCTGGGCAATCGGCGCGGTGGCGTCGAAGTAGGCCATGCCACGGCAACGCTGCCACACCGCCGATTTGGCGTTGACTTCGTTTTTCCACAGCTCTTTGCCGGTGTCGGCGTCGAGGGCGATCAGGTTGTTGTGGGGCGTGCAGATGAACACTTTATTGCCGATCTGCAGAGGCGTGAGCTGGTCTTCGGCGCCGTTGCCGTCGCTGATGGCCACGTCGCCGGTGTGGTAGGTCCACGCCACTTTGAGCTTGTTGACGGTGTCGCGGTTGATCTGGTCCAGCGCAGCAAAGCGGCTGCCACCTTCGGTATTGCCGTAGTGAGCCCAGTCTTTTTGCGCATCGGCCGCAGCCACCGGCGTGATGCCTGGGCCGGTGCCGGTTGGCGCTACGCTTGGGTGGGCGACAAACATATTGCCCGCCGCCACTGCCACGCCCACTGCCAACACAGCGGCAACGCCATAGGCGCCGCGTGCAGGCCGGCCCACCAATAGCGGGTAAACCAGCGCCACTACCATGCCGATGGCCGCAAACATGAAGATGCGCGAGAACAGTGGCCAGAACACCAGGCCCACATCCGCGACGGCCCAGATGGCCGTGCCGACCAGGAAGGCAGCGAACAGCCAGGCGCCCGCCGGTTTGCGGCAGGCAATCAGCAGGCCGGCAATCGCCATGGCCACGCCGCCGATCAGGAAGTACCAGGAACCTCCCAGGCTGACCAGTTTGACGCCGCCAACGGCCAGCGCCACGCCGAGCAGGGCGATGATCACGCCCAGGCTCAGCAGGATGAATCTAGAGACGCCAGCGGCGCGCGATGCTCGTTTCATATCGATAAATGCTCGAAGGTGAGAGGGCAAAGACGCGATTTTAGCAAGTAAAGTAACTAGTTAGTACATTAGAGTCCTGCAATAGACTATTACAGGTGCTGCGATGATGGGCTGAGGCTAAATGTCGCGTGGCGGGCAAGCGCGCGATATTGCCTTTGTGGTGAGCGGGCTTGCCCCGCGCTGGGCTGCGAAGCGGCCCCAAAACCAGGCAATGAGTTTTGTCTGGAAGAATGCGGCGGCTGGATTAGGGCTGCTTCGCAGCCCAGCGCGGGACAAGCCCGCTCACTACAACAATGGGATTGCGCTGTGTTTCTTAGCGAAACGCCGGCACGACCTGCTCGATAAACAGCGCCAACGACTTCTTCTTCTCGGCATGGGACAGGCTGTTGTCGCACCAGAAGCTGAATTCATCCACCCCCAGTTCCTGGTAGTACTGGATACGCGGGATGATCTCGGCGGCGGTGCCGATCATGGCGGTCTTGTGCAGGCTTTCCAGTTCGAACTCAGGGCGACTGGCGAACTTCTCTTCCGGGCTTGGCTCAAGAAAGCCATTGACCGGCACGGTCTTGTTGCCGAACCAGGCATCGAAGGTGCGATAGAACTTCGAGATCGCCTTGGCGCCGACTTTCCAACCCTCTGGATCATCTTCGGCGTGCACGTGGGTGTGGCGCAGCACCATCAGTTGCGGGCGCGGTACGCCTGGGTTGTTGTCGAGGGCGGCCTGGAATTTGTTTTTCAGGTCCAGCACTTCTTCATCGCCCTTCATCAGCGGTGTGACCATCACGTTGCAGCCGTTGGCTACTGCAAAGTTGTGGGAGTCCGGGTCGCGGGCGGCGATCCACATCGGCGGGGTGGGCTGCTGGATCGGCTTGGGCACGCTGGTGGAGGTGGGGAATTTCCAGATGTCGCCGTCGTGGGCGTAATCGCCTTTCCACAGTGCGCGCACCACCGGCACCATCTCACGCAGGGCCTGGCCGCCGCTGGAGGCGGGCATGCCGCCAGCCATGCGGTCGAATTCCACCTGGTAGGCGCCACGGGCCAGGCCGACTTCCATGCGCCCGTTGCTGATCACGTCGAGCAACGCGCATTCGCCGGCCACCCGCAACGGGTGCCAGAACGGCGCGATGATGGTGCCGGCGCCCAGGTGAATGGTGGTGGTCTTGGCTGCGAGGTAAGCCAGCAGCGGCATCGGGCTTGGCGAGATGGTGTATTCCATGGCGTGGTGTTCACCAATCCAGACGGTGCTGAAACCACCGGCCTCGGCCATCAGGGTCAGTTCGGTCAGGTCTTCGAACAGCTGACGGTGGCTGACGCTTTCATCCCAACGTTCCATGTGTACGAACAGGGAAAACTTCATGACGCTTACCTCGGATCTATTGTGATCGGCCTGTCGACTGCGGGCCCTTAAGTGCTCTCGCCAATATGAGCGTGCCTTGGAAGACAGCTGTTCGGCGGATTGATTGTTGGTATACCATAATACGAAATATCCGCAAAACTTTTCTCTCCAACGGTTACACCCTCACCTCACAAGGAAGGCGAGCCTGATGAACATAAAACAAAAATTGATCCTGGCCTTTGCGGTCATCGCCAGTGTGCCGGTGATACTGGTGGCGGTGCTGATTATCCTCAATGTGCGCCACGAGGCACGGGACGGGTTTGTCGACAGCAGTGGGCGTGAGATCCGCCAGGTCGACAATGCCATGCAGCTGTTTTTCGAAGGTATCAGCCAGAACGTCGCTTATCTGGCGGCGCACCCGCAATTGCAGGGCATCAATGGCGACGTGAAGCGCTACCTGGCCAGCGATGCGGCGCACGTCGCGCCCGGTGACCGCGACCAACAACTGTTCAAGCTGTTCGAGGGGTTGGCCAAGAGTCATTCGGCCTACACCTATCTGTCGTTAGGCACCGAAGACGGCGGCTATGTGTTCTGGCCCGGCGACCCTGCGCTTGCCAACTACGACCCACGTACACGCCCCTGGTACAAAACCGCCATGGCGCAACCGGGCAAGACCCTGCGCACCGAAGCCTATTACTGGGCGGCCGACGATGTGGTGCTGGTGAGTACCGTGCAGAGTTTCAACGACCGCAGCGGCGTGGTGAACATTGACGTGTCGCTCAAGCAACTCACGGACCTGGTCAAGCAGATCAAGCTGGGGGAGAGCGGTTACCTGATGTTGATGGAGGCCAATAACACGGTGTTAGTGGACCCAAATGACCCCTCCCACAACTTCAAGAAGCTGGGCGAGTTGGGGGAGGGCTATCGCCAACTGAGCGAAGCCGGACAGGGCCTGGTGCAAGTGGAACTGGCGGGTGAGCGCTACATGGCGCTGGTGTGGCCGTCCAAGGCATTGGGCTGGCGCTTTGTCGGGCTGGTGCGTGAGAGTGAAGTGATGGCTGGGGCGGCGCGCCTCACTTGGCTGATCGTGGCCATTGCGTTGGTGTGTGGGGTGCTGTTCGCAGTGGCGGGCGCCTGGTTTGCCGGGTTGATCGTAAAGCCCATTCGCGGCGTGGCCAGTGGGTTGGAAGGCATTGCCCAGGGTGAAGGTGATTTGACTGCGCGCCTGGAGGTCAAAGGCCGCGATGAGACGGCGCAACTGGCTGGCTGGTTCAACCAGTTCCTGGAGGCCATCCGTACGTTGATCCAGCGCATCGGCCAGGCGGCCGGGCAGATCCACAGCAGCTCCGGCAGTGCCACCGAAGTGTCGGTGGAGATGGCCGAAGTTGCCGAGCGCCAGCGCGAGGCGGTGGACATGGTGTCCACGGCGTTCCATGAAATGGTTGCCACCTCCAACGAAGTGGCGCGCTCGTGCAGCCAGGCTGCGGATTCGGCTGACAACGGCCAGCTTCAGGCCCGCACCGGGCAGCAGCAGATTGATGCGGCAGTGAGCAGCGTCGGGCGTTTGAGCGAAGAGATCGGCCATTCCGCCCAGGCCATGGAGCAGTTGGAAAAAGACAGCAACGACATCCAGTCGATCCTCGGCACCATCCGCTCCATCGCCGAACAAACCAACCTGCTGGCGCTCAACGCCGCCATCGAGGCCGCCCGTGCCGGCGAACAGGGCCGCGGCTTTGCTGTGGTGGCTGACGAAGTGCGTGCGTTGGCCAAGCGCACCGCAGACTCCACCGGCGAGATCGACGGACTATTGGGCAACCTGGCGCGCCGCACCCACCAGATGGGCAAACAGATGCATGCGAGCCTGGAGGTGTCCCAGGAAACCGTGGTGTCGATCAACGATGCGCGGGCCAGCTTTGGTTTGATCCGTGAGTCGGTAGATGTGATCCGCGACATGAACGCCCAGATCGCCACGGCGGCAGAAGAGCAACACCAAGTGGCCGAGGACATTAATCGGCATATCAGCCAGATTCACGGGGATGCGCAATTGGTGGCGAGCCTGGCCGATTCCACGCGCCAGGATGCCCAGCAGTTGACGGCCCTGTCGCAGACGTTGAACCAGTTGGTCAGCCGGTTCAGGACCTGACTGGCACCGCTGGTTTCACTTTGAAATACGGTCAAGTGTGGGAGCTGGCTTGCCTGCGAAAGCGGTGTTCCAGGCACGGCATCTATATCGCCAGTGCCGCCGTCTTCGCAGCCTCGCTAAAGCTCGACAGCTCCCACATTCAATTGAGTACACCAGTTGGTATGCAAGCAAAAATGTGGGAGCGGGCTTGCTCGCGAATACAGAGTGTCAGTCACCGAATACATCGGCTGAAACACCGCATTCGCGAGCAAGCCCGCTCCCACATTTTGATGTGTGTTGCCTTCAAAATAGCGGTCAGGCTACGACGGGCAGCGCCCCCATCTTGCCATTGCAATACACCAACGGCCCGGCATGCTGCGCCGGCACGATCAGGTTCTTCACCGAGCCCACCATGATCGCGTGGTCACCGCCTTCATATTCACGCCACAGCTCGCACTCGATCACCGCTGTGGCATTGGCCAGGATCGGGTTGCCCAATTCACTCAACGTCCATTCGATGCCTTGGGCCTTGTCCTTGCCCTTGCGCGCAAACGCATACGCTTCGTTCTGCTGCCCACCGGAGAGCACATGAATGGCAAAGCGTTTGTTCTTGATCAACACCGGGTAGGAGTCCGAGCTGTAGTTGGGGCAGAACAGCACCAGCGCCGGGTCCATCGAGAGTGAGCTGAACGCGCTGGCGGTCAGCCCGACGACCTGCCCGTCGTCATCGAGGGTGGTGATCACGGTGACTCCGGACGGAAACGAACCCATCACTTGTTTGTAGATAGCGGCATCGATCATGGGATGGTCCTCGGGCGGTGTAGCGGGTTTTTATGAGTTTGTAGGTCTGATGGTATACCGTAATACAATCCATGCAAGGTCTTTTTCAAGCCCCCGACAGGCGTCAACCTTTGGTCTTATAACCAATAAATACGGGGCTTACAGCAAGAAATGGCAGTGGGCCATGTGGCACAATTGCAGATCAGATGCGTGCAAAGACTACGGATCAGTCTTGTGAAAATGTTGGAATACCATAATATGGTGTTCATCTGAGGGGCAGCCATAGAGCGCCCCCGGTTTGGCGTCAAACAACTATAAGATCAGACCAACGCGAGTCCATTTCCATGCCCCAGATGTCCCGGCAAGACCCCCTGATCGAGCACCACACGGTCGATTACGTTCCCCTCGCAGAGCGCCATGGAAAGGCCCGCGACCTGTTCACCTTATGGTTCAGCACCAACATTGCGCCGCTGCCCATCGTCACCGGCGCCATGGTCGCCCAGGTGTTCCACCTCAATCTGATGTGGGGCCTGCTGGCAATTGCCCTCGGGCACATGCTCGGCGGTATCGTGATTGCCCTCGCATCAGCCCAGGGCCCGCGCATGGGCATCCCGCAGATGGTGCAAAGCCGGGGGCAGTTCGGGCGCTATGGCGCGCTGCTGATCGTGTTCTTCGCGGCGCTGATCTACATCGGTTTTTTCATTTCCAATATCGTGCTGGCGGGCAAGTCCATCGTCGGTATCGTGCCTGAGGTTCCGGTGCCGGCGAGCATCCTGATCGGCGCCCTCAGCGCCACCGCCATTGGGGTGATCGGCTACCGCTTTATCCATACCTTGAACCGTATTGGCACCTGGGTGATGGGCAGCGCGTTGCTCGCGGGGTTTATCTACATCTTCGCCCATGACCTGCCGGCCGACTTCCTCAGCCGTGGTGGTTTCAACCTGGCCGGCTGGCTGGCCACTGTGTCCCTTGGGGTGATCTGGCAGATCAGTTTTTCGCCCTACACCAGTGACTACTCGCGCTACCTGCCAGCGGATATCGGCATCACCCGCCCGTTTATCGCCACGTACCTGGGCGCCACCCTCGGCACCATCCTGTCCTTCGCCTTTGGCCTGGTGGCGGCCCTGGCCACGCCCGAAGGCACCGAAGCCATGGTTGCGGTCAAGCAAGCCACCGGCTGGCTGGGGCCGATCCTGATGGTGTTGTTCCTGCTCAATATCATCAGCCACAACGCCCTGAATCTGTACGGCGCGGTGCTGTCGATCGTGACCTCGATCCAGACCTTCGCCAGCCACTGGACCCCAAGCATCAAGGTGCGCGTGGTGCTGTCTGGCGTGATCCTGGCCGGTTGCTGCGTGGTGGCGCTGGGGGCGTCGGCCGATTTCATCTCGCAATTTATCGGCCTGATCCTCGCGCTGCTGCTGGTGCTGGTGCCATGGGCGTCGATCAACCTGATCGACTTCTACATCATCAAGCGCGGCGTCTACGACATCGCCTCGATCTTCCAGGCCGATGGCGGGGTGTACGGGCGCTTCAACCTGCACGCTATCGTGGCGTACTTCATTGGCATCCTGGTGCAACTGCCGTTTGCCAATACCTCGTTGTATGTGGGGCCATATGCCAACCTGGTGGAAGGCGCCGACCTGTCCTGGCTGGTGGGGTTGGTGGTGACGGTGCCGTTGTACTACTGCCTGGCAACGCGCCAGAAAACCCAGAAAATCCGAGCGGTGAAGCTGGGTTACACCGACTGAGCAGCGCTTTAACTCAAATGCCCGGCCTTTGCCGGGCATTTTTCTGTAGTCCGTTTTCCTCTGCCTGGTAGGCAGCTTCCCTATTTTTGTTCGGCCCTCCCGGCGTGCGTCCGCATGCTTATATTTCGACGCCATCTCCATTGCATCTCGGATGTAAGGCATGGCGCAGAGCTATATCAACCGTGAAACCATTGACTACAGCAGCCTGAAATCCCGCTTGATGGGCGGCGGTTTGAGTCGCCAGCGTTCTGATCACTACGACGTGCTGAACCACCACCTGCGCCATGGGTTGGTAACGCCTGGGCAGTTGGTGGTTATTCCCGATGCCTACAGCGTGGAATGTTCCTGGGAGGAATCCTGGTTGATGCGCCGCGCCGAGCAGGTACGGCGCGATCTGGAACAGGATTCAGCCAAGGGCACGGCAGTGCTCAATGACTATGACTTGCTGCAAAGCCTGCTGACCTATGGCTCGCTGGGTGTGGGCAGCGCGACGTCGGCCTGGGCGCGACACTTGGATGAAATCGTGCAAACCCTGGAGGAGATCGAACAGCTGCATCGGCGCTTGAAGGTGGGTGAGATAAATCGCGAGACGTTTATTCGCCAGCGCCAAATGCTGCTTGAGGTGCTGGACACACAGCTACGCGGCGCCGCGCGGTTTGGCACGGGGCTGCGGGGTAATCAGTCGTTGAAAAAGGTGCTGGGGATTTCCACCAAGAGCTATCTGCATAAAGGTGAAATTGCCGGGTATGCCGAGCGTATCGGGGCGATTGCGAAGGTATCGAAGTGGTTGGGCACGGGTACGTATGTGGGGCTGGCGATGGACGTGGGGGCGGCGGGGTTGGAGATCAGGGAGGCGTGTGTGACGGGGCGGGAGGCGCAGTGTCGGAGTGCGAAGTATGTGGAGACGGGGCGGTTGGTGGGGAGTGTGGCGGGGGCGGCTATCGCGGGTAAATATGGCGCTGAAGTTATTCGCGGTCTGTGTCGTGTCACGTTTGGCGTTGCTTTGAAAGGGCGCAGCGAACTGGTTTGTGGCGTTATTGGCGGCGCTGCAGGAGGGTATGCAGGCGGCTCCTTGCTGGGCGATCAAGGTGCTTTTTTTGGGGGAAAGCTCGTTGAGGCCGATGGTGTATTTTTGTATCAGCCGGAGGGGGCTTAGCGATGTCTTTTTTTCTCGCCTATAGCATCGTGCACATGGCTGGGACGTTCGTTCTCTTGGGACTGATGCTCTATGCCGAATATAGAAAGCTCGATGAATTAGAAAGCTACTTCAGTGAAAACGAACGGGTTCGTAGGCATAAGCGTTTTTGGAAAAGAAATCAGCACATTGATAAATTTCATCGCATGGGCCTGATGGTGGATTTCCTCTCCGACTCAAAACGTTTTGTGAAAGCTGGAATTGTGACCGAGGCCGAACTGGCATCCGTACCTTTGGCATTGAAACGCTGGGCAGTGTGGCCATATCGCATCTGTCATGTTTGGGCGGTCGCAACCGTCATCTGGGTTGTTTGGTACAACGGGTAACCAATCACTCCTTATCCCCATAATTCATAATCGACAACAACCGAATCGGCACCCGCACCAACTGCTCCGGCCCATGGGGCACCTCACCTTCAAACGTCAGGCTATCCCCAGCCTCCATCCGATACAGCTGATTGCCATGCCGATAAATCAGCTCCCCCTCCAGCAAATGCAAAAACTCCGTACCGGGATGGGAAAACGTGGGGAACTCCTCGCTCGCATCATCCATGCTCACCATATAAGCCTCGAAACTCTTCTTCGGCCCGCGCGTATGGTTGAGCAAATGATAGGTATGACCCTTCTCGGTCCCCCGGCGTACCACCTCCATGCCTTGGTCAGCCTTGACCAGCAACGCACTGCCATCCTGCTGATCGTACTCACCGAACAGCTTTGAGAGCGGCAACCCCAGCACATCACATAGGCGGCTCAAGGTGTCGAGGCTGGTGGAAACCTGGGCGTTTTCGATCTTGCTCAGCATGCCCTGGCTGATGTCGGCGATCTTCGCCACATCGGACAACTTGAGGTCTTGGGCCTGGCGCTGGCGCTTGATCTGCAAGCCCAGGTATTGCTCAAGCTTGAGGCGTGGGGCGGTTTCGGTGGGCATGTTGTTCAGATCCTGCACGGTTTCTGCTCGGTAATATTAGTTTCGCACTGGGAAAGTGCAATCCAGGGCTCTTGGCGGCCATCCCTGAGGAAGCGTATTCCCAAGGGGAAAAGAATATTCCCATATATAACCCACAATTGCGCGCCCCGGCGTAATGCCCTGGCGAATCTGGCAAGGCTATTGCATTCCTATAGGGAAACTAACTTTCTTTTTAAGAATAAAAAGACGGTGTGGCCCATCCAGCCTTTTCGCCAGGAGTGACGAGCAATGTTGCCAGCAGAAACCCAGCGCATCATCGACAAGCACGGGATCAAATACGTGCTTGCGCAGTTTGTGGATATACACGGTGCGGCCAAGACCAAGTCGGTGCCGATCTGCGGGCTGAAGACGGTGGCCGAAGAGGGCGCGGGGTTTGCCGGGTTTGCCATCAGCGGCATGGGCATGGAGCCCCATGGGCCGGACTTCATGGCGCGGGGCGACCTGTCCACGTTGACCCCGGTGCCCTGGCAGCCGGGCTACGGCCGGGTGGTGTGCGTCGGCCATGTGGACGGCAAGCCCCATCCCTATGACAGCCGCCATGTGCTGCAACAACAGGTGCAGCGCCTGCAGGACAAGGGCTGGACGCTCAACACCGGCCTGGAACCTGAATTCAACCTGATGCGCCGCGATGAGCAGGGCAAGCTGCAACTGGTGGACGCCAGCGACAACCTCGACAAGCCGTGCTACGACTACAAAGGCCTGTCCCGCTCGCGGGTGTTCCTGGAGCGCCTGACCGAAGCCCTGCAAGCGGTGGATTTCGAGGTCTACCAAATCGACCACGAAGACGCCAACGGCCAGTTCGAGATCAACTACACCTACAGCGACGCGCTGACCTCGGCCGACCGCTTTACCTTCTTCCGCATGGCTGCCGGCGAGATCGCCAATGACCTGGGCATGATCTGCTCGTTCATGCCCAAGCCAGACCCGAAACGCGCCGGCAACGGCATGCACTTTCACCTGTCCATCAGCAGTGCCGACAACAAAAACCTGTTCCATGACGCCAGCGATCCCAGCGGCATGGGCCTGTCCAAACTGGCCTATCACTTCGCCGCCGGTTTGCTCGCCCATGGCCCGGCGTTGTGTGCGTTCGCGGCGCCCACGGTCAACTCCTACAAACGGCTTGTCGTTGGCAACTCGCTGTCCGGCGCCACCTGGGCCCCGGCCTTTATCGCCTTCGGGGCCAACAACCGCTCTGCCATGGTGCGGGTGCCGTATGGCCGCCTGGAGTTCCGCCTGCCGGACGCCGGCTGCAACCCCTACTTGGTCAGCGCGGCGATCATCGCCGCCGGGCTGGACGGCATCGACCGCCAGTTGGAAATCGACCACGTCTGCAACGAAAACCTCTACAGCCTGAGCCTTGAGCAGATCGCCGCGCGCGGCATCAAGACGCTGCCCCAATCCCTCAAGGAAGCCTGCGACGCGCTGGAAGCCGACCCGCTGTTCGCCGAGGTGCTCGGCCCGCAGATCGTGGGGGAGTTCATCAAGCTCAAGCGCATGGAATGGGTGGAATACAGCCGCCATGTGAGCGACTGGGAAATCCAGCGCTACACCGAATTTTTCTGACACCGTGTGACGGAGACTTGTTATGTGTGGAATCGTAGGCCTGTACCTGAAAAACCCGCAGCTGGAAGCCCAGCTCGGCCAACTGTTTGAACCCATGCTCCAAGCCATGACCGACCGTGGCCCGGACAGCGCGGGTTTTGCTATTTACGGCGATGAAGTGGCCGACGGCTGGGTCAAGTTGACCCTGCAAGCCACCACAGACGCCTTCGACTGGCAGGCCCTGATGGGCGAGCTGGAAGGGCGCTTGGGCTGTTCGCTGGACTGGTTCCAGAACGCCAGCGCCGCCGTGTTGAAGATTCGCGCCGACGAAGCGCCCGTGCGTCAGGCCCTGGCGGAACTGGCACCGAGCGTACGCATCATGAGCGCCGGCCAAAGCATCGAAATCCTCAAGGGCATGGGCTTGCCCCAGGAAATCTCCCAGCGCTTCGGCCTGGCCGGCATGAAAGGCAGCCACATCATCGGCCACACCCGCATGGCCACCGAAAGCGCGGTGACCATGGAAGGCAGTCACCCGTTCTCCACCGGCGCCGACCTGTGCCTGGTGCACAACGGCTCGCTCTCCAACCACTTCCGCTTGCGCCAGGAACTCAAGCGCGAAGGCATCCATTTCGAGACCGATAACGACACCGAAGTCGCTGCCGGCTACCTGACTTGGCGCCTGCAACAAGGCGACTCCCTCAAGGAAGCCCTGGACCATGCCCTGGAAGACCTCGACGGCTTCTTCACCTTTGCCATTGGCACCCGCAACGGTTTTGCGGTGATCCGTGACCCCATCGCCTGCAAACCGGCGATCCTCGCCGAAACCGACGACTACGTGGCCATGGCCTCCGAATACCAGGCACTGTCGAGCCTGCCGGGCATCGAGAACGCCCGCATCTGGGAGCCGGCACCGGCCACTTTGTATATCTGGGAACGCCAGTCAGCTTAAGGAGCGCACACATGAAAACCATCGATCTTTCCACCGCCACTGTGCGTGATCTCAACCAGGCATTGCACGGCCAGGCCATCGACAGCGAATGGAGCGTCACCCATTCCAACGGCAAGCACAACCTGGCCGTGGGCGTGAACCAACCGGTGTCCATCGATATCGAGGGTCACGCCGGTTACTACTGTGCGGGCATGAACCAACAGGCGTCGATCACTGTGCACGGCAACGTGGGTGTGGGCTGCGCCGAGAACATGATGTCTGGCTCGGTGCGCGTCAAAGGCAGCGCCTCCCAGGCGGCCGGGGCCACGGCCCATGGCGGTTTGCTGGTGATTGAAGGCGACGCCGGGGCGCGTTGCGGTATCTCCATGAAGGGCATCGACATTGTGGTCGGCGGCAGCATCGGCCACATGAGCTGCTTTATGGGCCAGGCCGGGCGCTTGGTGGTGTGCGGCGATGCCGGCGATGCGCTGGGGGATTCGCTGTACGAAACCCACATCTACGTCAAAGGCACGGTGGAGTCCCTGGGCTCCGATTGCATCGAAAAAGAGATGCGCAGCGAGCACCTGCAAGAGCTGCAAGCCCTGCTGGACCTGGCCGGTTTCGCCCATCAGGCGGCGGACTTCAAGCGCTACGGCTCGGCCCGCCAGCTCTACAACTTCAAAGTCGATAACGCCTCCGCGTACTGATCCAGGAGCTTCAACATGAGTGAGCAAACCCCTCCAGTCCTGCGCGAGTCGGCCACCTTCGACCGCCTGACCATTCAGGAAATCCAGCGTGCCGCCGAAACCGGCATCTACGACATTCGCGGCGGCGGCACCAAGCGCAAGCTGCCGCATTTCGATGACCTGCTGCTGCTGGGCGCCAGCGTGTCGCGCTACCCGCTGGAAGGCTATCGCGAGAAGTGCGGCACCGATGTGATCCTCGGCAACCGCTTCGCCAAAAAGCCGATCCACTTGAAGATCCCGGTGACCATCGCCGGCATGAGCTTCGGCGCGCTGTCGGCCAATGCCAAGGAAGCCTTGGGGCGTGGCGCGACCATCGCCGGCACCAGCACCACCACCGGTGACGGCGGCATGACCCCGGAAGAACGCGGCCAGTCCCAGCACCTCGTTTATCAGTACCTGCCGTCGCGCTACGGCATGAACCCCGATGACCTGCGCAAGGCCGATGCTATCGAAATCGTGCTCGGCCAGGGCGCCAAGCCCGGCGGTGGCGGCATGCTGCTGGGTATGAAGGTCACCGAGCGCGTGGCCGGCATGCGCACCTTGCCCATCGGCGTGGACCAGCGCAGCGCCTGCCGCCACCCGGACTGGACCGGCCCGGACGACTTGGCGATCAAGATTGCCGAGCTGCGTGAGATCACCGATTGGGAAAAACCGATCTACGTGAAAATCGGCGCCAGCCGCCCTTATTACGACGTGAAGCTGGCGGTGAAGGCCGGCGCGGATGTGATCGTGCTCGACGGCATGCAAGGCGGCACGGCGGCGACTCAGGAAGTGTTTATCGAACACGTGGGCATCCCGATCCTGTCGGCCATCCCGCAGGCGGTGCAGGCGTTGCAGGAGATGGGCATGCACCGCAAGGTGCAGTTGATTGTGTCGGGCGGCATTCGTAACGGTGCCGACGTGGCCAAGGCCATGGCGATGGGTGCGGATGCGGTGGCCATTGGCACGGCGGCGTTGATTGCCTTGGGCGACAACCATCCACGGCTGGATGAAGAACTCAAGAAAATCGGCTCCGCCGCCGGTTTCTACGACGACTGGCAAAACGGCCGCGACCCTGCGGGGATCACCACCCAGGATCCGGAACTGTCCAAGCGCCTCGACCCGGTGGAGGGCGGTCGACGGCTGGCCAACTACCTGCGGGTGATGGTGCTGGAGGCGCAGACCATGGCCCGTGCGTGTGGCAAGTCGCACCTGCATAACCTTGATCCTGAGGATTTGGTGGCGCTGACTGTCGAATCCGCCGCCATGGCGCGAGTCCCCTTGGCGGGCACCCGCTGGATCCCCGGCTCCGGTTACTAACGTCCCCCCCCCCTGTAGGAGCGAGCTTGCTCGCGAAAATCGTCAACGATAACGCGCTCATTCTGAATCCACGCGTCGTCTACGCGTTTTTCGCGAGCAAGCTCGCTCCTACATTTTTCTAATGCAGGAGCTTTGAACATGGTCAATCGTCTTCTTGCTGCAGTGGCGGCCAGTGCATTCGTGCCGTTGGCCCAGGCCGCCGATACCCCCACCCTGAACACTGGCAGCACCGCCTGGATGGTCACCGCCGCCGTGCTGGTGCTGTTCATGTGTTTACCGGGGCTCGCGCTGTTCTACGGCGGCCTGGTCCGGGCGAAAAACATGCTGTCGTTGTTCACCCAGTGTTTTGGCATCGCCGGTCTGGTGGGCGTGCTGTGGGTGATCTACGGCTACAGCATGGTGGTCGACAGCACCGGCATGGTCGAAGGGCAGGTGACCTTCAATAGTTTTGTCGGCGGCTTGAGCCGTGCGTTCCTCGCAGGCATGACCCCCGACAGCCTGGTGGGCGATATTCCGGAAGGTGTATTCGTGACCTTCCAGATGACCTTCGCCATTATCACCCCGGCCCTGATCGCGGGCGCCTTTGCCGAACGCATGAAGTTCTCGGCGGCGCTGCTGTTCATGGCCATCTGGTTCACCCTGGTCTACGCGCCAGTTGCGCATATGGTCTGGGGCGGTTCCGGTGCCTTGATGCATAACTGGGGCGTGCTGGATTTTGCCGGCGGCACGGCCGTGCATATCAACGCCGGTGTGGCGGCGCTGGCCGCGTGCCTGATCCTGGGCAAGCGCAAGGGCTACCAGAACACGCCGATGCCGGCGCATAACCTGAGCCTGACCATGGTCGGCGCGGCGATGCTGTGGGTGGGTTGGTTCGGCTTCAATATCGGTTCCGGCGGCGGGCTTAATGGCACTTCGGGGATTGTCATGCTCAACACCCAATTGGGGGCCTGCGCGGGTATTTTGGGCTGGATGTTTACCGAGTGGTTCAAGGTCGGCAAGCCGAGTGCATTGGGTTTGGCCAGCGGTGCTTTGGCCGGTCTGGTAGGAATTACCCCGGCGTGTGCCTACGTAGGCGTTGGCGGCGCATTGGCCATTGGTTTGCTGTGCGGGGTGTTCTGCTACCTGAGCGTGACCGTATTGAAGCGTCGCTTTGGCTATGACGACAGCCTTGATGTATTTGGCCTGCACGGCATTGGCGGCATGATTGGCGCAGTGCTGACCGGCGTATTCTGCGTGCCGTCCATGGGCGGGCTGGTGGAAGGTGTGAGCATGGGCGGCCAGGTGCTGGCGCAGATCAAGGGCGTGGTGTTGACCACGGTGTATTGCTTTGTGGTGAGTTGGATAATCCTCAAAGTGGTTAACGCGCTGGTCGGTTTGCGTGCCCATGAGTCGGTTGAAGAGATGGGGTTGGATATGGCCGAGCATAACGAGCGGGCCTATAACCACTGAGCCTCTCCCTGACTACATACCGGCTTTTAAATGTGGGAGCGGGCTTGCTCGCGAAAGAGGTGGATCAGTCAATACATCTGGTGACTGACACGCCGCCTTCGCGAGCAAGCCCGCTCCCACATTTTGATCCTCATCCGGCAGGGAAGAAGGGGCTCAATGCGCCCCAGCCGCCTTGTTCAGATCGCTTTCGGCCCACTCGGTGTAGACACACGCATCCGCCGTGGCCCAGCGCACGCGCACCGGGTCACCGGCCTTAAGCGGCATGCCCGCAGCCGATAGCGCCTTGACCGTCATCGAGGTGCCACCCAGGGTCTTCACGGTGCAGGTCTGGCTCTCGCCCAGGAACAACACCTCACCCACCATCGCCGACACCTCATTCCAACCCGCCGCCAACGGTTGCTCAGCAGCTTGTTCAACGCTCAGCGCCAGGGCTTTTTCCGGTCGCACCATCAACAGCACATCCTGTTCGGCACGTAACCCGGTGGTCAGCCGAATCGACAACGCCTGGCCTTCAAACGACGCCGCCGCATTGCCCTGCGCCTTGAGCTTGAGGAAGTTTGAGTT
Organism: Pseudomonas sp. 18175; assembly: GCF_050432925.1. Taxonomy (NCBI): domain Bacteria; kingdom Pseudomonadati; phylum Pseudomonadota; class Gammaproteobacteria; order Pseudomonadales; family Pseudomonadaceae; genus Pseudomonas; species Pseudomonas sp. 18175. The sequence continues at coordinate 5,416 of NZ_JBKFTO010000023.1, read as the reverse complement.
ACCCAGGAACGACGCCACAAACGCATTCGGCGGGTTCTGGTACAGGTCATAACCACTGCCCAGGCCCACAATCTTGCCGTGGCTGAAAATGGCGATGCGCTGGGACAGGCGCATGGCTTCTTCCTGGTCGTGGGTCACGTAGACAATGGTGATGCCCAGGCGCCGATGCAGTTGGCGCAGTTCGTCTTGCAGGTCTTCACGCAGTTTCTTGTCGAGGGCACCGAGGGGTTCGTCCATCAGCAGGATGCGCGGTTCGTACACCAGCGCCCGCGCGATGGCCACCCGCTGTTGCTGGCCGCCGGAGAGTTGGGAAGGGCGGCGATGGGCGAACTGTTCCAGCTGCACCAGCTTGAGCATGGCGTCGACGCGTTTCTCGCGTTCGGCGCTGGCCAGTTTGCGGATGGCCAGGGGGAAGGCAATGTTGTCGCGCACCGACAAGTGCGGGAACAGCGAATAACGTTGGAACACCATGCCAATATCGCGCTTGTGCGGAGGCACGTTGACCAGCGACTGGCCGCTCACCAGGATCTCGCCGCTGCTGGGCGTTTCGAAGCCAGCGAGCATCGACAACGTGGTGCTTTTGCCCGAGCCGCTGGAGCCGAGGAAGGTGAGGAATTCACCGTCCTGGATGTCCAGCGAGATATTGTCCACGGCGGCAAATTCGCCGTAGTGCTTGTTCAGGTTGCGCAGGCTGACCAAGGGTTGGCCAGGATTCTGTGCGGGGTCTTTGATCACTGCACTCATGTCTTGATCCTCGGCTTAAGGGCGGATTTCGGAGCGTCGACGAGCGACGGCGGCAATCACCATGACCAATACCGACAGGCCGATCAGCAACGTCGAGGCGACGGCGATCACAGGCGTGAGGTCTTGGCGCAGGGTGGTCCACATTTTTACGGGAAGGGTTTGCAGGGTGGGACTTGCCATCATCACGCTGAGCACCACTTCGTCCCATGAGACGAGGAAGGCGAACAGCGCACCGGCCACCATCCCAGGGCGAATCGCCGGGAACGTCACCTTGAACACCGCCTGCAAGCGCGACGCACCGCAGATCACCGCTGCATCCTCAATCGACTGATCAAACAGCTTTAGCGAGTTGATGATGGAGATGATGGTGAACGGCAGCGCCACGATCACATGGCTGACCACAAAGGCGAACATCGTGCCGGTGTAGCCCAGCTTGAGAAACAGCGCGTAGACCGCCACGGCAATGATCACCAGCGGCACGATCATCGGCAGGGTGAACAGGCCGTAGAGCAACTCGCGGCCGGGGAAGCGTCCGCGCACCAGGGCAAACGCAGTCGGTAAACCCAGCGCCACGGCAAACACCGTGGTCAGCACCGCCACCTTGAGGCTGGCCACGGCGGCGTTCATCCAGTCAGGATTGGAGAAGAACTGGCCGTACCATTTCAGCGTCCAGCCCGGTGGCGGGAACACCAGCCACTGGGACGAACCGAACGACAGCAGCACGATAAACACGATGGGCAACAGCAGGAACAGGCCAATGATGCCGGTGGTGGTGTAGAGGCCCAAGCGCATCCTGCGGCTCATGGCATTGGGGGTCAGGAGCATGACGGCTTACCTCGCGTTGCTGGCGCCAACCGGGGATTCCGGCTGAAGCTTCAGGTAGAAGTAGAACAGCACCAGCGTGATGAAGATCAGCAACGCGGCACCGGCACTGGCCAGGCCCCAATTGAGGAACGATTGCACCTGCTGAATGATGAACTCGGGCAGCATCATGTTCTGCGCCCCGCCCAGCAGGGCTGGGGTGACGTAGTAACCGAGGGACATCACAAACACCATCAATCCACCGGAAAACAACCCCGGCCGGCACAGCGGCAAGAACACCCGGAAGAAGTTGGTCCATGGGCTCGCGCCGCAAATGGAGCCGGCCTGCAGGATCATCGGGTCGATGGCCTGCATGGTCGCCTGCAACGGCAGCACGATAAACGGGATCATGATGTAGCTCATGCCGATCACCACGCCGGTGAGGTTGTGCACCATCTCCAGCGGCTGGTCGATGATGCCCATGGCCATCAGCGCCTTGTTGATCACCCCCGAGGCTTGCAGCAGCACCAGCCAGGAATAGGTGCGGGCCAGCAGGCTGGTCCACATCGACAACAGCACGATGCTCAGCATCCAGCGGCCCCAGCCGCGCGGCACCAGGGTAATCGCCCAGGCCAGCGGAAAGCCCAGCAACAGGCTGAACAGCGTCACCAGGCCGGCCACCGAAAAGGTGTTGAGCAACACCCGCGCATAGGCCGAGTTGGCAAACAGCTGCTCGTAGTTGCCCAGCCCCGGCACCGGCTCCAGCACGCCGCGCAGCAGCAGGCCGATCAGTGGCGCCAGGAAGAACAGGCCCAGAAACAGCAGGGCAGGGATCAGGTTGCTCGCGCCTTTCCAGCGCTGCATCAGGGCTTTGCCGGGTACCGCGCCAGAAGCGCCCAGGGCGCTCCCGGCGGGTGTGGTTGCCGTCATTTTCATTTGACTAGCCATTCATTCCACCGTGTCGCAATGGCCGGACCGTTCTTGGCCCAGTAGGCGAAATCAAGGGTGATCTGGTCCTTGGCATACGCCGTCGGCAGGTTCGGCGCGAGGACGGAATCCAGGCGCTGCACGCTGTCGATGTTCACCGGTGCATAGGCGGTCAGGTTGGAGAAATCGGCCTGGCCCTTGGCGCTGCTGGCGTTGGCCAGGAACTTCATCGCGGCGGCTTTGTTCTTGCTGCCTTTAGGCACCACGAGGATGTCGGCCATCACCAGGTTCTGCTTCCAGCTCACGCCCACCGGTGCGCCGTCTTCTTGCAAGGCGTGGATACGACCGTTCCAGAACTGGCCCATGCTGACTTCACCGGAGGCCAGCAGTTGTTGCGACTGCGCACCGCCGCCCCACCAGACGATGTCTTTCTTGATGGTGTCGAGTTTCTTGAAGGCGCGGTCCAGGTCCAGGGGGTAGAGCTTGTCGGCGGCCACGCCGTCGGCCAGCAAGGCCAGTTCGAGCACGCCTGGGCTCGGCCATTTGTAGAGGGCGCGTTTACCGGGGTAGGTCTTGGTGTCGAACAGCGCGCTCCAGTCTTGCGGTTTGCCGGCGCCGAGCTTGCCTTCGTTGTAGCCGAGCACGAAGGAGAAGAAGAACGAGCCTACGCCATGGTCGGAGACGAACCGTGGGTCGATCTTGTCGCGTTGGATCACCGAGAAATCGAGGGGTTCAAGCAAGCCTTCGGCGGCGGCGCGCAGGGCAAAGTCGGCCTCGACGTCCACCACGTCCCACTGCACGTTGCCGCTTTCGACCATGGCCTTGAGTTTGCCGTAGTCGGTAGGACCGTCCTGCACCACCGTGATGCCGCTGGCCTTGCTGAACGGGTCAGCCCAGGCCTGCTTTTGCGCATCCTGGGTGCTACCGCCCCAGCTCACAAAATTGACACTCTCGCCCGCCTGGGCCGCGTGAGTGACGGTGGCCAATAAACCCGCGAAAAGTACCGCGGTTGCACGTTTGTTCAACACCATGTTCACGCCCTCATTTGTTTTGTTATTGAGCGGGCTTGGTAATGCCCGCCTATCGGGAGCAGTAGGTAAAACGGGGCCTTTCATCAGGGCCCAAAGGCGACCGTGCCAAGGACTGTTGTTGGTGCTTTCCCTGGCGGGCGCACTTGGCTGGAGCGTTCGGTCTATGGAATATCATATTATGGTATTCCAAACTTTGTGCAAGCACTTTGCCTTACCGGCGATCCGTCATTCGGTGAAGGCAATGCTCTCGACCACTTCCAGGTCGTAGCCGGTCAGCCCGGCGTATTTAAGGGGCGGGCCGAGGTGACGCAGCTTGCCGACGCCAAGGTCTTGCAATATCTGCGCCCCGGTGCCCACCTCGGAATAGATGCGCGACTGCGAGCGAGTGAACTGGCGCGGTGTTTGGGTCAACTGCGGCACGCGTTCCAGCAGCGCTTGGGAGGATTCATGGTTGGCGAGCACCACCACCACGCCGCTGCCTTCTGCTGCCACACGCTGCAGCGCTGCCCACAACGTCCAGTTCGACGGGCCGCTGTATTCGGCGCCCACCAGGTCGCGCAATGGGTCGATCACATGTACGCGCACCAATGCCGGTTCGTCGCGACGCAGCTGGCCCATGACCATCGCCATGTGCACACCGCCGTCGATGCGGTCTTCAAAAGTGATCAGGCGGAAGGTGCCGTGCACCGTCGGCAAGTCGCGTTCGCCGATGCGCACCACGGTACGTTCGGTGCTCAGGCGGTAGTGGATCAGGTCGGCGATGGTGCCGATCTTGATCCCGTGCTTGCGCGCGAAAATCTCCAAGTCTGGGCGGCGGGCCATGGTGCCGTCGTCGTTCATCACCTCCACAATCACCGACGCGGGCGTGTGCCCTGCCAGGCGTGCCAGGTCGCAACCGGCCTCGGTGTGCCCGGCGCGGGTGAGCACGCCGCCGTCTTTGGCGCGCAACGGGAAGATATGCCCCGGCTGCACGATATCGGCGGGGCCTGCGGTGAGATCCACGGCTGCTGCAACGGTGCGTGCGCGGTCGGCTGCAGAAATGCCGGTGGTGACCCCGGTGGCGGCTTCGATGGACACGGTAAACGCGGTGCTGAACACACTGCCATTGCTGGGCACCATCTGCTCCAGGCCCAGGCGTTGGCAGTGTTCATCGGTTAGGGTCAGGCAGATCAAACCCCGGGCTTCACGGGCCATAAAACTGATAGCTTCGGCAGTGCAGCACGCAGCGGGCAGCAACAGGTCGCCTTCATTTTCCCGGTCTTCATCGTCCACCAGCAGCACCATCTTGCCCTGGCGGTAGTCTTCGATGATTTCTGCGATGCTGTTGAAGCTCATAGTAGGGTGCTCGATTTGTTGGTTGTATGTATTATGGTATACCACAAAATTTGAAGAAGAGGATGCTCCGATGAAGGCTTACTGGATTGCCCATGTGGATGTAGCGGATGCCGAGCAATACACCCAGTACACCAGCCGCGCGCCGGCGGCGTTTGCAAAGTATGGCGGGCGGTTTCTGGCCAGGGGCGGGCGTAGCGTGGCGCTGGAAGGCGGGCCGGCGCAGCCGCGTAACGTGGTGATCGAGTTTGATAGTTATGAGCAGGCGGTGGCGTGTTATGAGTCGCCTGAGTATCAGGAGGCGAAGGCCCATCGGGAGGGGGTGGCGCAGGCGCAGATCATAATTGTGGAAGGGGTGGTTTAGGGGCTTGGTTGTTGGGTGTATATCCATTTTTTAGGTAACGGCCACCTATGGTTCCGCTCTTACAGCGGGTCACTTTTGGAAGGACCCAAAAGTAACCAAAAAGTCCTCGCCCCAACACTCGGCACCTCGCCTAGGCTCGGTGTGCCCTCACTCCGGCTTTGGAGCGTGGGCCGCCGCAATGGGCCATCCATGGCCCAGTGCGGCTAACCCGGCGTCC
>NZ_JBKFTO010000022.1:0-113191 GCF_050432925.1 Pseudomonas sp. 18175 | reverse complement strand
CGCAAGCTGGCACGGATCGCGTTTTCACTCCTGAAAAATCAGAGTGAGTACAAGTCAAAAGCGGTTTTGGGGACTTCCCCTCAACCATAGAATCTCCCACATTTGTTCTGCATGCAATCAGATAGAACTTCTCAAGTCCTGCTTCCCTCCTAACTGATAAGCCCATCGCCCCAGGCACGCCCATGGACCTTGTCATCGCCCGTCCCGAAGGCCTCTACTGCCCCGCCGGCGACTTTTACATCGACCCCTGGCGCCCAGTGGAGCGCGCGGTGATCACCCACGCCCATGGCGATCACGCTCGCACCGGCAACCAGCACTACCTGGCCGCTGCCCCCGGCGAAGGCATCCTGCGCTCGCGCTTGGGCCAGGACATCAACCTGCAAACCCTGGCCTACGGCGAACGGTTGGAGCATCACGGCGTCACCCTGAGTTTCCATCCAGCCGGGCATGTCCTGGGCTCGGCCCAAGTGCGCCTGGAATACCAGGGCGAAGTCTGGGTGGCGTCCGGCGACTACAAGGTCGAACCCGATGGCACCTGTGCGCCCTTCGAGCCGGTGCGCTGCCACACCTTTATCACCGAATCCACCTTCGGCCTGCCGATCTACCGCTGGCAGCCCCAGGCGCAGATTTTTGCCGGGATCAACGCTTGGTGGCAGGCCAATATCGCCGCGGGCAAGGCCAGCGTGTTGTTCTGTTATTCCTTCGGCAAGGCCCAGCGCATCCTGCATGGCATTGATGCCAGTATCGGCCCGATCCTCAGCCATGGCGCAGTCGAGCCCTTGAACCGGGTATACCGCGAAGCGGGTATCTATATCCCCGAAACCCTTTACGCCGGGGACTTCCAAAAGACCGACCCACTGCTGCGCCAAGCCTTGATCATCGCCCCGCCCTCCGCCGGCGGCAGCAGTTGGATCAAGCGCTTCGGCGACTACAGCGATGCCTTTGCCAGCGGCTGGATGCGCCTGCGCGGGACTCGGCGACGGCGTGGCGTGGACCGCGGTTTCGTGCTGTCGGACCACGCCGACTGGCCAGGCCTGCTGTGGGCCATCGAGCAAACCGGCGCCGAACGAGTCATGGTTACCCACGGTTCTGTGGGTGTACTGGTGCGCCACCTGCGGGAAAAAGGCCTGGATGCCCAGGGTTTTACTACCGAATACGGCGATGACGAAGAAGAGGCCAACGTATGAAAGCTTTCGCCGAGCTGTACGCCAACCTCGACGCCACCACCTCCAGTAATGCCAAGCTTGCCGCGTTGCAGGCCTATTTCCGCCAGGCGCCGCCGCAAGATGCCGCGTGGGCGGTGTACTTCCTCTCCGGCGGACGACCTCGGCAACTGGTGCCTACGCGCTTGCTACGGGACATGGCCACCGAAGCGTCCGGTATCGAGCCGTGGTTGTTTGAAGAGAGCTATCAGTCGGTCGGTGACCTGGCAGAGACCATTTCACTGCTGTTGCCGGAATCCCCCTACACCTCAGACGACGGCCTGGCGGTGTGGCTGGAAGAAAAACTACTGCCCCTGCGCGGCCTGCCGCCCCTGGAATTGGCCGAGCGCCTGCCCGCGCTGTGGGCACAGCTGGATCAACCGAGCCTGATGGTGTGCATCAAATTGATCACCGGCAGCTTTCGCGTGGGCGTGTCCAAACTGCTGGTGACCCGCGCCCTCGCCGCCCTGGCCGACCTCGACAGCAAGCGCGTGGCCCAACGACTGGTGGGCTACACCGATTTGTCCAACCGCCCCACGGCTGAGGGTTACCTCAAGCTGATCGCCGCTGAATCGCCCGACGAGCATGCGCAACGGGGCGGGCAGCCTTATCCGTTTTTTCTTGCCCATGGGCTGGCCCAACCCGTGGAGCAGTTCGACACCCTGCTTGGCTCCCCCGCCGACTGGCAGGTGGAGTGGAAGTGGGACGGTATCCGTGCGCAGCTGGTCAAGCGCGAGGGCCGCCTATGGATCTGGTCCCGTGGCGAAGAACTGGTGACCGAACGCTTCCCCGAACTTCACAGCCTGGTCAGCGGCCTGCCGGATGGCACAGTGATCGACGGCGAAATCGTGGTGTGGAAAGACGCGGTGCAACCCTTCGCCCTGCTGCAACAGCGGATCGGGCGCAAGACGTTGAGCAAGAAAGTCCTCGAAGAAGCCCCGGTGATCGTCCTGGCCTATGACCTGTTGGAGCATCAAGGCGACGACTGGCGCAGCCATCCCCAGGCCGAACGTCGCACCCAGCTTGAACAGGTGATTGCCCAGTGCAAGCAACCGGTGCTGCAACCCTCGCCACTGTTGAGCGGCGCAACCTGGGACGATCTGGCCGAACAACGCGAAGCCTCCCGTAGCCTGGGCGTGGAAGGCATGATGCTCAAGGATCGCCAAGGCCTGTATGGCGTGGGCCGCACCAAGGACATGGGCCTGTGGTGGAAGTGGAAGGTCGACCCCTTCAGCGTCGATGCGGTGTTGATCTACGCCCAACGTGGCCACGGTCGGCGCGCCAGCCTCTACAGCGACTACACCTTTGCCGTATGGGACGGCCCACCCGGCAGCGAGCGGACATTGGTGCCGTTCGCCAAGGCGTATTCCGGGCTGACCGATGAAGAGATGCGCAAGGTCGACGCCATTGTGCGCAAGACCACCGTGGAAAAATTCGGCCCGGTGAGCAGTGTCACGCCAAGCATGGTGTTTGAACTGGGGTTTGAGGGGATTGCCCTGTCCAAGCGGCATAAGAGCGGGATTGCGGTGCGGTTTCCGAGGATGTTGCGCTGGCGGCAGGATAAGGCGGTGGAGGAAGCGGATAGCCTGGCCACACTGCAAGACCTACTGACCTGATATAGCCACCTCCCACAATTGATCTTCATATGATTCAGATTGGTGCACTGAATTTTCAGTGCCCGCTTTCGGGCATCTCCTACACTCAGCTTTCCTTATTCCCACCTTTTAAAACGCTTATTCGGAACTACTTTCGGAACTATGGTGCAGAAATTGCTACCTGTGTTGCGTCTGACACCGTTCAGTAACAGTCCTAAACGCGCCACAAGCGCATATCTTGGTTTTTAGGGATTACATAATGAAAAAAGCATTGCTGACCCTTTCTGCACTGGCTCTGTGCATGGCTGCTGGTGTTGCCACGGCCAAGGAATACAAGGAATTGCGTTTTGGTGTCGATCCGTCCTACGCGCCGTTTGAATCCAAAGCCGCCGATGGCAGCCTGGTGGGCTTCGATATCGACCTGGGCAATGCCATCTGTGCCGAGCTGAAAGTGAAGTGCAAGTGGGTCGAAAGTGACTTCGACGGCATGATTCCGGGCCTGAAAGCCAACAAGTTCGACGGTGTGATCTCGTCCATGACCGTGACCCCGGTGCGCGAAAAGGCCATCGACTTCTCCAGCGAATTGTTCTCCGGCCCAACGTCGCTGGTGTTCAAGAAAGGCGCCGGCTACTCGACGCCAGAGTCCCTCAAGGGCAAATCCGTGGGCTATGAGCAAGGCACCATCCAGGAAGCCTACGCCAAGGCCGTGCTGGATAAAGCCGGTGTGACCACCAAGGCCTACGCCAACCAGGACCAGGTGTACGCCGACCTGACCTCCGGCCGCCTCGACGCTTCCGTGCAAGACATGCTGCAAGCCGAACTGGGCTTTTTGAAGTCGCCAGCCGGCGCCGGCTACGAAGTCAGCGCTGCGATCGATGACCCATTGCTGCCGTCGAAAACCGCTATCGGTATCAAAAAAGGTAACACTGAACTGAAGGCACTTTTGGATAAAGGTATCAAAGCGTTACACGATGATGGCACCTACGCCACCATCCAGAAGAAACACTTTGGCGATCTGAACCTGTACAGCGGCAAGTAATGCCTGGGCGCCCTTCCTTGGAGGGGCGCTTTTTTATCGCCATAGGTCCTGATTTATGTTCGAAGAACTGTTGCAAACCCTCGGGTTGAGCGCGCTCAGCTTGAAGGGTTTCGGCCCGCTGTTGCTGCAAGGCACCTGGATGACCATCAAGTTGTCGGTGCTGTCGCTGGCCGTCAGCGTGTTGCTGGGCCTGCTTGGCGCCAGCGCCAAACTCTCCAGCCTGGCCCTCCTGCGCGTCCCCGCCCAGCTCTACACCACCTTGATCCGCGGTGTGCCCGACCTGGTGCTGATGCTGCTGATTTTCTACAGCCTGCAAACCTGGCTGACCGGCCTTACCGATTTTATGGAATGGGAGTACATCGAGATCGACCCATTCAGCGCCGGGGTGATCACCTTGGGCTTTATCTACGGTGCGTATTTCACCGAGACTTTTCGCGGCGCGATCCTCGCCGTGCCCCGTGGCCAATTGGAAGCCGCCACGGCCTACGGCCTCAAGCGTGGGCAACGGTTTCGCTACGTGACCTTCCCGCAGATGATGCGCTTTGCCCTGCCAGGCATTGGCAATAACTGGATGGTGATGCTCAAGGCCACGGCGCTGGTGTCGATCATCGGCCTGGCTGATCTGGTCAAAGCGGCCCAGGATGCGGGCAAAAGCACCTACCAACTGTTCTACTTCCTGGTGCTCGCCGCGTTGATCTACCTGTTGATCACCAGCGCCTCCAACTTTGTGTTGCGTCGTCTTGAACGCCGCTACGCCGCAGGCTCACGGGAGGCGGTGCGATGATCGAACTCTTGCAGGAATACTGGCGCCCGTTCCTTTACAGCGACGGCCAGCACATCACCGGCCTGGCCATGACCATGTGGCTGCTCAGTGCTGCCCTGGTCATCGGTTTTTTAGTGTCGATCCCGCTGTCCATCGCTCGTGTATCGCGCAATCGCGCCATACGTTGGCCGGTGCAGTTCTACACCTACCTGTTTCGTGGCACACCGCTCTATATCCAGTTGCTGATCTGCTACACCGGCATCTACAGCATCGCCGCCGTGCGCGAACAACCGCTGCTGGATGCGTTCTTTCGCGACGCGATGAACTGCACCATCCTGGCCTTTGCCCTCAACACCTGCGCCTACACCACGGAGATTTTCGCTGGGGCGATCCGCAGCATGGCCCACGGCGAAGTGGAAGCGGCCAAGGCCTATGGCTTGAGTGGCTGGAAGCTGTATGCCTACGTGATCATGCCGTCGGCGTTGCGCCGCTCGCTGCCCTACTACAGCAATGAAGTGATCCTGATGTTGCACTCGACCACGGTGGCCTTCACCGCGACGATCCCCGACATCCTCAAAGTGGCGCGGGACGCCAACTCGGCCACCTTCATGACCTTTCAATCATTTGGCATCGCCGCGTTGATCTACCTGACCGTGACCTTTGCGTTGGTCGGGCTGTTCCGCCTGGCGGAGCGCCGCTGGCTGGCCTTTCTCGGGCCGAGTCATTAAGGAGCGTGTATGCGTCATCAGGTCCATGAACTGATCGCGCCGGTGCCAGGTACGGCGCGGCAGATTCACAGTTTTCACTTCGGCCCGGAGCAGGCCACGGGCAAGATCTACATCCAGTCGTCGCTGCATGCCGATGAGCTGCCGGGCATGCTGGTGGCGTGGCACTTGAAGGTGCGCCTGGCCCAGTTGGCGGCGGCCGGGCGCCTGCGCAGCGAAATCGTGCTGGTGCCCATCGCCAACCCAGTGGGGCTGGAACAGGTGTTGATGGATATCCCGCTGGGGCGTTATGAGCTGGAGAGCGGGCAGAACTTCAATCGCCTGTTTGTCGACCTCAGTGAAGCGGTGGGCAATCAGGTCGAAGCCTTGCTCGGCGATGATCCCCAGCGCAACGTCGAGCTGATCCGCGACGCCCTCTGCACTGCACTTGCCGCGCAAACCGCCAGTACTCAATTGCAATCCCAACGCCTGGTGCTGCAACGTCTGGCCTGCGACGCCGATATGGTGCTGGACCTGCACTGCGACTTCGAAGCCGTGGCGCACCTGTACACCACGCCCGAAGCCTGGCCCCAGGTGGAACCGCTCGCGCGTTATATCGGCTCGGAGGCGAACTTGCTGGCCACCGATTCCGGCGGGCAATCCTTCGATGAGTGTTTCACCCTGGTGTGGTGGCAGTTGCAGCAGCGTTTCGGCGAGCGCTTCCCGATTCCCATGGGCAGCTTTTCGGTGACTGTCGAGCTGCGCGGCCAGGGCGATGTGAACCACGGCCTGGCCGCCCTGGATTGCCAGGCGATCATCGACTACCTGATTCACTTTGGCGCCATCGCTGGCGACGCCGCACCTTTGCCCGACCTGCCCTACCCGGCCACGCCGCTAGCAGGCGTTGAACCGGTTGCCACGCCAGTGGGCGGCCTATTGGTGTTCAGCGCCCTGCCCGGGGAATACCTGGAGGCCGGCCAACTGATCGCCGAAATCATCGACCCCATTACTGATCGCGTAACGCCCGTGCACTGCCAGAAGGCCGGCCTGCTTTACGCCCGTTCGCTACGCCGCATGGCCACTGCAGGGATGGTCATCGGCCATGTCGCGGGCAGCCAGGCCTACCGCAGCGGCTATCTACTTTCGCCTTGAGGATGCATGCCCCATGTACAAATTGACCGTTGAAGGCCTGCATAAGAGCTATGGCGACAATGAGGTGCTCAAAGGCGTCTCGCTCAAGGCCAAGACCGGTGATGTGATCAGCCTGATCGGTGCCAGCGGCTCGGGCAAAAGCACCTTCTTGCGCTGCATCAACTTCCTGGAAACCCCCAACGACGGCGCCATGACCCTCGACGGCCAGCCGATCCGCATGGTCAGCGACGGCAATGGCATGCGTGTGGCCGACGACGCCGAGTTGCAGCGCCTGCGCACTCGGCTGGCGATGGTGTTCCAACATTTCAACCTGTGGAGCCACATGAGCGTGCTGGAAAACATCACCATGGCCCCGCGCCGGGTGCTGGGTTGCAGCAAGAAGGACGCCGAAGACCGCGCCCGTCGCTACCTGGATAAAGTCGGCCTGCCGGCCCGCGTGGCCGATCAATACCCGGCGTTTCTCTCCGGCGGCCAGCAGCAACGAGTGGCCATCGCCCGTGCCCTGGCGATGGAGCCAGAGGTGATGCTGTTCGACGAACCCACCTCGGCCCTCGACCCGGAACTGGTGGGCGAAGTGCTGAAGGTGATCCAGGGTTTGGCCGAGGAAGGCCGCACCATGATCATGGTGACCCATGAGATGAGCTTTGCGCGCAAGGTGTCCAGCCAAGTGCTGTTCCTGCACCAGGGGCTGGTGGAGGAGCAAGGCGCGCCCGAGGATGTGTTGGGCAACCCGAAGAGCGAACGCTTGCAGCAGTTTCTCAGCGGGAACCTCAAGTAAAGGCAATACAGGCGCGAAAGGTGTGGCGCGTGCGCCGCGTCTCGAGCGTCCAGCCTGAATGAGCACAAGCGCGGGCGACGATCTCCAGGCCAAATCCGAAGCCTTGTGATGGGTGCGACTCTGCACGGTTGTTCATGATCACCAAGCGTTGCTCGGTGAGGACTACGCGGATCTTCCCGGCGCCATGCTGGGCGGCGTTACCGAGCAGGTTTTGCACCACGCTGCGTGCGATGGCTTCGTTGACTTGCCGCGCGCTTGCCCCTGCCTGCGCAAACACCAGGTTGCCTGCCGTGCGGGGATAGAGCAGTTGATGCTTTTCGATTTGCTCAACGACGATGGCGGCCAGTCCAACCCTTTGATCGTGTAACGGCCGGGGCTCACGGGCGAGGTACAGAAACAGTTCGATCGTCATCTTCATTCCGGCCAAAGCGCCTTCCATGCGCAGCAGGCTGCGAGCGTTTTTTTCGGCATTGCAACCCGGCAAACGCAGAATGGCCAAGCAGTTATGCAGGATGCTCAGGGGCGTTCGCAATTCATGGCTGACGTGTCGGGTAAATGCCTGCTCCCTAAGCAGCACCGCGTGTTGCTGCGCGACCAGCGATGAGAGCGTACGGCTCAACATTCCAATTTCATCCCTGCGGCCAGCGCCGCTGAACTTCGATGCCCTGCCCGTCGCCTGGGCCACCTCTGCCGCTAAGCGGCTGAGCGGCCGAGCGAGCGCCCGGGCAATCACAATGGCCAGGATCGCCCCCAGGATCAGGATCAAACCGGCAACCGCACAGAGCAGGCCGACAATCTGCGCGCCGTAGCCCTCGGTCTGGCTGAGTTCAGACTCGTTGAGTACCAGAATCAAACGTTGCGACGCCCCTGGCACCTGGCTCACCAGCACATGGACATCCTCGCCTTTGAGTTCGTGGTGACCTACGGGCAATTGGCGCATGGCCTCGGTCACGCCAACGTCCCCCGACCAGTGGCCTTGAAGGTAAATGCTGTTGGGCATCGGGGTCGTGGCTCCTTGCCGGGCGTACCGCTCCTCGAACGCCTGGGTTTCAAGCTTCAAATAGCTGGCAATGATGTAGTCCTCCGTTACGTTGACAGCGAGCCAGACCAGCACGCTGTAAAACAGAGTGATCGTTGCCATGAACGGCAGCAGCGCAGAAAGGATTCGCGCAAAGAAAGAATCAGTGGGGAATGGCAAGACGATAGCCCTTACCGTGGACAGTTCTTATCAAAACATTGCCTAAGGGTTTACCCAGGGCTTGTCGAAGGCGGTAGATATAGGTGCGCAATGCATCACTGTCTGGCGGGTCGCCATCGGGCCACAGCGCGGCCTCAAGTTTGCGTCGGCTGACCGGTTCCGGTGCCACATCGGCCAGCAGGTTCAGCAGCCTGAACTGAAGCGCAGGCAGCACCGTGAACGCACCGTTGCGACACAAGGACTGCGACGCCGGGTCGATCACCAGGTCCCCCAACTGCCTCGGGCTGCGTGGCAGGCGCCCCACACCCCGACGCATCAATGCCCGGATGCGCCACAGTAACTCTTGGGGTTCAAAGGGCTTGATCAGGTAGTCGTCACCGCCTGCGTCATACCCCTCTTGCTTGTCGGTGAGTGCATCGCGCGCAGTCAAGAATATGACTGGGGTTTGGTTCTGCTCGCACCGCAGCAGCCGACAGGTTTCAAAGCCATTGATACGAGGCATCGCGACATCCATGACGATGAGGTCGTACTCATGCTGGCGCACCCGTTCCAGACAACCTGGCCCATCGCGGGCGAAGTCTACGTCGTAGCCAAACTCGCCAAGATAGTCCCCCAGCGACCCTGCCAATTCACAATCATCTTCAACTAGTAAAATTTCAATCATGAATAACTCCACTTTCTTACATACGAAAGTAATTACTCCGCCAAACATTCAGAAAAGCCTTAAACATGTACCGTTACGCTATGTGACATTTGCTTCACGTTTCATCTTATACATTTCGGGCATGCCAAAAACACTCAGATTATTCGCTCGTTACTTGGGGGCTGGAACCTTCTCCACGCTGGTCCATTTCATGCTGTTTGCCTGCCTGCTGCCTTACCAAGGCCCGGCATTTTCAACACTGTATGCCGGCGTCGCGGGAGCGCTAACCGCCTATTACCTATCCCGACACTGGGTATTCGCCCAGCGCCGCTGTGCAACTTCACGCTTCGTCATCACCGTTGCCAGCCAACTTTGCTCCAACATTTTCATCGTCGCCGTGCTCACCAAGTGGGGTATGCATCCCTACCTCGCTCAAATGACGGCAACGGCAACTGTGACCGTTCAGGGGTTTACCATTAATCACTTCTGGGTATTTAAACATGACATGTAGCGCACGCCTGTCCGGGGAAACTTCGCAAACAACGGAACTTTCCATTCTGGTGCCTTGCTTCAACGAGCAATGTGTACTGGCTGAGTTTCATCGGCGCTTGATGGCCATCACCAGCCGTTTGGAATTACCCATCGAAGTGCTCTATATCAATGACGGCAGTCAGGACCGAACCGCGCAAATACTCGACACGTTTGCGCAAACCCCAGGCGTTCGCAGGTTGCATCTAAGTCGCAACTTCGGCAAAGAAGCCGCGATGCGTGCGGGTATCAACAGCGCAAAAGGGCGCGCAGTGATCATTCTGGATTGCGATTTGCAGGACCCACCCGAGCTGATCCCCTTGATGGTGCAGGAATGGCACAAGGGTTTTGAAATCGTCAACATGCAGCGCCGCTCACGGCACTGCGACCCCTGGGTAAAGCGCACGGCCGCCCGTTGCTTCTACGCCGCCATAGACCAGTTGATCGATGATTTTGATGTACCCAGCCAAGTCAGTGATTTCAGGCTGATCGGCCCCCATGCGCTGGCAGCTATTCGGTCCATGGACGATAACGCCGGCGTATTGAAAATACTGGTCAGTTGGCTCGGCTATCCCAGTACCGAAGTCAATTACGACCGCGGACCGCGCCAGGCAGGAGTGACCAAATGGACCTCACTCTCATTGCTGAACCTGTGTGTGGATTCAGTCCTGGCGTTCTCGACTCGCCCCTTGAGGATGTACAGCTACCTAAGCGCCGCCAGCTTTCTGGTCGGCTCAGTGTGGATCGTGGCCACTGCGATGTTCGGCGAGTTGACCCACCTGCACCTTCTCATCCAATCCATCTTGCTGTTGTGCCTGGGCACCGCAGGGGTCGGCGAGTACGTCGGCAGAGTGCTGACGGTGGTCAGCCCCCGGCCCAAGTCCCTGTGCATACGCGATCAACCTGAAGCCCGCTCATGAGGCAATCGGCATGAATACCTACACTAACACCCGCCTGCTTTGGGGCATTTTGCTGAGCGTGCTGCTCATTCGCCTGGTGACACTGGGACTCTATCCAATCATGGACACATCGGAGGCCCGCTACGCCGAAATCGCTCGCAAGATGTTGGTGTCCAATGATTGGATCACGCCGATGTTCGATCACGACACGCCGTTTTGGGGCAAACCGCCGCTGTCATTCTGGGCGCAGGCCCTGAGCATGAAAGTGTTCGGCATCGGTGAGTTCTCGAGCCGTTTTTCCAGTTGGCTGCTACATGTCGGCAGTTGCCTGCTGATTGTGCGTTTTGCCACTCAAGAGCGCAGCCTGCGGGTCGGATTGACCGCCGCGATCATTTACTCAACGTGCGCACTCGGGTTTTTCTCCAGTGGTGCGGTGCTGACTGACGGTGCCTTGGCGTTCGCCTTGTTGTTGGCACACCTGGGTTTCTGGCGCGCAATGATGCATGGCGACCGTAACTGGGCACTGGCCGGGTTTATCGGCTTGGGCCTGGGCTTGCTCGCCAAAGGCCCACTCGCGGTCGTGCTGATCGGCCTGCCAACCACGCTGTGGCTCGCGCTGACCGGCCATTGGCACCGATTGCGCGGCTTGCCATGGTTACGCGGTATAACGCTGATGCTCGCCATTGCCCTGCCTTGGTATTGGCTGGCAGAGCAAAAAACGCCGGGGTTCCTTGAGTACTTTCTGGTGGGTGAACATTTTAGTCGCTATGTCATCAGCAAATGGCAGGGCGACCTTTACGGCAGCGCGCACGCCGAACCCTTGATGATGATCTGGGGCCACTTGCTGGGGGCGCTCATGCCCTGGGCGTTGTTGTTACCGCTGTTGATCAGGCGGGGAACACGGTTTAAAGCCCCGCGCGAATACTTTTTCTTCGTGCTCGCGTGGGCTGTTTCAACGCCGCTGTTTTTTACCCTCTCCTCCAACATTCTGTGGACCTACGTGCTACCCGCCTTGCCTGCCTGGGCACTGTTGCTGGCCGACGCGATCTGCCGCAAGCCCCGCGATGCTCTCGTCGCCAGCGTGGCGATGGTCCTGCCGCTGGCGGGGTGCGTCATAATTTTGAGCGGCCAATTATCCGAACACCCCCAAAACCAAAAAGACATCGTTGCACTGTGGAAAGCGCAGCAAGCTGCCGCGCCGGGCGATCTGATCGTTCTGGGCTCGCGCTCGTATTCGGCAGAGTTCTATAGCGATGGCTGGGCGCAGCACACCAACAACCCGCAAGAGTTGCCACTTGCCGAGGACTTTTACCTGGTGCAGCGCCTGGATAAAGCGCAGCCCCTGCCGCCATCATTCAATTGTCGTGTCGTAGCCCTGGCCAATGCATGCCAATTGCAACGATGTCGCGTCGAGTTGCAATAGCTCAGGCATTAAACCTTTGGTAGGTCCGCAAGGTCTGTGAAGTAGGCCCTCCAGAGCATCAGTTGCCGCATGGCAAAACCCCTCGACTTCGCCCGACAATGGTTTGCCGTCAAAGGCTGGAAGCCGTTCGCTTTTCAAAAAGACGTTTGGCGGGCGGTCAAGGAAGGCCGCTCAGGCCTGCTCCACGCCAGCACCGGCGCGGGCAAAACCTATGCGTTGTGGTTTGCGGCGCTCAATCACTTCGCGATTACGCGAGCACCTGCCACGGGCAAACGCAAACCGCCCGCCGAACCACTGACCGTGCTGTGGATCACACCCATGCGTGCCTTGGCCGCCGACACTGCCCGAGCCCTGGAGGCCCCGCTGGAGGCGTTACAGATTCCCTGGAGTGTCGGCCTGCGCACCGGCGACACCAGCAGCAGCGAGCGCGCACGCCAAACCCGACGCCAGCCCACGGCATTGGTCACCACCCCCGAAAGCCTGACCCTGATGCTCGCCCGCGCTGACAGCGAAGTGAGCC
Organism: Pseudomonas sp. 18175; assembly: GCF_050432925.1. Taxonomy (NCBI): domain Bacteria; kingdom Pseudomonadati; phylum Pseudomonadota; class Gammaproteobacteria; order Pseudomonadales; family Pseudomonadaceae; genus Pseudomonas; species Pseudomonas sp. 18175. The sequence goes on along the minus strand of NZ_JBKFTO010000022.1, from coordinate 100,747 downwards.
TGGCGCACCTGCGCATGGTGGTGGTGGATGAATGGCACGAGCTAATCGGCAACAAGCGCGGTGTGCAATTGCAACTGGCGTTGGCGCGGCTGCGGCGTTGGCATCCGCACCTGATGGTGTGGGGGATTTCGGCGACACTGGGCAACCCATCCCATGCTCTGCAAGTGTTGGTCCCGCAAGGCGGTGGGATCAATGTGCAGGGGCAAACAGCCAAGGAGCTACGCGTCGACACATTGCTGCCAACGGTTGCCGAACGGTTTCCCTGGGCGGGGCATCTGGGCTTGAAGATGCTGGCGCAAGTCGTGGCCGAAGTGGACGCCAGCAGCAGCTGCCTGGTGTTTACAAATACCCGCGCGCAATCGGAAATCTGGTATCAGGCATTGCTCGAAGCGCGCCCCGATTGGGCTGGGTTGATTGCCCTGCACCACGGCTCACTTTCGCGGGAAACCCGTGATTGGGTAGAACGGGCGCTCAAAGACGGCCAGCTCAAGGCTGTGGTGTGCACGTCGAGCCTGGACCTGGGGGTGGATTTCCTACCGGTGGAACGGGTGCTGCAGATTGGCTCGGCCAAAGGCGTGGCGCGCCTGATGCAACGCGCCGGGCGCTCGGGCCACGCACCCGGCAGGCCATCCCGGGTGACGCTGGTGCCGACCCACAGCCTGGAATTGGTGGAGGCCGCAGCCATTCAGGACGCGATTGCCCAGCGACGCATCGAAGCTCGGGAATCACCGTACAAACCGTTGGATGTTCTCGTTCAGCATCTAGTCAGCATGGCGTTGGGCGGCGGTTTTACGCCGGATGTACTGCTGGCGGAGGTGCGCGGCGCCTGGGCTTACCACGACCTTACCGATCAAGAATGGGCCTGGGCCCTGGGTTTTGTGCGTCATGGCGGTTTATCCCTGACCGCCTATCCCGACTACCGTCGCGTGGAGCCGGACGAACAGGGTGTGTGGCGTGTCCCCGATGCGCGGCTGGCACGTCGTCATCGCATGAGTGTGGGCACCATCGTCAGCGATGCCAGTATCCAGCTGAAATTCTGGAGCAAAGGCGGTGGTGGCAAGAACCTGGGCAGTGTCGAGGAAGGTTTTATTGCGCGACTCAAGCCCGGTGATGGTTTTCTGTTTGCCGGGCGTCTTTTGGAATTGGTGCGCGTGGAAAACATGACCGCCTATGTACGCCGCAGCACCGCGAAAAAAGCCGCAGTGCCCCGCTGGAATGGCGGGCGCATGCCACTTTCCAACGAACTGGCCCAGGCGGTGGTGCAGCGTTTGGATGCGGCCGCCCGTGGGCACTATGACGGCCCGGAGATGCGGGCGGTGCAACCCTTGTTGCAGACACAGTTGCGTTGGTCGGGCCTGCCGACGTGCGAGCAATTGTTGGCCGAGGTATTAAAGTCACGGGAGGGGTGGCACCTATTCCTCTACCCCTTCGCCGGGCGCCAGGTGCATTTGGGACTGGCAAGCTTGCTGGCATGGCGAGTCAGCCGCCAGCAAGCCGTGACCTTCTCGATTGCGGTCAATGATTACGGCCTGGAGTTGTTGAGCGCGACCGAGGTGGACTGGCCAGCCGTGCTGGGCAATGCATTGCTGAGCCCCAACAACCTGCTGCATGACGTCGCGGCCAGCCTGAATGCCGGGGAGTTGGCCCTGCGCCGCTTTCGCGAAATCGCACGCATCGCCGGGCTGGTGTTTGCCGGCTACCCCGGCGCACCAAAAAGTACACGACAGGTGCAGGCATCCAGCGGTTTGTTCTTTGAGGTGTTCAAACAATATGACCCGCAAAACCTGTTGCTGACCCAAGCTGGGGAAGAAGTCCTGCGAGACGAGTTGGATATACGTCGCCTCGAAGAAACATTGCGACATCTGTCGACACTGAAACTGGACCTGCACCTGATCGAACGGCCTACACCCCTGGCCTTCCCCTTGCTGGTGGAGCGGATGCGCGAAAGCATGAGCTCGGAAAAACTCTCGGAGCGCATTGCGCGGATGGTCAACGACCTGGAAAAAGTCGCGGATAACAGGAAACGCTGATGCATTGCTCACTGACGCTTGAGGGCGAGGACTTGTGGTTACTGGCGGACAAGGCCATCTACTGGCCGGCGCGCCGCTGCCTGCTGGTTGCCGATGCGCATTTTGGCAAGGCGTCGGCCTATCGCAGCCTGGGGCAACCGGTGCCACAGGGCACGACCAGCGCCAATCTGCAGCGGCTGGATAAGGTGCTGTCTGTCTACCTGTGCGAACAGGTGATCTTTCTTGGGGATTTTCTGCATGGCCCTGGCTCACATGCCTGCGGCACCTTGAGCGCCTTGCGGGCCTGGCGTGAGCATCATTTGGGCCTGCGCATGACCTTGATTCGCGGTAATCACGATAAACGCGCGGGCGACCCACCGTTGGACTTGAGGATTGAAGTGATCCCCGAGCCGTTGCTGATGGGCCCTTTTTCCCTGCAACATGAACCTGACGCACACCCCAGCCACCACGTACTGGCGGGGCATGTGCATCCGGTGTATCACTTGCGTGGCAAGGGTCGCCAGAGCTTGCGCCTGCCGTGCTTCCAGATCGGTACGCGGGTCAGCCTGCTGCCGGCGTTTGGTGCATTTACCGGGGGGTACGCGGTGCAAAAAGGCAATGACCGCCAAATCTATGTGATTGGCGATCATGAGGTCTGGCCGTTGGGCTAGGTATCACGCGACAGGCGCGGGAGGTGGCTCGTCCGGCAGGGTCGGTTCACCCGGTTCGGTAGGCTGTGGGTAATCTGTACCGGGTTGGCCGGGGATGTCGCCCGCGTAAGCGGGATCGGCCATCANTATCACGCGACAGGCGCGGGAGGTGGCTCGTCCGGCAGGGTCGGTTCACCCGGTTCGGTAGGCTGTGGGTAATCTGTACCGGGTTGGCCGGGGATGTCGCCCGCGTAAGCGGGATCGGCCATCAGGGACCAGGCCAGAACGCCAATCTGGTTGGGTTCAAGCCGGGCAAGTTCTGCGCTGATTCGCGGGTCGATCTTCATAAGGTACTCCTCAAGCGTGGCTCGGCGCGTTTTGCACGCGCCGAGGCAGTACACCCAATAGAGTCACTTACCGCAGACAAATTCCCTTTACGTGTAAGACCTTTCGATCAAGCGCGTGGCAGGGTGACGCCGCGCTGGCCCTGGTACTTGCCTGCACGGTCTTTATAGGACACTTCGCAAGCCTCGTCGGACTGCAGGAACAGCATCTGCGCAACGCCCTCGTTGGCATAGATCTTCGCCGGCAAGGTGGTGGTGTTGGAGAACTCCAGGGTCACGTGGCCTTCCCACTCCGGCTCAAGCGGCGTCACGTTGACGATGATGCCGCAGCGCGCGTAGGTGCTTTTACCCAGGCAGATGGTCAGCACGTCGCGTGGAATACGGAAGAATTCCACGGTGCGCGCCAGGGCGAAGGAGTTGGGTGGAATGATGCACACGTCGCTCTTGACGTCGACGAAGCTCTTTTCATCGAAGTTCTTGGGGTCGACGATCGCCGAGTTGATGTTGGTGAACACCTTGAATTCGTCGGCGCAGCGTACGTCGTAACCGTAGCTGGAAACACCGTAAGAGATCACGGGGGCATCGCCTTGGCCGCGGATCTGGCGCTCGACGAACGGTTCGATCATGCCGTGCTCTTGCGCCATGCGGCGAATCCACTTGTCCGATTTGATGCTCATGGCGGGTGTCCTGAATAGCGAGGTGGAAAAATTCTGTGGGGCATCTTACCGGGGCCGGCGTTGTGGTTCAAAGGCTGCCGGGCTTTTCTTGACGAATGCGACGCTGCCTTTAAGCCGCAGCCAGCGGGGCCGGCCCCCATATTGCCGCGCCGGGTGACTGTAAATACCACCGCCAGTCACGAAAATGGAGAAACCTTCGGAAATACCATTGGCACGTTCCGGAAAAAGGGTTAAGGTGGCGCCACTGTGCTGCTTGTGTCACTGAGAATCTCTACACGATATGTTGAATTTCGATCCAACCATCTCCAAGAATTTTTCCTGCTCTTTGCACTCAGTCTCGGCCAGGGCTTTTCCTGAGTCGCAGTTAACTTTGTCCAAGGAGATACACCATGTCTAATCGCCAAACTGGTACCGTTAAGTGGTTCAACGATGAAAAAGGCTTCGGCTTCATCACTCCACAATCCGGTGACGACCTGTTCGTTCACTTCAAAGCTATCCAATCCGACGGCTTCAAAAGCCTGAAAGAAGGCCAACAGGTTTCTTTCATCGCTACCCGCGGTCAGAAAGGCATGCAAGCTGAAGAAGTTCAAGTTATCTAACTTGTACTGACTTAGTCGAAAAAACCCCGCCTTTAAAAGCGGGGTTTTTTTATGCCTGGGATTTGGCTTTGTGCCAAAGATTCCATGGCATAAAACAATGTGGGAGGGGGCAAGCCCCCTCCCACATGTTTTAGTGCGTCGTTCTATTGGAACAACGACTCACTCGACAAGCCATTCTTCTCCAGGATCTCACGCAAGCGCTTGAGCCCCTCTACCTGGATCTGCCGCACCCGCTCACGGGTCAGACCAATCTCCAGGCCTACGTCTTCCAGGGTGCTGCTCTCATGGCCGCGCAGGCCGAAGCGGCGAATCACCACCTCGCGCTGTTTATCCGTGAGCTCTGACAACCACTGGTCAATACTTTGGGAAAGATCATCATCCTGCAACAGCTCACAAGGATCTGTAGGCCGATCATCTGTCAGGGTGTCCAGCAGGGTTTTATCCGAATCCGGACCCAGCGAGACATCGACCGAAGACACGCGCTCGTTCAGGCCGAGCATGCGCTTGACCTCCCCCACCGGTTTTTCCAGCAGGTTGGCGATTTCTTCAGGCGAAGGTTCATGATCGAGTTTTTGGGTAAGCTCACGTGCTGCCCGCAGGTAGACGTTGAGCTCCTTGACCACATGGATCGGCAACCGGATCGTTCGGGTCTGATTCATGATCGCCCGTTCGATGGTCTGGCGAATCCACCAGGTTGCGTACGTCGAAAAGCGGAAGCCCCGCTCCGGGTCGAACTTCTCCACCGCCCGGATCAAGCCCAGGTTGCCTTCCTCGATCAAGTCCAGCAGAGAGAGCCCACGATTGACGTAGCGTCGGGCGATTTTCACCACCAGGCGCAGGTTGCTTTCAATCATGCGCTTGCGCCCAGCCGGGTCGCCCTTCTGCGACAAACGCGCAAAGTGGACTTCTTCTTCAGGGGTAAGCAAAGGGGAAAAGCCGATTTCATTGAGGTACAGCTGGGTCGCATCGAGCGCCCGTGTGTAGTCAATGTATTTGTGTTGCTTTAACGCGGTGGAGTTCTTGGATTTGGTGCGAACTGAAGGTACAGCAGGTCCCTCATTCGACATCGATTCCGTAGCGATACCGGTCTCCATAAGGAGAACCTCATCGTCGATGTCAAACTCCGGCGCTTCTTTACTGAGAGCCATTGTTATAGTCCTTTGGTGAGTTCGACCTCAAGCTCTAGCGACGCCTTTATCCTTGGCAACGCTTGAGCCTGTTCCTTCTACGTGAGGGAACAGGCTGGCAACACATCAACGACGGGGTAGGAATTGCAGCGGATCTACAGGCTTCCCTTGACGGCGAATCTCAAAGTGCAGTTTCACCCGGTCTGTACCAGTTGACCCCATTTCGGCAATTGTCTGTCCGACTTTGACCTGCTGCCCCTCCCGAACCAAAAGCCTACGGTTATGACCGTAGGCACTGACGTAGGTATCGCTGTGTTTGATGATGACCAGCTCGCCGTAGCCCCGTAAACCACTCCCGGCGTACACCACTGTCCCATCAGACGCAGCTAAAACAGGCTGTCCCAAATCTCCGGCGATATCAATGCCTTTATTCAAACTACCGTTTGAAGAGAATTTTCCAATTAACACTCCGTTTGAGGGCCAACCCCAACCCGTCGGAGCGGGTCCTGCAGGGGGTAATGGCGCCGCTGCCGGCTTGCTCGCAATCGTTGGCGAGGCAGTGCCTGCGGGCCTGGTGATGATCGTCGTTTTACTTGAGGACGACGGCGAAGACGCGGTGTTTGTCACCACCGTGGTGGGCGTTGAACCGGTACGTCCGTCGAAGCGAATCGTCTGACCCGGATGTATCGTGTACGGCACGGGAATATTGTTACGGGCTGCGAGCGCCTTGTAATCCCAACCATAGCGGAAGGCAATCGAGAACAGTGTGTCGCCCTTGCGCACCACGTATTGCCCGGTGGTCACCGTTGGTTTTTGCGGCACAGCGTTATTGCGGTCAACCACCCGTGCACCGCTGCTGGGTGAACTGGAACACCCAACCAACACGGAACTGAAGACAAGGCCAAGCACCAGTCGCTGAAAGCTTGTTTTACTCATACGCTGCGCAAGACCTGTGAGACTCACCCGCCGCTCCCTTTGTGGTGGCTGAACATGAACGCCTGTATCAGGCTTGAAATATGACGCAAGTATAACTGGGCATTGGAGTTTTACCGGCACACGACTGAAACGAAAAATTCATCGCGTGTAAACCCGCCCCCGATCATGTTGACTCCATGAACCCCGCCGTAAGACACATCCCCATCAACAGAATTCACTGCCCGCAAACAAATGATCAGGCCAGGGGGCCATTGAGCAACGGTACGAAGCGCACGGCGCCGAGCACATGCCGTGAAAAGCCTTCGTCTTCACGGATGATGAGCATCAATTGTTGTACTTCGCCGGAGCCTACCGGGATGACCAGCCGCCCGCCAGGGGCTAGTTGGTCGAGCAACGCTTGCGGCACATCGGTAGCCACAGCGGTGACGATAATGCCGTTGTAAGGCGCCAGCGCCGGCCAACCCTCCCAGCCGTCACCCCAACGAAATACCACGTTGCGCAGGTTCAATTCTGTCAGACGTTCCTTAGCGCGGTCCTGCAGGACCTTGATGCGCTCCACCGAGAACACCCGCTCCACCAGTTGCGACAGCACGGCCGTCTGGTAGCCGGAGCCGGTACCAATCTCCAGCACCTTGTCCAGCGGGCCCGCCGCCAACAGCAGCTCGCTCATGCGCGCCACCATGTAAGGCTGGGAGATGGTCTGGTTATGGCCGATAGGCAGCGCCGTGTCTTCATAGGCACGGTGGGCCAGGGCTTCATCGACAAACAGATGCCGAGGCGTGCGCCGGATCACTTCCAGCACCTGGGCGTTGGACAAGCCTTCTTCGTACAGGCGCTGGATCAAACGCTCGCGGGTACGCTGGGAGGTCATGCCGATACCACGGCGCAGCAGGTCGTCTTGTTCACGGGCCATCAGTTCAGCGCCTCCAGCCAGCCATCGAGACTACTGAAGGCATCACTGAAGGTGCGATCAAGCTGCAGCGGGGTAATCGAGATATAGCCTTGCATCACTGCGTGAAAGTCGGTGCCGGGGCCACCGTCTTCGGCATCGCCCGCCGCAGCGATCCAGTAGCCTTCTTTGCCGCGCGGGTCCACCACCTTCAATGGCGCCGCCGCCCGGGAACGATGCCCCAGCCGTGTCAGTTGAAACCCGCGAATATGCTCAAAAGGCAAATTTGGGAAATTGACGTTGAGCACCGTGCGCGGCGGCAGGTCCAGGGAACCATGGGCCTCTACCAGTTTGCGGGCGAAGTAGGCGGCGGTGGGCAGGTTGTCCAACTGGCGCGAAGCCAACGAGAAGGCGAACGAGGTTCGCCCCAGAAAACGCCCTTCAAGCGCCGCCGCAACGGTACCGGAATACAACACGTCATCGCCCAGGTTCGCCCCCAGGTTGATGCCCGACACCACCAGGTCCGGCTCCTGGTCCAACAAACTGTTGATTGCCAGGTGCACGCAATCGGTAGGAGTACCGTTCACGCTGATAAAGCCATTGGCCAGAACCTGCGGGTGCAGGGGACGGTCGAGCGTCAGCGAACTGCTGGCGCCGCTCTTGTCCTGGTCGGGGGCAACCACCACGCACTCGGCGTAATCTTCCAGCGCAGCATAGAGCGCGGCAAGACCGGGTGCGGTGGCACCGTCATCGTTTGATATCAGAATACGCATGGGCTGTCCGTCTGCCCCACCGGCACCAGATCAACAAGCTCGCGCACCAGTACAGTGGCGAAGCATCCGGCCGGCAGGACGAATTCCAATTGCAGAATGTCAGGACCGGGATAATGCCACGTCAACCCGCCAATGGGCAGTCGCAGAATGCGACGTTCCTGGCTCATGCCGGCATTCACCAGCCAATCGCGCAGGTCGGCCTCACCCGCGGCAATCGCTTGTTCCAAGGCATGGGTTGCCCCACTGGCAGGCGAGTCACCCTCGCCCCACTGCGGGCCGGTCGGGTGCAGGTCCAGAATCGCCAGGCGCGGGTCGCTGCATTCAGCCTCCCCCGCCGGGAAAAAACTGCGGCTGTCGGTAAAGGCAAGCAGGTCACCAACCTGGGCGCGCTGCCAGGAACCATCGGCAACCCGCGCCGCCAACACCTTGTTGAACAAAAAACTGCGGGCGGTGGACAGCAACCGCGAACGCACATTGCGCTGCTCCGGCAAGGCCTTGCGGGCAGCCCAATCGCGAGCATCGACGACATTGCCACCATTGTGGCCAAAGCGCTGCGCACCGAAATAGTTGGGAATGCCGTGTTGTGCAATCAGTTGCAAGCGCGCATCAATGGCAGCGGTATCACCGGCCAGTTGGGTCAGCCGCAAGGTAAAACCGTTGGCCGAATGCGCGCCGCGTTGCAGTTTGCGCTTGTGGCGAGCGGTCTTGAGGATCTTGAGGGTGTCGTTTTCTGCCGCACTCATGTCCGGGTCGGCCTTGCCTGGCAGCTGTACGCTGAACCACTGGCGGGTCAACGCCTGGCGATCCTTGAGCCCGGCATAGCTGACGGTGCGCAACGGCACGCCAGCGGCCTTGGCGATACGCCGCGCGGCCTCCTCGGTGTTGAGGCCACGTTTCTCGACCCACAACCACAGGTGCTCACCCTCGCCGGTCAGCGGGATATCGAGCACTTCGTCGACCTGGAAATCTTCCGCCGTGGCTTTGAGTACCGCGCTGCCCAAGGCCTCGCCATAGGCGCGCGGGCCTAACAGTTGCAGGTCGTTCATGCGCGCAGCAACAAGGCGACGGAGTGCACCGCAATGCCCTCTTCACGCCCGGTAAACCCGAGCTTTTCAGTGGTGGTGGCTTTCACGTTCACTTGATCCAGTTCTATTTGCAGATCCGCGGCAATCAGCGCGCGCATCGATTCGATATGGGGCGCCATTTTCGGTGCCTGGGCCACGATGGTGTTGTCGACGTTGCCGACCTTCCAGCCTTTGGCGTGGATCAGGCCGACCACATGGCGCAGCAATACCCGGCTGTCCGCGCCTTTGAAGGTCGGATCAGTGTCCGGAAAGTGCTTGCCGATATCACCCAACGCCGCCGCGCCGAGCAAGGCATCGCTCAAGGCATGCAACACAACGTCGCCGTCGGAATGAGCCAGCAACCCATGGTGGTGCGCAATGCGCACGCCGCCCAGGGTGATGAAGTCGCCTTCGGCGAAACGGTGCACATCGTAGCCGTGGCCAATACGCATAAAAAAACGCCCCGATTTAATTCAGGGCGTGATTCTACCTACTTTTGCCCGACATTAACCGAGCAAAGCACGGCCATGGTGTCGCAAATGGTCTTCGATGAAGCTGGCGATAAAGAAGTAGCTGTGGTCGTAGCCAGGTTGCAGGCGCAGTTCCAGCGGGTGGTTGGCCGCCTTCGCGGCTTGCTGCAAGGCTTCGGGCTTGAGCTGCACGGCGAGGAAGTCGTCGCGGTCGCCCTGGTCCACCAGCAATGGCAGCTTTTGCGAGGCCTCGCTGATCAGCACGCAAGCGTCCCATTCACGCCATTTAGAGCGTTCTTCGCCCAGGTAGCGGGAGAAGGCTTTCTGCCCCCACGGGCAATCCATCGGATTGTTGATCGGCGAAAACGCCGACACCGACAGGTAGCGCCCAGGATTGCGCAGCGCACACACCAACGCACCGTGCCCGCCCATGGAATGACCACTAATACCGCGCTTGTCCGAAGCCGGGAAATGCGCCTCAACCAATGCAGGCAATTCCTGCACCACGTAGTCATGCATCCGATAGTGCTTGGCCCAAGGTTCCTGGGTGGCATTCAGATAAAACCCTGCGCCGAGGCCGAAGTCCCAGGCATTGTCCGGGTCACCCGGCACACCCGGGCCACGGGGGCTAGTGTCCGGCGCCACGATGATCAACCCCAGTTCGGCGGCCATGCGCTGGGCGCCGGCCTTCTGCATGAAGTTCTCATCGGTGCAGGTCAGGCCAGACAGCCAGTACAACACCGGCAACTTGCCGCCCTGCTCCGCTTGCGGCGGCAGGTAAACGGCGAAGGTCATGTCGCAACCGAGCACATCGGAATGATGCTTGTAGCGTTTGTGCCAGCCACCGAAGCTCTTCTGGCACGACAGGTTTTCCAGACTCATGGCCGACCTCAGAAGTGGATGACGGTACGAATGCTCTTGCCTTCATGCATCAGGTCAAACGCTTTGTTGATGTCTTCCAGGCCCATGGTGTGGGTGATGAAGGTGCCCAGCGGGATCTCGCCGGTCTGGGCCATTTCCACGTAGCTTGGCAATTCGCTGCGACCGCGCACGCCACCGAACGCCGAACCGCGCCAGACGCGACCGGTCACCAATTGGAATGGGCGAGTGGAAATTTCCTGGCCAGCACCGGCCACGCCGATGATCACCGACTCGCCCCAACCTTTGTGGCAGCACTCAAGGGCAGCGCGCATCAGTTGCACATTGCCGATGCACTCGAAGGAAAAGTCCACGCCGCCGTCGGTCAAATCGACAATCACGTCCTGGATTGGGCGGTCGTAGTCTTTCGGGTTGATGCAGTCGGTAGCGCCCAGTTGCTTGGCGATTTCAAACTTTGCCGGGTTGATATCGATGGCGATGATGCGACCCGCCTTGGCTTTAACCGCACCGATAACAGCCGACAGGCCGATACCGCCCAGGCCGAAGATGGCCACGGTGTCGCCCGGTTTGACCTTGGCAGTGTTGATCACCGCACCAATGCCGGTAGTGACGCCACAACCCAGCAGGCAGACTTTTTCCAGCGGGGCTTCTTTAGGAATCTTGGCCACGGAAATTTCCGGCAGCACGGTGTACTCGGAGAAGGTCGAGGTGCCCATGTAGTGGAAGATCGGCTGGCCCTTGTAGGAGAAACGCGTGGTGCCGTCCGGCATCAGGCCTTTGCCCTGGGTGGAACGGATGGCCTGGCACAGGTTGGTCTTGCCCGACAGGCAGAATTTGCACTTGCCGCATTCCGGGGTGTAAAGCGGGATCACGTGATCGCCCACCGCAACCGAGGTCACGCCCTCGCCAATGGCTTCAACCACCGCACCACCTTCGTGGCCGAGGATCGACGGGAAGATGCCTTCCGGGTCAGCGCCCGACAGGGTGTAGGCGTCGGTGTGGCACACGCCGGATGCGACCACGCGCAACAGCACTTCGCCAGCCTTGGGCATGGCGACATCCACTTCAACGATTTCCAGGGGCTTCTTGGCTTCGAAGGCTACGGCGGCGCGGGACTTGATCATCCGGGTTTCTCCAGGAGGTTAAAAACTGAGGAGGTGAGTGTAAAACATGGCCCATTGATTAATAATCCGGACAAAAGCAAAACTTTATTGCTGTACAGGGATAATCACCATGCTGGAAAACCGCTGGGAAGGCATCGATGAGTTTGTCGCAGTGGCCGAATGCAGCCAATTCACGGCCGCCGCGGAGCGCCTGGGCGTGTCGTCATCCCATATCAGCCGGCAGGTGGCGCGCCTGGAAGAACGCTTGCAAACCAGGTTGCTGTATCGCAGTACACGCAAGGTGACGCTGACCGAGGCAGGGCAAACCTTTCTGCAACATTGCCAGCGCTTGCAAGACGGTCGCGAAGAAGCCCTGCGCGCAGTGGGCGACCTCACCAGCGAGCCTAAGGGCATGTTGCGCATGACCTGCGCCGTGGCCTACGGCGAGCGATTTATCGTGCCCTTGGTCACGCGATTCATGGGGTTGTATCCGCAATTGCGGGTGGATATCGAGCTGAGCAATCGCCAGTTGGACCTGGTGCATGAAGGCCTTGACCTCGCGATTCGCCTCGGACGCCTGCAGGACTCGCGTATGGTCGCCAGCCGCCTGGCCCCTCGGCGCATGTACCTGTGCGCGTCGCCGTCCTACCTGGCGCGGTATGGACGGCCCCATAGCTTGTCGGAATTGAGCCGGCATAACTGCCTGATTGGCGGCTCGGATATCTGGCAGCTGGCCCAGGACGGGCGTGAATTTTCCCAGCGGGTGCAGGGAAACTGGCGCTGCAACAGTGGGCAGGCAGTATTGGATGCGGCGTTGCAGGGGGTTGGGTTGTGCCAGCTGCCGGACTATTACGTGCTGGAGCATTTGCACAGTGGCGCGCTGGTGTCATTGCTGGAGTCGCATCAGCCGCCGAATACGGCGGTGTGGGCCCTATATCCGCAGCAGCGGCATTTGTCGCCGAAGGTGCGCAAGTTGGTGGACTTTTTGAAGGAGGGGTTGGCTGGGAGGCCGGAGTACAGCGGGTGATTTTTGGGTGCTTGTACTGGCCTCTTCGCGAGCAAGCCCGCTCCCACATTTGACCGCGTTTATCCAGGATGTACGCGGTCAAATGTGGGAGCGGGCTTGCTCGCGAAAGGGTCAACTCGGAATCACTGGCTACCTGCGATTAGCCCACCGCAACCGCAACCACTCAAGGTCCTCCGGCCGAGTGACCTTGATATTGTCCGAGCGCCCCTCAATCAAACGCGGCGCCTGGCCAGCCCACTCCATCGCCGAAGCTTCATCGGTAATCACCGCATCCGCCACCAGGCTGTCGGCCAACGCGCGGTGCAAGGCTCCCAGACGAAACATCTGCGGCGTATAGGCTTGCCAGATCAAACTGCGATCAACGGTTTCAACCACCCGCCCGTATTTGTCGGCACGCTTGAGCGTATCGCGGGCCGGCACGCCCAACAGGCCTCCAACGGGGTCATCCGCCAGTTCCATCAGTAACTTATCGAGATCATCGCGACTCAGGTTAGGTCGCGCCGCATCGTGCACCAACACCCAATCATCATCACTGGCGCCCAAGGCATTCAATTGCAGCAACGCATTGAGCACCGACCCCGAGCGTTCAATACCGCCTTCGGCACGCTGGATGCGCGGGTCGGTAGCACAGGCCAAGCCAGGCCAGTAAGGATCATCAGCAGCAAGACTGACCACCAGCCCCTTGAGGGAAGGATGGTCGAGAAAACAGCCAAGGCTGTGTTCGAGAATTGTGCGCCCGCCCAGTTGCAGATATTGCTTGGGACGGTCCGCAGCCATACGGGCACCGACGCCCGCGGCAGGAATCACGGCCCAGAAGGCCGGCAAACGCGTGTTCATTGGGCCAACTGGTAGAGGGTCTCGCCCTCCTTGACCATGCCCAGTTCATGGCGAGCCCGTTCTTCGACGGTCTCCGTACCTTTTTTCAGCTCAAGCACTTCGGCATCGAGGACGCGGTTGCGCTCCAGCAGGATTTCATTTTCGGCGTGCTGTGCAGCAATTTGCTCGGTCAGGTCTTTTACCTGCGCAAAGCTGCCATTCCCCACCCACAGGCGGTACTGCAGGCCAGCCAGCAGCAAGAGCAAGACGAGGAACAACCAATTGGGACTGCGCATCGAATATCGGGTATCCAGTGAAAAAAGACAGCCATGCAAAAACTTTTAAAGCAACTGATAGCACGAAGCCTGGAAAAACCAGGCTTGTGCTTGTTAGCCATCAGATTAGCGTCGAAATTCACTCTATCGTGAATTTTCCGACGCAATCCGCCGACTTTTTACCATTTGCCGATCAGCCGCGAAACTCGCCACGACCGTTGTACTTCGCTTTGCCAGCCAGTTGCTCTTCGATACGCAGCAATTGGTTGTACTTGGAAACGCGGTCGGAACGGCACAGGGAACCGGTCTTGATCTGGCCCGCCGAAGTGCCCACGGCCAGGTCGGCAATGGTCGAGTCTTCGGTTTCGCCGGAGCGGTGGGAGATCACGGCGGTGTAGCCCGCAGCCTTGGCCATCTGGATGGCTTCCAGGGTTTCGGTCAGGGTGCCGATCTGGTTGAACTTGATCAGGATCGAGTTGGCGATCGACTTATCGATGCCTTCTTTCAGGATCTTGGTGTTGGTCACGAACAGGTCGTCGCCCACCAGTTGGATTTTCTCGCCGATTTTGTCGGTAAGGATTTTCCAGCCGTCCCAGTCGGACTCGTCCAGGCCGTCTTCGATCGAGATGATCGGGTAGCGCTCGGTCAGGCCCTTCAGGTAGTCAGCGAAACCTTCGGAGTTGAACACCTGGCCTTCGCCGGACAGGTTGTACTTGCCATCTTCGTAGAACTCGCTGGCCGCGCAGTCCAGGGCCAGGGTCACGTCGGTGCCCAGCTTGTAGCCAGCGTTGGCCACGGCTTCGGAGATCACTTTGAGTGCGTCTTCGTTGGACGCCAGGTTCGGTGCGAAACCACCTTCGTCACCCACCGCAGTGCTCAAGCCACGGGCCTTCAGCACAGCCTTGAGGTGATGGAAAATCTCGGTGCCCATGCGCAGGCCTTCGGAGAAGGACTTGGCGCCAACTGGCTGAACCATGAATTCCTGGATGTCGACGTTGTTATCGGCGTGCTCGCCACCGTTGATGATATTCATCATCGGAACCGGCATCGAGTAAACACCCGGGGTGCCGTTCAGGTTGGCGATGTGGGCGTACAGCGGCAGGTCCTGGTCCTGGGCAGCAGCCTTGGCCGCAGCCAGGGATACGGCGAGGATAGCGTTGGCGCCCAGGCTGCCTTTGTTTTCGGTGGCGTCGAGCTTGATCATCGCCAGGTCAAGGGCTTTCTGGTCAACCGGGTCTTTGCCCAGCAGCAGGTCGCGGATCGGGCCGTTGATGTTGGCTACGGCCTTGAGTACACCTTTGCCCAGGTAACGGCTCTTGTCGCCATCACGCAGTTCCAGCGCTTCGCGCGAACCGGTAGACGCACCCGACGGCGCGCAGGCGCTGCCAATGATGCCGTTATCGAGAAGCACGTCGGCTTCGACGGTGGGGTTGCCACGGGAGTCGAGAACTTCACGACCTTTGATGTCGACGATTTTTGCCATTGTTGTAAACACTCCAAAGTTGACGAAAACGACGCAGCTGAAGGGAAACTTTTGACCGACCGCAAGGGTGGAACAACGGGGCAGGCTTGCAGGCGACAAGGCTCAGGCCCGGGGGCCTGAGCGTAAAGCGTGGGAAAGTCTACCGGAGAAACGACGCTTACGCGGTTTCTACCGTCGGAAAACTCTTGACCAGTTCGTCCAACTGCTTGAGCTGGGCCAGGAATGGCTCCAACTTGTCCAGGCGCAGGGCGCATGGGCCGTCGCACTTGGCGTTGTCCGGGTCCGGGTGGGCTTCCAGGAACAGGCCCGCCAGCGACTGGCTGATGCCGGCCTTGGCCAGGTCCAGCACCTGGGCACGGCGCCCACCGGCAGAATCGGCGCGACCACCAGGCATTTGCAGCGCGTGGGTCACGTCGAAGAATACCGGGTATTCGAACTGTTTCATGATGCCGAAACCGAGCATGTCCACCACGAGGTTGTTGTAGCCGAAGCTCGAACCACGCTCGCAGAGGATCAACTGGTCGTTACCCGCTTCGACGCACTTGTTCAGGATGTGTTTCATCTCCTGGGGTGCGAGGAACTGGGCTTTCTTGATATTGATCACAGCGCCGGTCTTGGCCATCGCGACGACCAGGTCGGTCTGGCGCGACAGGAAGGCCGGCAACTGGATGATGTCGCACACCTCGGCGACCACGGCAGCCTGTTCAGGCTCGTGGACGTCGGTGATGATCGGCACGCCGAAGGCTTGCTTGATGTCCTGGAAGATCCGCATGCCTTCTTCAAGGCCCGGGCCGCGATAGGACGTCACGGACGAACGGTTGGCCTTGTCGAAGCTGGCCTTGAACACGTAAGGGATACCCAGTTTCTGGGTGACCTTTACGTACTCTTCACAGACCTGCATCGCCATGTCGCGGCTTTCCAGCACGTTCATGCCGCCAAACAGCACCATGGGCTTGTCGTTGGCAATCTCGATATCGCCGACGCGAATGATCTTCTGGGCCATCAGGGTTACGCCTTCTTCTGGTGTTGCGTCAGTGCTGCCTTGACGAAACCGCTGAACAACGGGTGACCGTCGCGCGGCGTGGAGGTGAACTCCGGGTGGAACTGGCAAGCCACGAACCATGGATGATCCGGTGCCTCGACCACTTCAACCAGCGCGCCATCACCGGAGCGACCGGAAATTTTCAGGCCAGCCTCTTTGATTTGCGGCAGCAGGTTGTTGTTCACTTCGTAGCGGTGACGGTGACGCTCGACGATCACGTCCTTGCCGTAGCAATCGTGAACCAGCGAGCCCGCTTCGAGCAGGCAGTCCTGCGCGCCAAGGCGCATGGTACCGCCCAGGTCGGAGGCTTCGGTACGGGTCTCGACCGCGCCGGTGGCATCTTCCCACTCGGTGATCAGGCCCACGACCGGGTGACCGCTCTTGCTGTCGAACTCGGTGGAGTTGGCGTCTTTCCAGCCCAGCACGTTACGGGCGAACTCGATAACGGCCACTTGCATACCCAGGCAGATACCCAGGTACGGCACCTTGTTTTCACGGGCGTACTGCACGGCAGTGATCTTGCCTTCCACGCCACGCAGGCCGAAACCACCTGGTACCAAGATCGCATCAACGCCTTCTAGCAGCGCAGTGCCTTGGTTCTCGATGTCTTCGGAATCGATATAGCGCAGGTTGACCTTGGTACGGTTGCTGATACCGGCGTGGCTCATCGCTTCGATCAGCGACTTGTACGCGTCCAGCAGCTCCATGTACTTGCCGACCATGGCGATGGTGACTTCATGCTCAGGATTGAGCTTGGCGTCAACCACGGCTTCCCACTCGGAGAGGTCCGCACCGTTGCATTGCAGGCCGAAACGCTCAACCACAAAATCGTCCAGGCCTTGCGAATGCAGGATGCCCGGGATCTTGTAGATGGTGTCGGCGTCTTCCAGCGCGATCACCGCACGTTCTTCAACGTTGGTGAATTGCGCGATCTTGCGACGCGAGGAAATGTCGATCGGGTGATCGGAACGGCACACCAGCACGTCCGGCTGCAGGCCGATGGAACGCAGTTCCTTGACCGAGTGCTGGGTTGGCTTGGTTTTGGTCTCGCCGGCAGTGGCGATGTACGGCACCAAGGTCAGGTGCATCAGCATCGCGCGCTTGGCGCCGACTTCGAAACGCAACTGGCGGATGGCTTCGAGGAACGGTTGGGATTCGATGTCACCCACGGTGCCACCGATCTCGACCATCGCCACGTCGGCATCGCCTGCACCCTTGATGATGCGGCGCTTGATTTCGTCGGTGATGTGCGGGATCACCTGGATGGTTGCACCCAGGTAGTCACCACGGCGCTCTTTGCGCAGCACGTGCTCGTAGACACGGCCAGTGGTGAAGTTGTTGTTCTGGGTCATGGTCGTGCGGATAAACCGCTCGTAGTGGCCCAGGTCCAGGTCGGTTTCGGCGCCGTCGTGGGTGACGAACACTTCACCGTGCTGGAACGGGCTCATGGTGCCCGGGTCAACGTTGATGTACGGGTCCAGCTTGAGCATGGTGACCTTAAGTCCCCGCGCCTCCAGGATGGCCGCCAATGAAGCCGATGCAATGCCTTTCCCCAATGAAGAAACAACACCGCCCGTGACGAATATGTAGCGCGTCATGAAAAACCCTAGAAGTCTGCGTTAAAGCGGTCCGAGCCGCCGGGGAAAGCGAAGGAAGGCCGAAGCCCCCGATCACCTGCATTAATCACAGTGCACCTTTCAAAAAAACCGCCGCGTGGTGACAGACCAGCAATGAAACACCGGTACGTTGATCGCTACACATTTTTTGGAATCGCCCAGCAAAGACTGCTTGGTAATCGGCAACTGCTGCGATTCAGGAGAATCCACAGAAGTTGTATCAAGAAGGGAGCGTAGTCTACCGGAAAGGCTCTATCAGCTCAAACCTTGATCGCACCTCTGTGGCATCCAATGTAATTGCCAGCCACCTACTGGGCCGGGCCATAACCCGGCAAGGGCTGGGACAGCCAGCAATTGCTCGCCCTGATACAGCAGCGGCAATCTGCCACGCATGAAGCCCGGCATCCCCCATTCATTGAGCAAGCGCTTCAAGTCACGCCGACCTCGGCCCGGTACTTCGAGGGTTTCGCCGCCCTGGCGATAACGGACCGCCAAAGGGCCTTCGGGGGTCTTGCCAATAAATTCGAGCCGGCCATTGCCGGGTAACTCTAGTGGGTTTTGCGGATCGAGCCAGCTCACCGTTGCGTGGGAACATTCCGACCAAGTAGCAGGCAACCACCAGATACGCTCGCCGCAGCGGTGCAATTCGCCGTCAGCCAGGCGCCATAGCGGCTGTGCGTCGGCCTTGGCATCACGTAAAGAACACCAACCGGCCCAGTGGTCGCTGTCGGGTAACCGGGTGAGCGGAGTCAGCCAATGCCGCAAGGCGTTGCGCTGACGGGCGTCAGAAAGCTCACGCAGTGGTGCCAAAGCCAGGGACGGCAACTCAAGCCAGGGAAATGGCGAAGGTTGATCCGCACCCTGCAAGTCCATGTGAGCCAGCTCATCAAGCAGGCCTTGGGCTTCGCTCAGATGCCCGGCGGTGCGGGCCAGGCTTGAAACAGCCTGGGGCCAGCGCTCCGCGAGGATAGGGAATACGCGATGGCGCAGGTAATTACGGGCAAACCCTGGATCGGCATTGGACGGATCTTCGATCCACTTCAATTGATACGCGTGGGCGTAGGCCTCCAGCTCCGCACGGGAGACATCCAGCAACGGGCGCACCAGATGACCACCCGCCAATGGGCGATGCAGCGGCATGCCCGCCAAACCGCGCACCCCGGCCCCACGCAAGAGGCGAAACAGCAGGGTTTCAGCCTGATCATCACGATGCTGGCCCGTCAGCACGACCTCCCCTGCCCCGGCCGCCTCGGCAAACGCCTGGTAACGCGCCTCACGAGCAGCACGCTCAAGGCTGGCGCCGGGCTGCACCTGCACGCGCATGACGCGCAGGGGCATGCCCAGGCTGTCACAAACTAACTGGCAATGACTTGGCCAGGCGTCAGCGGCGGCCTGCAGGCCATGATGGACGTGGATGGCGCTCAACGGCGGGAGGTGTTCGGTATTCGCAAGGAGATGTAGCAGGACCGTGGAGTCCAGGCCGCCGGAGAAAGCGATATGCCAGGCGGGGGCGTTGCGCCAGGGTGACAGGACTTGTAAGAGTTTGGCGGTTAAAGAGGGCTTCATAGAAAGTACCGCCATCTATCTGGAATGCGATAACTCAGCATACACAAAGCAAATGTGGGAGCGGGCTTGCTCGCGAATGCGGTGTATCAGTCGACCTTTCCAGTGACTGACACTCTGCATTCGCGAGCAAGCCCGCTCCCACATTTAGTCCTGCGTAAATCTTACAGGCCGTAGCTCATCAGACGCTCATAACGGCGCTTCAACAGCGCTTCGTTATCCAGCTTCTTGAGCATCGCCAATTGCGAGCCCAGCTCAGCGCGGATAGTCGCAGCGGCAGCCGCCGGATCACGATGAGCACCACCCAATGGCTCGGCGATGACCTTGTCCACGATACCCAGGCCTTTGAGACGATCAGCGGTGATGCCCATGGCTTCAGCGGCGTCCGGTGCCTTTTCTGCGGTTTTCCACAGGATCGAGGCGCAACCTTCCGGCGAGATCACCGCGTAGGTCGAATATTGCAGCATGTTCAACTGATCGCATACGCCAATGGCCAGTGCACCACCGGAACCACCTTCACCAATTACGGTGGCGATGATCGGGGTTTTCAGGCGGGACATCACACGCAGGTTCCAGGCAATCGCTTCGCTCTGGTTGCGTTCTTCTGCGTCGATACCCGGGTAAGCACCCGGCGTATCGATGAAAGTCAGGATCGGCATCTTGAAGCGTTCAGCCATTTCCATCAGGCGGCACGCCTTGCGGTAGCCTTCCGGGCGCGGCATGCCGAAGTTGCGACGGACTTTCTCGCGCACTTCACGGCCTTTCTGGTGACCGATCACCATCACCGGTTGATCGTCCAGGCGAGCGATACCGCCCACGATGGCCGCGTCGTCGGAGAAGTGGCGATCGCCATGCAGCTCGTCGAACTCGGTGAAGATGTGCTGGATGTAGTCCAGGGTGTACGGGCGGCGCGGGTGGCGGGCCAGGCGCGCGATCTGCCAGCTGGTCAGCTTGCCGAAGATGTCTTCGGTGAGCGTCTTGCTCTTGTCTTGCAGGCGGGAGATTTCATCGCCGATATTCAGCGAATTGTCATTGCCGACCAGGCGCAGCTCTTCGATCTTGGCTTGCAGGTCAGCGATCGGCTGTTCGAAATCAAGAAAATTCGGGTTCATAAGCGTCCGTCTTGGGTCGACGGCCAGGGCGTGCCTGGCCAGCCGGTTGTCTATTCGCGCCCTACCTTAAGGGAGAGGCGCGTCTAGGTCGAGATTAAATATTCAGTCGAGATCAGGCGATTCGATATCACTTGACCGTCAACGGTATTGGAGGAAGACGTTGTCTCGCCCGAACTGGTCACGCAAAGCTTGAATCAAGCCATCGGCGGGATCAATTCGCCAGGTCTCGCCAAACTGCAACATGGCCTTGGCGTCGCTGCCGGTGTATTCCATGGTCACCGGGCACGCGCCACGGTGGCGTTTGAGCAAGTCACCCAGCCAGCGTAGCTGATCGCCCTTGAGCGCCTCGGTTTTCACCTTCAGGCGCAGGCTTTCAGCCAAGTTGGTTCGCGCATCTTCCATGCTCATCACCCGCTTGATCCGCAGGCGCAGGCCGCCGGAGAAGTCATCATTGCTGACCTCCCCTTCGACCACCACCATCGCGTCGGTCTGCAACAACGACTGCGCGGAGTGGAAAGCATCGGCAAATAGCGACGCTTCGATCCGGCCCGAGCGGTCGTCGAGGGTGACAAAGCCCATCTTGTCGCCCTTCTTATTTTTCATCACCCGCAGAGCGATGATCATGCCGGCAACGGTCTGGGTGTCCCGCGCCGGTTTCAGGTCGATGATGCGCTGACGGGCGAAACGACGGATTTCACCTTCGTATTCGTCAATCGGGTGGCCGGTCAGGTACAGCCCCAAGGTGTCTTTCTCACCCTTGAGACGTTCCTTGAGGGTCAGCTCCTTGGCCTTGCGGTGGTTAGCGTACACATCCGCATCTTCTTCGACGAACAACCCGCCAAACAGGTCGGCGTGGCCGCTGTCGTGGGTGCGGGCGGTCTGTTCGGCGGCCTTGATCGCTTCTTCCATGGCGGTGAGCAACACCGCACGGTTACGGTCGATATTGGCCTGGTAGGCCTTTGGCTCATCATGAAAATAAGGCCCGAGACGGTCGAGCGCGCCGCTGCGGATCAAGCCATCGAGGGTACGCTTATTGATGCGTTTGAGGTCGACCCTCGCGCAGAAGTCGAACAGATCCGCGAACGGCCCACTCAGACGCGCTTCGACAATCGCCTCCACCGGGCTTTCGCCCACGCCTTTGATCGCGCCCAGGCCATAAATAATGCGGCCTTCGTCGTTCACCGTGAACTTGAACTCCGAGGCATTCACGTCCGGCGCGTCGAGGCGCAGCTTCATGGTGCGCACTTCCTCGATCAAGGTCACGACCTTGTCGGTGTTGTGCATATCCGCCGAGAGTACCGCCGCCATGAACGGCGCCGGGTAGTGGGCTTTGAGCCAGGCGGTCTGGTACGACACCAGGCCGTAGGCAGCGGAGTGGGATTTGTTGAAGCCGTAACCGGCGAATTTTTCCACCAGGTCGAAGATGTTGCCCGCCAGGTCGGCGTCAATATTGTTGGTGGCACAACCTTCAATGAAACCGCCGCGCTGCTTGGCCATCTCCTCAGGCTTTTTCTTACCCATGGCCCGACGCAGCATGTCCGCACCACCCAGGGTGTAGCCGGCCATGACCTGGGCAATCTGCATCACCTGTTCTTGATACAGGATGATGCCGTAGGTCGGCGCCAATACGGGCTTGAGGCCTTCGTACTGGTAGTCGGAGTGCGGGTACGCCAGCTCGGCGCGACCGTGCTTACGGTTGATGAAGTCATCCACCATGCCCGATTGCAGCGGGCCCGGACGGAACAGGGCCACCAGTGCGATCAAGTCTTCCAGGCAGTCGGGCTTGAGCTTTTTGATCAGCTCTTTCATACCACGGGATTCAAGCTGGAACACGGCTGTGGTTTCAGCTTTTTGCAGCAACTGGTAAGTCGGCTTGTCGTCCAGCGGAATAAACGCGATATCCAGCGGTTCTTCGTCGACCTTGGCGCGCTCGCGGTTGATGGTCTTGAGCGCCCAGTCGATGATCGTCAGGGTCCGCAGGCCCAGGAAGTCGAACTTCACCAGGCCGGCAGCCTCTACGTCGTCTTTGTCGAACTGGGTAACCAGGCCGTCACCGGCTTCGTCGCAATAGATCGGCGAAAAGTCGGTGAGTTTGGTAGGCGCAATAACCACACCACCGGCGTGTTTACCGACGTTACGCACCACCCCTTCGAGTTTGCGGGCCATGTCCCAGATTTCGGCGGCTTCTTCATCGATCTTGATAAAGTCGCGCAGGATCTCTTCCTGCTCATAGGCCTTTTCCAGGGTCATGCCGACTTCGAACGGGATCATCTTCGACAGGCGATCGGCCAGGCCGTAGGACTTGCCCTGCACCCGGGCCACATCGCGGATTACAGCCTTGGCCGCCATGGAACCGAAGGTGATGATCTGGCTTACCGCGTTGCGACCGTATTTCTCGGCCACGTATTCGATCACGCGGTCACGACCATCCATGCAGAAGTCGACGTCGAAGTCGGGCATGGAAACCCGTTCCGGGTTCAGGAACCGTTCGAACAGCAGGTCATATTCCAGCGGATCAAGGTCGGTAATCTTCTGTACGTAGGCCACCAGCGAGCCAGCACCCGACCCCCGACCCGGCCCTACCGGTACGCCGTTGCTTTTGGCCCACTGGATAAAGTCCATTACGATCAGGAAGTAACCGGGGAACCCCATCTGGATAATGATATCCAGCTCGAAATTCAGCCGGTCGACATACACCTGGCGCTTGGCGTCGTAGTCTTCGGTGGTGTCCTTGGGCAGCAACACGGTCAACCGCTCTTCCAGACCGTCGAATGACACCTTGCGGAAATACTCGTCGATGGTCATGCCATCAGGGATCGGGAAGTTGGGCAAAAAGTGCTTGCCCAGCTTCACTTCGATATTGCAGCGCTTGGCGATTTCGACGGAGTTTTCCAGGGCCTCGGGCAGGTCGCTAAACAGCTCGGCCATTTCATCGGCGCTTTTGAGGTACTGCTCTTCGCTGTAGTTCTTCGAACGGCGCGGGTCATCCAGGGCTCGGCCTTCGCCGATGCACACGCGGGTTTCGTGGGCTTCGAAATCTTCCTTCTTGATGAAGCGCACATCGTTGGTCGCCACCAACGGCGCCCCCAGCTTGTCGGCTAGGGCGACAGCGGCGTGCAGGTGCTCTTCATCGTGGGGGCGGTTGGTGCGCTGCACTTCCAGGTAGAAACGGTCGGGGAAGACCTGCATCCACTCGCTGGCCAGCACTTCGGCTTCGTGGGGGTTGCCGCCCAGCAGCGCGAGACCGATCTCGCCTTCTTTGGCGGCCGACAGCATGATCAGGCCTTCGCTGGCCTCGGCGACCCATTCGCGCTCGATGATGATCGAGCCATTGCGCTGACCGTCGATAAAACCACGGGAAATCAATTCGGTGAGGTTGCGATAACCCACGCCGTTCATCGCCAGCAGGCTGATGCGGCTCAGGGCGTTGTCCGGGTCTTTGTTGGACAGCCACAGGTCGGCGCCACAGATCGGCTTGATCCCGGCGCCCATGGCGTTTTTGTAGAACTTGACCAGGGAACACATGTTGTTCTGATCGGTTACCGCTACCGCAGGCATGTTCATGCCCACCAGGGTTTTGACCAGCGGTTTGATCCGTACCAGGCCGTCGACCAGGGAGTATTCAGTGTGCAGGCGTAGGTGAACGAATGAAGCCGGCATAGTGATCTCTTATACGTGGAAAACAACAAGGCCCGGATTGTACCGGGCCTTGAGCAAAACATCAGCCTTGCGACTATACGACGCTCAGACTCTCCCGCGCCTCGTAGGCCAGGCGAACCGGGGCGAACGAGCGACGGTGGATCGGCGTTGGCCCCAGGCGCGCCAGGGCTTCCAGATGAACGGGTGTCGGGTAACCCTTGTGGCCACCGATGCCGTAGCCGGGGTAGATCAATTCGAACGCAGCCATTTCACGGTCGCGGCTGACTTTGGCCAGGATTGAGGCAGCGGCAATGGCGGGCACCTTGCTATCACCCTTGACCACCGCTTCCGACGGCATCGCCAGCTTGGGGCAGCGGTTGCCGTCGATCATCGCCATTTTTGGCGTGATGTGCAGGCCTTCGACCGCGCGCTGCATGGCGAGCATGGTGGCGTGGAGGATGTTCAGTTCGTCGATTTCTTCGACTTCTGCCCGGGCGATATGCCAGCTCAGGGCCTTTTCACAGATCTCGTCGAAGAGCTTTTCGCGACGGGCTTCGGTGAGTTTCTTCGAATCGTTGAGGCCAAGAATCGGGCGGTTCGGGTCGAGAATCACCGCCGCCGTAACCACTGCGCCACACAGCGGGCCACGACCCACTTCGTCGACGCCGGCCACCAACTCGTGAGCTTGCGCGACCAGGCTGAAATCGAGGCCCATTTGCGTCGTCATAGGGACTCCTGTTTTTGGCCGATCAAGGTCAGCACGGCATCCGCCGCCTGATTGGATGCATCACGGCGCAGGGTGCGGTGAATGTCGTCAAAACCACGGGTCTGCTCTTCGCCGCCATCGATCAGGGGCAATACGGTTTGCGCCAGGGCTTCGGGGGTTGCATCGTCCTGCAGCAACTCCGGCACCAACAGGCGCTGGGCCAACAGGTTGGGCAAGGAGATGTAGGGACTTTTCACCATGCGCTTGAGAATCCAGAACGTCAGCGGCGCCAGAAGATAGGCCACGACCATTGGGCGCTTGTACAACAAGGCCTCCAGGGTGGCGGTGCCCGAAGCGATCAGCACCGCATCACAGGCCGCCAGGGCCAAGTGCGATTGACCGTCAAGCAGGGTCAACGGCAGGCTGCGGCCCTCAAGCAAGGTTTCGATCTGCGCACGGCGCTGCGGGCTGGCACACGGCAGCACAAAACGTACGCCGGGCTTCAAGGCCATCAAACGCTCGGCCGCGTCGAAAAACACGCTGGCCAAGCGGCCCACTTCACCGCCACGGCTACCCGGCATCAGCGCCACCAACGGACCATCGGGCAAGCCCAATGCAGCCCGGGCGGCTGCGCGATCGGCCTGCAGAGGGATAGTGTCGGCCAAGGTATGCCCGACAAACCGCACCGGCACGCCCTTCTCTTCGTAGAACCTGGCCTCGAACGGCAACAGGGTCAGCATCAGGTCGCAGCCTTCGCGGATCTTGAGCACGCGCTTCTGCCGCCACGCCCACACGGATGGGCTGACGTAGTGCACGGTCTTGATCCCGGCCTGGCGCAACTTGAGTTCGATATTGAGGGTGAAGTCCGGCGCGTCGATGCCGATGAAGACATCAGGCCTCTCTTCGATCAGGGTCTGGATCAGCAGCTTGCGCCGAGCCAGCAGCTCGCGCAGGCGACCCAGTACTTCCACCAAGCCCATGACCGACAGGCGCTCCATGGGGAAGTAGGAGGTGAGCCCCTCGGCCTGCATCAGCGGGCCGCCGACGCCAATAAACTCGACCGCCGGATGCTGGGTCTTAAGAGCCCGCATAAGACCTGCGCCCAGAATATCGCCGGAAGCTTCTCCGGCCACCAGCGCGATACGCAGATTGGCCATGATTAGCGGGTGATGCCGCGGGTCGATGCCTGGATAGAATCACGGAACACCGCGACTTCCGGGAACAACGCGGCCGGCTCGGCCAGTTGGGTCAACGCCTGGTCGACCGTCAGGCCCTGGCGGTAAACCACCTTGTAGGCGCGGCGCAGGGCGTGGATCGCTTCTTCGCTGAACCCACGACGACGCATGCCTTCGAAGTTCATGCTGCGAGCCTCGGCCGGGTTTCCGAACACCGTGACGAACGCCGGGACGTCCTTGCCGATGGCGGTGCCCATGCCAGAAAAGCTGTGGGCGCCGATATGGCAGTACTGATGCACCAACGTGAAGCCGGACAGGATCGCCCAGTCGTCAACATGCACGTGGCCGGCCAACGCGGTGTTGTTGACCAGGATGCAGTGATTGCCGATCACGCTGTCATGGCCAATGTGGGCATAGGCCATGATCAGGTTGTGGTCACCCAGGGTGGTCTCGGCACGATCCTGCACAGTGCCACGGTGAATGGTCACGCCTTCACGGATGATGTTGTGATCACCGATTACCAGGCGTGTTTCTTCACCCTTGTACTTCATGTCCGGGGTGTCTTCGCCTACCGAGGAGAACTGGTAGATGCGATTGTGTTTGCCAATGCGGGTCGGACCTTTGAGGATCACGTGCGGCCCGATGACAGTCCCCTCGCCGATTTCAACACCTGCGCCGATGATCGACCAAGGGCCGACCTCAACGTCGGCGGCCAGAACGGCCGACGGATCGATGATTGCGCGAGGGTCAATCAAACTCATAGTTTGCGTTCCGCACAGATGATTTCGGCAGAGCACACCGGCTTGCCATCCACCGACGCCTGGCATTCGAATTTCCAGATCTGGCGTTTGCAACTGATGAACTTGGCTTCCAGGATCAGCTGGTCACCCGGGGTAACCGGGTTGCGGAAACGCAACTTATCGGAGCCCACGAAATAGTAAAGCGTGCCGTCGGCAGGCTTGAGGTCGAGCATTTTGAAACCAAGGATACCGGCAGCCTGGGCCATCGCTTCGATGATCAACACACCCGGCATGATTGGATGCGCGGGAAAGTGACCGTTGAAGAACGGTTCGTTGATGCTGACATTCTTGTAGGCACGAATGCGCTTTTCCTCGACATTGAGGTCCACTACACGGTCCACCAGCAGGAACGGGTAACGGTGAGGCAGGTATTCGCGAATCTCGTTGATGTCCATCATTTCGGGGGGAAGCCTGTAATAAAGATTGGGGGCGGGCGAACTAAACGCACGCCCCGCTAGCAAATCAAGGAGGCAAGTCTAGCGGCTGTGCACACTTGATATGGAAATGGTATCAGCCTTCTGATGAAGCATTACCGCCAGGGGTCACGTCCGCAACACGCTTTTCCAGCTGTTTGAGACGTCGAGCCATGTCGTCGAGCTGCCTCAACCGTGCTGCACTCTTGCGCCATTCAGCCGCCGGCTGCATGGCGGTACCGGAAGAATAGGCACCGGGCTCGGTAATCGAGTGGGTAACCATGGTCATGCCGGTGATGAAGACGTTGTCGCAAATATCGATGTGCCCCACCAGCCCAACGCCACCGGCGAGCATGCAATGCTTGCCGATCTTGGTACTGCCGGAGATGCCGACACAGGCCGCCATGGCGGTGTGATCGCCAATCTGCACGTTGTGGGCGATCTGGATCTGGTTGTCGAGCTTTACGCCGTTACCGATCACGGTATCGGCCAGGGCCCCGCGATCAACAGCGGTGTTCACACCGATTTCCACATCGTCGCCGATCAATACACCGCCGACCTGGGCAATCTTGTTCCAGATCCCCTTGGAATTGGCAAAGCCGAAGCCTTCGCCACCGATCACGGCACCCGACTGAATGACCACACGCTCGCCAATACGCACATCGTGGTAAAGGGTTACGCGGGGTGCCAGCCAGCCATCGGCACCAATGACGCAACGCGCGCCGACAAAGCACTGCGCGCCAACCGTTACACCTGCGGCGATGCGCGCGCCACTCTCGATCACCGCAAAGGGGCCAATGCTGGCCGCAGGGTCAACCTGGGCATCATCGGCGATCACCGCTGACGGATGAATCCCGACAGCGGCCTTGGGTTTTGGATCGAACAGGTGCGATGCCTTCGCATACGCAAGGTAAGGGTCAGCCACCACCAGCGCATCCCCGGTAAACCCTTCGGCATCAGCGGCTTTGAGCAACACGGCTGCGGCTTGGCTGTCGACGAGGTATTTACGGTATTGGGGGTTTGCGAGGAAGCTCAACTGAGCTGGGCCAGCCTCCTGCAAGGTGGCTAGCCCAGTGATTTCCTTCTCCGGGGAGCCGCGCAAAGCGGCCCCCAGGAACTCGGCCAACTCGCCGAGTTTGATAGTCGCGGTCATGGCTTACTTCAGCTGGTTCATGCGCTCGATCACCTGACGGGTGATGTCGTATTGAGGCTTGACGTCGATCACAGCGCCACGCTCGAACACCAGGTCAAAGGCACCTTTCTTGATGACTTCTTCCACCGCGCTGTCGAGTTTCGGCTTGAGCTGTTTCAGCATTTCACGGTCAGCAACAGCCTTGGCTTCGTTCAGCTCCTTGGATTGGAACTGGTAGTCACGGGCCTTTTGCTTGAATTCAAGCTCCAGACGCTCGCGCTCGCCTTGCTGCATCTTGTCGCCACCGGCTACCAGACGATCCTGGATGCCCTTAGCGCTGCTTTCCAGGGTCTTGAGCTTGGTCAGTTGCGGACCGAATTTTTTCTCGGCATCCACGGCGTATTTCTTGGCCGCATCGGATTCCAGCAGAGCCATCTGATAGTTCAGGACGGCGATTTTCATTTCGGCGAAGGCCGGGGTCGTTACCAGCACGGTGGCCAGCAGAACCAATTGAGTCAACTTACGCACGATGTACTCCTACAGAATCCGTTGTCGTTTGGGTCAGACGCTTAGAACGTCTGGCCGAGGGAGAATTGGAAAATCTGGGTTTCAGCGTTATCCGGTTTCTTGATCGGCATGGCCAGAGCAAAGCTCAATGGGCCAAGCGCAGTTACCCAAGTCACCCCCACACCCACGGAGCTTGCCAGGTTAGTCAGGCTCACGTCGTTGCATTGGGTGTTGGATTTCACGCCGCTCGGGTTACGGATCTGCTCGCACTTGGAGTCGAACACGTTACCCACGTCCCAGAATACCGAAGTACGCAGGGAGCGCTGATCCTTGACGAATGGCAGCGGGAACAGAATCTCCGCACCACCCTGGATCAACACGTTACCACCGAACGGCAGTGGGTCGTTGTCGGAGTCAGCCACGGTGCCCTGGTTACCGGTTACACCCACACCACGGCTTGGGGTACCACGCGGGCCCAAGGTGCTGTCTTTGAAGCCACGTACGGAGTTGAAACCACCCGCGTAGTAGTTCTCATAGAACGGTAGGCCATTGGTGGAACCATAACCATCGCCATAACCCAACTCAGTGTGCAGGCGCATGGTGTAGTTATCGCTCAACGGCTGGAACAGTTGGCCGCGGTAGTCGAGCTTGAAGAACGACAGGTCGCTGCCCGGCGTGGTGGTTTCCAGGGTCAGGCTCTGGGAATGACCACGGGTCGCCAGTACGCCTTTGTTCAGGGTCGACTCGGACCAGCCGGCCGACGCCTTGAAGTTCAGGAACTTGTCGCCTTCACGACGGGTGAAGTCGAAGATCTCGTCCACGGTGTAGACGCCGGTCTTGATCTCATCCTGTTGCGCAGTCAGGCCGAAGGTCAGACGCGAGGTCTCACTGATCGGGTAGCCGATGTTCACGCCAGCACCCAGGCTGTCGATCGCATAGCTTGCAACGTCAACGTCGAGGTCTTTGTAGTCGGTAGTGCGGTAGAAGGCGTTGTAGCCCAGGCTCACACCGTCAGCAGTCCAGTAGGGGTCGACATAACCGAAGTTATAGCGGCTCTGGTATTCGCTTCGGGTCAGGCCGATGGAAACCTTGTTACCGGTACCCAGGAAGTTGTTCTGGGTGATCGAGCCACCGAGGATCAGGCCGGCGCTCTGCGCGAAGCCGACGCTGGCGGTGATGGAACCCGACGCTTGCTCTTCCACGGCATAGTTCACGTCAACCTGGTCGTCCACACCCGGTACGGCCGGAGTTTCGACGTTCACTTCCTTGAAGAAGCCCAGGCGCTCAAGACGGGTCTTGGACTGGTCGATCAGGTAAGTCGACGCCCAGCCACCTTCCATCTGACGCATTTCACGACGCAGCACTTCGTCCGCAGACTTGGTGTTGCCACGGAAGTTGATGCGGTTCACGTAGGCACGCTTGCCTGGATCGACGACGAAGGTGATGTCCACGGTGTGGTCATCATCGTGCGGGGTCGGTACGCCGTTGACGTTGGCGAAGGTATAGCCTTCGTTGCCCAGACGACGGGTGATCAGTTCGGAGGTAGTGGTCATCAGCTTGCGCGAGAACACCTGGTCTTTCTGCACCAGCAGCAAGGCCTTGACCTGGTCTTCCGGAACTTTCAGGTCGCCGCTGAGCTTGACGTCACGAACCTTGTACTTCTCGCCTTCGTTGACGTTGACGGTGATGTAGACGTGCTTCTTGTCCGGGGTGATGGACACCTGGGTCGAAGCGATATCCATGTTGATATAGCCACGGTCCAGGTAGTAGGAACGCAGGCGCTCCAGGTCACCGGAGAGCTTTTCACGGGCGTACTTGTCATCGTTCTTGAAGAACGACAACCAGTTGGTGGTCTTGAGTTCGAACAGGTCGATCAGGTCTTCATCAGCGAACTTGGTGTTGCCCACCACGTTGATGTGCTGAATCGCCGCCACGGTGCCTTCGTTGATATTGACCTTGAGGCCAACACGGTTACGAGGCTGTGGCACCACTTCCGTTTCCACGGTCGCGGAGTAGCGGCCCTGGGCAACGTACTGGCGTTGCAGCTCGTTACGCACACCTTCAAGGGTGGCGCGCTGGAAGATCTCGCCTTCGGCCAGGCCGGATTGCTTCAGACCCTTCATCAAGTCTTCAGTAGAGATCGCCTTGTTGCCTTCGATCTCGATACTGGCGACGGATGGTCGCTCGACGACGGTGATGACCAGGACGTTGCCTTCGCGACCCAGTTGGATGTCTTGAAAGAAACCGGTTTTGAACAGCGCACGAGTGGACTCCACCAGGCGACGGTCATCAGCCTGTTCACCGACGTTCAACGGTAAGGCACCAAAGACGCTACCGGCGGAAACCCGCTGGAGGCCGTTGACACGAATATCGGAGATGGTGAAGGACTCGGCGTGAACTTCGGCGATCATCAATACGGTGAGAACCGCAGTTAGCAGCAGACGTTTCATGAAGTCCTTTCTTATTCCAACTGGCAATAAACAAACTGCCGCAAAATGCGGCAGATTCGCAATTCAGCGAAGCGTTACAGACGTCCCAGATCGTTGACCAAGGCTAACAACATCACCCCGACCACCAAACTGATACCGATCTGTATCCCCCAACCCTGCACCCGATCTGACAAGGGGCGACCACGCACCCACTCGACCAGATAAAACAACAGATGCCCCCCATCCAATACTGGAATGGGCAGCAAATTCAGAACACCCAGGCTAATACTCAGATAAGCCAGGAAATTCAGGAAATCCGCGACACCCGACTGGGCAGAAGCGCCCGCCACTTTAGCAATGGTTATCGGTCCACTCAAGTTTTTTACCGAGAGCTCGCCGAACAACATTTTCTTGAGGGATTCGAGGGTCAGCACACTCATGGTCCAAGTGCGTTTTGCACCCTCGCCAATCGCCGCCAACGGCCCGTAACTGACCTCACGCAACATCGATGGCGGCCACTCCGGGCTCTTGACGCCAGCACCCAGGTAACCCCCGGCCGCCTTGGCTTCCCCACGTACCGCCAGGGTCACCGGGACATCGATTTGAGCCCCTTCGCGCTCAACCTTCAGCACAACTTTGGTATCCGGGCGTACACGCACCCAATCGACCACTTGTTGCCATTCGTTTACCGCCTGGCCATCGAGGGCCAACAAACGGTCGCCGGTTTTCAGGCCTGCGGCCTGGGCCGGACCTTTCGGATCCAGCTCGGCGAGTACCGGCGGCAGCGCCGGACGCCACGGACGAATCCCCAGGGACTTGATTGGATCAGGCTCATCAGCCCCCTTGAGCCAATGGTCAAGCGCCAGCGCTCGCGGGGTTTCGGCGGTGGAGTCCTGGTCGCGCACCACGACATTTACGGTGCCGCTTTCACCCAGACGACGAACCAGTTGCAAATTGACAGCACCCCAACCCGCAGTGGGCTCGCCATCAATGGAAACAATTTCCTGACCAGCGACCAAGCCGGCCTTTTCAGCCATGCTGCCCGCCTCGACCGCGCCAATCACCGGACGCATCTGCTGGCTGCCCATCATGGCCAGGACCCAGAAGAACACCATCGCCAAGAGGAAGTTGGCGATCGGGCCGGCAGCCACAATGGCGATACGTTGACGAACGGTCTTGCGATTGAACGACTGATCCAGCTGGTCTGCCGGCACTTCGCCTTCGCGCTCATCGAGCATCTTGACGTAGCCGCCCAGCGGAATGGCCGCGATCACAAACTCGGTGCCACGGCGATCGTGCCAACGCAGCAACGGCATGCCGAAACCGACGGAAAAGCGCAGTACCTTGACGCCGCAACGACGCGCCACCCAAAAGTGGCCGAATTCGTGAAAGGTCACCAATACACCCAGAGCAACCAGGGTGCCGACAATCATGTAAAGCGCACTCATCTAATTTCTCCGCATTCCAATCCAGTGCCTGCCAGGCTCAAACCTGCCGACAGACTAACGCGCGTTGCGGCCCAACCACTGTTCAGCCAAGGCCCGGGCCTTGGTATCTGCCTCAAACACCGCCCCGAGGTCATTCACCGCGACGACAGGCTCAAGCCCCAGGACGTCTTCGATGATACTCGCGATCTGCGGAAAACGGATGCGCCCCTCAAGAAACGCCGCCACCGCCACCTCATTGGCCGCGTTGAGCATGGCCGGCGCACTGTTACCGGCCTCTGCCGCTTGCCGCGCCAGGCGCAGACAAGGAAAACGCTGCTCATCCGGCGCTTCGAAATCCAGCCGGGCAATGGCGAACAGATCCAAGGGTGCCACACCGGAATCAATGCGCTCCGGCCAGGCCAACGCATTGGCGATAGGCGTGCGCATGTCGGGATTACCCAACTGGGCCAATACCGAGCCGTCCACGTAGTCGACCAAGGAATGAATCACACTTTGGGGGTGGATCACCACCTCGACTTGATCGGGGCGCGCATCGAACAGCCAGCAAGCCTCGATCAACTCGAGCCCCTTGTTCATCATGCTCGCCGAATCCACAGAGATTTTGCGCCCCATGGACCAGTTGGGGTGAGCGCATGCCTGGTCAGGCGAAACCTGCGCAAGGTCTGCCAGCGGCGTCTGCCGGAACGGACCACCGGAAGCGGTCAACAGGATACGCCGCACGCCGACCTGGCTCAGGCCGCGGGCGTAGTCACCAGGCATGCATTGGAAAATTGCATTGTGTTCGCTATCGAGGGGCAACAGCACGGCGCCGCTTTTGCGCACCGCCTGCATAAAGAGTGCGCCGGACATCACCAGCGCTTCCTTATTGGCCAACAAGATCTTTTTACCAGCATCCACAGCCGCCAAGGTCGGGCGCAGGCCCGCAGCGCCGACGATCGCAGCCACGACGGTATCCACGTCGGCGTCCGCCGAGACCTGGCAAAGCCCCTCCTCTCCCACCAACACCTGAGTGGCGAGCCCGGCAGCCCGCAGGTCATCCTGCAAGCCTCGCGCAGCATCAGCGCCAGGCACTACGGCATAACGCGGCGTGTGGCGCACACACAAGGCCAGCAGTTCACTCAGACGGGTAAAGCCAGTGAGGGCGAAGACCTGGTAGCGGTCCGGGTGACGAGCGATCACATCCAGGGTACTCAAGCCTACCGAGCCGGTCGCGCCCAGCACGGTCACTTGTTGCAGGCGGCTCACGAAGCGGTCATCCACAACAGCACGGCGAAGATCGGGATTGCGGCGGTCAGGCTGTCAATACGGTCCAACACGCCACCGTGGCCCGGCAGCAGGTTGCTGCTGTCCTTGATCCCGGCCTGGCGCTTGAACATGCTTTCGGTGAGATCACCCACCACCGAGATAAAGACGACGATGGCCGTGCCCAGCAAGGCCAGGAGAATCTCCTTCACCGACCAGTCACGTACAACACCCACAACCAGCGTGATCACCAGCGTCAATGCCAGGCCACCGTACACACCTTCCCAGCTTTTGCCCGGGCTGACCGCCGGCGCCAGCTTACGCTTGCCGAAGGCTCGGCCAGAGAAGTAGGCACCAATGTCAGCGCCCCACACCAACACCATCACGGCCATGATCAACCAGTTGCCCATCGGCGAATTCTTGATCTCCACCAGCCCCTGCCAGGCAGGCAGCAGGATCAACAAGCCGATCACCAATTTGCTGGCAACGCTGGACCAATGGCCGCTGGTACGCGGAAAAGTCAGCACCAGGAACGTCGCCAACGCCCACCACAACACTGCCGCCCCCAACACCCAGGGCACGACGATACTCGACAGGGTATGCATCAGGAACAGCAACAGCGCGACCACGGCGGCATACACCACACACGGCAACTGCGCACTAAACCCCGCCAGGCGCGCCCATTCCCAGGCGCCCAGGGTCACGACCAGGCCAATAAACAGCGCAAAGCCTGAACCATCGAGCAGGAAAAACCCGCACAAGGCAATCGGCAACAGGATCAGTGCTGTGATGATTCGTTGTTTAAGCATTTAAACCCGGGCTCCAGCTTCGATCTGCTCGCTCGTTTTACCGAAACGACGCTGACGGGAAGCGAAATCGGCCAGCGCGTTACGCATGGCATCGTGTTTGAAGTCCGGCCAGAACAGGTCGGAGAAATACAGCTCGGTGTAGGCCAACTGCCACAGCAGGAAATTGCTGATGCGGTGCTCGCCACCGGTTCGGATACACAAGTCTGGCAACGGCAGATCGCCGGTGACCAGGCAGGTCTGGAGCAGTTCAGGGGTGATGTCGTCCGGACGCAAATGACCGGCCTGCACTTCGCGGGCCAACCGTTGCGCAGCCTGGGCGATATCCCACTGGCCGCCGTAATTGGCTGCGATCTGCAGCACAAAACGGTTGGTGCCGGCTGTAATGGCCTCGGCCTCACGCATGGCCGCCTGCAATTCCGGGTGAAACCGCGAGCGATCACCAATGATGCGCAGGCTGATGTTGTTGTCGTTGAGGCGCTTGGCCTCACGGCGCAACGCCTTGAAGAACAGGTCCATCAAGGCACTGACTTCTTCGGCTGGCCGCTGCCAGTTCTCACTGGAGAACGCGAACAAGGTCAACACTTCGACCTTGGCCTCGGCGCACACTTCAATCACCGCCCGCACCGCATCGACACCCGCTTTATGCCCGGCAACACCCGGCATAAAGCGTTTCTTCGCCCAGCGATTATTCCCATCCATGATGATCGCGACATGGCGCGGCACCGCGGAGGGTACAGTCTGCTTGGTCTTTTCCATGAAGGCGTCCTGATCCCTTATACGGCCATCAGGTCCTTTTCTTTTTCTTCCGTGGCTTTGGTGATCTGGGCCTCGGCATCTTTGGTCAGCTTGTCGATATCAGCGACGGCACGGCGCTCTTCGTCTTCGCTGATTTCCTTGTCCTTGACCAGTTTCTTCAGGTCACCCAAGGCATCGCGACGGATGTTGCGTACGGCAACACGGGCGTCTTCGGCTGCGCTGCGGGCCTGCTTGGTGAAGCCCTTACGGGTTTCTTCGGTCAGGGCCGGCATGGAGATCAGCAGCAACTCACCCAGGTTGGTCGGGTTGAGGTTCAAGCCGGCGCTCTGGATGGCCTTATCGACAGCACCCAGCATGTTGCGCTCAAACGCTACGACTTGCAGGGTGCGCGAGTCTTTGACGGTAATGTTGGCGACGCTGCTGATAGGCGTATCGGAACCGTAGTAGGGCACCATCACGCTGCCCAGGATGCTCGGGTGCGCCTTGCCGGTACGGATCTGGCCGAATGCGTGGCTCAGGGATTCCAGGGATTTTTGCATACGCGCCTGGGCGTCTTTCTTGATTTCGTTGATCATTGTTGGCCTTCCTCGATCAGAGTCCCTTCTGCGCCGCCGTGTACGATATTCAGCAGGGCGCCGGGCTTGTTCATGTTAAATACGCGCAGCGGCATCTTGTGGTCGCGGCACAGGCAAATAGCCGTCAGGTCCATCACGCCCAGCTTGCGATCCAGCACTTCATCGTAGGTCAGATGATCGAACTTCTCGGCATGCGGGTCTTTGAATGGGTCTGCGGTGTACACACCGTCTACCTTGGTGGCCTTCAACACGACATCAGCATCGATCTCGATAGCGCGCAGGCACGCAGCCGAATCGGTAGTGAAGAACGGGTTGCCGGTACCGGCAGCGAAGATCACCACCTCTTTGGAGTTCAGGTGGCGCATGGCTTTGCGACGATCATAGTGATCGGTCACGCCCACCATGGAAATAGCCGACATCACGATAGCCGAGATATTGGCACGCTCAAGGGCGTCGCGCATGGCCAGGGCATTCATCACAGTGGCCAGCATGCCCATGTGGTCGCCGGTGACACGGTCCATGCCCGCTGCACTCAATGCCGCGCCGCGGAACAGATTGCCGCCGCCGATCACCAGGCCGACTTGTACGCCGATGCCGACCAATTGGCCGACTTCCAGCGCCATGCGGTCGAGTACCTTGGGATCGATCCCGAACTCTTCCGAGCCCATCAGGGCCTCGCCGCTAAGCTTGAGTAGAATGCGTTTATAGCGAGCCTGATAACCACTGCCCTGCTGAGCCATTGCGAATCTCTCCTGCGGCGTATTTTTAAAAAATTCTTGGCGAGCCGTTTACGGCTTGCGTTCACTCTAGCTGGACGCTGCTACAGCGCCATCGGAACACGGCTTTGTAAGCCAGTTCCGAAGGCAAGCCAAATAAAATCGGCCTACCCATTTGAAAAGAGGCTGCGCGCGTGAGCGGGCAGCCTCTTTCGGGCGACAGTTGAAAACTGTCTTATTGCTTGGCGGCAGCCAGCTGGGCAGCAACTTCTTCAGCGAAGTTGTCGACCGGCTTCTCGATGCCTTCGCCTACTTTGAAGTAGGTGAAGGAAACGATTTCAGCACCGGCTTTCTTAGCCAGTTCGCCAACCTTGATTTCAGGGTTCTTAACGAACGCCTGCTCAACCAGGCTTGCTTCGGCCAGGAACTTGCTGATACGGCCTTTGACCATGTTCTCAACAATGTTTTCTGGCTTGCCTTTGATTTTCTCTTCGTTCAGCTGCAGGAACACAGCTTTTTCACGCTCGATCGCTTCGGCAGACACTTCCGAAGGCAGCAGGAACTCAGGGTTGCTTGCAGCAACGTGCATAGCGATGTCTTTGGCCAGCTCGACGTTGCCGCCTTTCAGGACAACGGCAACACCGATCTTGTTACCGTGCAGGTAACCACCAACAACATCACCTTCAACGCGAACCAGGCGACGGATGTTGACGTTTTCGCCAACCTTGCCGACCAGTACCAGGCGATCAGCTTCTTGAGCTTCGATCAGCGGAGCGACGTCAGTCAGCTTGTCGGCGAACGCTTTTTCAACGCTGGCAGCAACGAAAGCTTTGAAGTCGTCTTGCAGGGCCAGGAAGTCGGTCTGCGAGTTCACTTCCAGCAGAACAGCAGATTTGCCGTCTTCTTTCAGAGCGATCGCGCCTTCAGCAGCTACGTTGCCTGCTTTTTTGGCAGCCTTGATGGCGCCGGAAGCACGCATGTCATCAATGGCTTTTTCGATGTCGCCGTCAGCCTTTTCCAGGGCTTTCTTGCAATCCATCATGCCTTCGCCGGTACGCTCACGCAGTTCTTTAACCAACGCTGCAGTAATTGCTGCCATTTTCAAATTCCTCTTGGATAGGTTTTCAACCATTCCACCCGATCGAACGGGGGATCAATTCTTCCCGAATCACCCTTGTAGGCTGCTGCACGTTACAGATGTTGTAGCTGCGCTGCCGACAAACGGTTTTCGAGGTGGCAAAAAGGGGGCCAAGCCCCCTTTTTGCTTAC
This sequence comes from Pseudomonas sp. 18175, assembly GCF_050432925.1. Lineage (NCBI taxonomy): Bacteria > Pseudomonadati > Pseudomonadota > Gammaproteobacteria > Pseudomonadales > Pseudomonadaceae > Pseudomonas > Pseudomonas sp. 18175. Next base: position 62,677 of record NZ_JBKFTO010000022.1, on the reverse strand, counting down.
TGAGTCAACGCCAGGGCGCTAATTACTCAGCGGCAGCTACCGGAGCTTCTTCAACGAACTGCTCGGTACCACCAGCAACGTGGTTGCGACCACGGATTACAGCGTCAGCCATCGAACCCATGTACAGCTGGATAGCGCGGATTGCGTCATCGTTGCCTGGGATGATGTAGTCAACGCCTTCCGGGCTGCTGTTGGTATCGACTACGCCGATAACAGGGATGCCCAGCTTGTTGGCTTCGGTGATCGCGATGCGCTCGTGATCAACGTCGATAACGAACAGTGCGTCAGGCAGACCGCCCATGTCCTTGATACCACCCAGGGAACGATCGAGCTTTTCCAGGTCGCGGGAGCGCATCAGCGCTTCTTTCTTGGTCAGCTTGGCGAAAGTACCGTCTTCGGCTTGCACTTCAAGGTCACGCAGACGCTTGATGGAAGCACGGATGGTTTTGAAGTTGGTCAGCATACCGCCCAACCAGCGGTGATCGACGTACGGCGAACCGCAACGTGCTGCTTCTTCAGCAACGATCTTGCCAGCGGAACGCTTGGTGCCGACGAACAGGATCTTGTTTTTGCCCTGGGCCAGACGCTCTACGAAAGTCAGAGCTTCGTTGAACATTGGCAGGGTTTTTTCAAGGTTGATGATGTGGATCTTGTTACGCGCGCCGAAAATGTACTTACCCATTTTCGGGTTCCAGTAACGGGTCTGGTGACCGAAGTGCACACCGGCCTTCAGCATATCGCGCATGTTGACTTGGGACATGATAGTTCCTTAATAAGTCGGGTTTGGCCTCCACGTATCCCAATGACCAACCAGCGGCATCAAGGCCTCCGGCACCCAGGTCATCGTGTCGACACGTGTGTGGATTTAAGCTTTGCGGGGTATCCCCGGAAAGCGGCGCATTTTATACCACAGCATCGATGAAAACGAAACCCGCAATCACATTTGCCGCTGGCCACTTTCGTGTAACCCCTTGAATAGAGCCCACTTGCCCCTACCCTATAGAGAGAAGCGATCATCAGAGGCTCATGATTTGACGCCATCGTCTGATAGAATCGCGTTTTTTGTGGCTTGTGCGAATTCTGTAACCTTTTGTCGCGCGCCCGTAAACCGTATTGATTTCAGCGCGTCGCGCTAGAGAGAGCCTGTATGACCGTTAGTTTGAAAACCGCCGAAGACATCGCTGGCATGCGCATCGCCGGCAAACTGGCTGCCGACGTACTGGAAATGATCGCCGAGCACGTCAAGCCCGGCGTCACCACCGAGACCCTGAACCAGATCTGCCACGACTATATAGTCAATGTGCAAGGCGCCATCCCTGCGCCACTGAACTACAAGGGCTTCCCCAAGTCGATCTGCACCTCGGTCAACCACGTGGTCTGCCACGGCATTCCCGGCGACAAGCCGTTGAAGGACGGTGACACCCTGAACATCGACGTCACCGTGATCAAGGACCGTTACTTCGGCGACACCAGCCGCATGTTCCACGTCGGCACCGTACCGGTCTGGGCCGAGCGCCTGTCCCAGGTGACCCAGGAATGCATGTACAAGGCCATCGAGATCGTAAAACCCGGCTGCCGCCTGGGTGACATCGGTGAAGTGATCCAGAAGCACGCGGAAAAGAACGGTTTCTCCGTCGTCCGCGAGTTCTGCGGCCACGGCATCGGCACCGTGTTCCACGAAGAACCTCAGATCTTGCACTACGGCCGTGCTGGCACCGGCATGGAGCTGAAAGCCGGCATGACCTTCACCATCGAACCCATGATCAACCAAGGCAAAGCCGACACCAAGGTACTGGGCGACGGTTGGACCGCCATCACCAAGGACCGCAAGCTCTCGGCGCAGTGGGAACACACCTTGCTGGTGACCGAGACTGGCTACGAGATCTTCACCCTGCGCGCCGACGACACGATTCCACGCGTTTCGGCCTAAAGGTTGTTTCAGGTTTTCCCACGCTGTGTAGTGACCGACTGAATAGATAGAAAGGAAAACCGATCGATGCCCCAGGTGGATCCCGAACTCTTCGACCGTGGCCAGTTCCAGGCCGAGCTGGCCCTGAAGGCGAGCCCCATCGCCGCTTTCAAGAAGGCGATCCGCCAGGCCCGCGAGGTGCTCGACGAGCGCTTTCGCAGTGGCCGCGACATCCGCCGACTGATCGAGGACCGCGCCTGGTTTGTCGATAACATCCTGCAAAAGGCCTGGGAACAGTTCAGTTGGAGCGAAGACGCCGATATCGCCCTGGTGGCGGTCGGCGGCTATGGGCGTGGCGAGTTGCACCCCTACTCCGACATCGACCTGCTGATCCTGCTGGACAACGCCGATCATGAGATCTTTCGCGATTCCATCGAGCGGTTTCTCACACTGCTGTGGGACATCGGCCTGGAAGTCGGCCAAAGCGTGCGTTCTGTGGACGAATGCGCCGAAGAAGCCCGCGCCGACCTCACCATCATCACCAACCTGATGGAAAGCCGCACCATCGCTGGCCCCGAGCGCCTGCGCCAACGCATGCTCGAAGTCACCAGTACTGCACACATGTGGCCGAGCAAGGAGTTCTTCCTGGCCAAGCGCGCCGAACAGAAGGCCCGCCACCACAAGTACAACGACACCGAATACAACCTGGAACCCAACGTCAAAGGCTCACCGGGGGGCTTGCGGGATATCCAAACAATCCTGTGGGTTGCACGTCGCCAGTACGGCACCTTGAACCTGCGCGCTCTGGCCGGTGAAGGTTTTTTGGTGGAAAGCGAAAACGCGCTACTGGCCTCGTCCCAGGAATTCCTATGGAAAGTGCGTTACGCCCTGCACATGCTTGCCGGGCGCTCCGAAGACCGCCTGCTGTTCGATCACCAGCGCTCCATCGCCACCCTGTTGGGGTTTGAAGGCGAAGACGCGAAGACCAGCATTGAAAGTTTCATGCAGCAGTACTACCGGGTGGTCATGAGCATTGCCCAGCTCAGCGACCTGATCATCCAACACTTCGAAGAAGTGATCCTGGCGCCGGACGACGAAGCGCCACCGCAGCCGATCAACGCCCGCTTCCAGTTGCACGATGGCTATATCGAAGCACGCAACGACAACGTGTTCCGCCGCACGCCGTTCGCCATGCTGGAGATCTTCGTGCTGATGGCGCAACAGCCAGAAATCAAAGGCGTACGCGCCGACACCATCCGCCTGTTGCGGGAAAACCGTCACTTGATTGACGACGAGTTCCGCAATGACATCCGCAACACCAGCCTGTTTATCGAGCTGTTCAAATGCAAGATCGGCATCCACCGCAACCTGCGACGGATGAACCGTTACGGCATCCTCGGACGCTACCTGCCGGAGTTCGGCTTTATCGTCGGGCAGATGCAGCACGACCTGTTCCACATCTATACCGTGGACGCCCACACCCTGAACCTGATCAAGCACCTGCGTAAGTTGCAGTACACCCAGGTGTCAGAGAAATTCCCGCTGGCCAGCAAGCTCATGGCCAAGCTACCCAAGCCTGAACTGATCTACCTGGCTGGGCTGTACCACGATATCGGCAAGGGCCGGCATGGCGACCACTCGGAAGTCGGCGCGGTTGACGCCGAAGCCTTCTGCCAGCGCCACCAGTTGCCCGTGTGGGACAGCCGCCTGATCGTCTGGCTGGTGCAGAACCACCTGGTGATGTCCACCACCGCCCAGCGCAAGGACTTGTCCGACCCGCAAGTTATCCATGACTTCGCGGGCATCGTCGGCGACGAGACCCGCCTCGACTACCTGTACGTATTGACCGTCTCCGACATCAACGCCACCAACCCGACGCTGTGGAATTCCTGGCGTGCCAGCCTGTTGCGCCAGCTCTACACCGAGACCAAGCGCGCGCTGCGCCGTGGCTTGGAAAACCCGGTGGACCGCGAAGAGCAAATCCGCCGCACCCAAAGCGCGGCCCTGGATATTCTGGTACGCGGCGGCAACGATCCGGATGACGTCGAGCAACTGTGGTCGCAACTGGGCGATGATTACTTCCTGCGCCACACCGCCGGCGATGTCGCCTGGCACAGCGACGCGATCCTGCAGCAACCGGCCGATGGCGGCCCGCTGGTGCTGATCAAGGAAACCACCCAGCGCGAGTTCGAAGGCGGCACGCAGATCTTCATCTACGCGCCCGACCAGCACGACTTCTTCGCCGTGACCGTGGCGGCCATGGACCAGCTCAACCTGAACATCCATGACGCACGGGTGATTACCTCCAGCAGCCAGTTCACCCTCGACACCTACATCGTGCTCGATACCGAAGGCGAGTCGATTGGCGATAACCCTGCGCGGGTGAAAAAGATCCGCGAAGGCCTGACCGAGGCCCTGCGCAACCCTGACGACTACCCGACCATCATCCAGCGCCGGGTACCACGCCAGCTCAAGCATTTTGCGTTTGCGCCCCAGGTGACCATCTCCAACGACGCCCAGCGCCCGGTGACGGTACTGGAGCTCAGCGCGCCGGATCGCCCAGGCCTGCTGGCACGTATTGGCGGGATTTTCCTGGAGTTCGACCTGTCGCTGCAAAACGCCAAGATCGCAACCCTGGGCGAGCGCGTAGAAGACGTGTTCTTCATCACCGATGCCGACAACCAGCCGCTGTCCGATCCGGAACTGTGCCTGCGCTTGCAGGAGGCCATTGTCGAGCAGTTGAGTGTGACCCAGGAACCGGGCGTTGAACTCACGCGCCTGACTATTTGAATTGTTAACTTTGTGAACACGATCCCTGTGGGAGCTGGCTTGCCTGCGATGCGGGCGCCGCGGTGCAACAGGTGACCTGCGGTGATGCCATCGCAGGCAAGCCAGCTCCCACAAGGTCCGCGTACCCCGTGATTGAGGCTTACATGAACAACGCCCTGAACCAACTCCAGCCCTACCCGTTCGAGAAACTGCGCGCCCTGCTGGGCAGCGTCACGCCAAACCCGGACAAACGCCCGATCGCCCTGTCCATCGGCGAACCCAAGCACAAATCCCCAACCTTCGTGGCCGAGGCGCTGAGCAATAACCTCGATCAGATGGCGGTTTACCCCACCACCTTGGGCATCCCGGCTTTGCGCGAGGCCATCGGCGCCTGGTGCGAACGCCGTTTCAGCGTGCCCAAGGGCTGGCTCGACCCGGCGCGCAATATTCTGCCGGTCAACGGCACCCGTGAAGCGCTGTTCGCCTTCACCCAAACCGTGGTCAATCGCGGCGACGACGCGCTGGTAATAAGCCCGAACCCGTTCTACCAAATCTACGAAGGCGCCGCGTTCCTGGCCGGAGCCAAGCCGCACTACCTGCCATGCCTGGACAGCAATGGCTTCAACCCGGACTTCGATGCCGTAACGCCGGATATCTGGAAGCGCTGCCAGATCCTGTTCCTGTGCTCCCCCGGCAACCCGACCGGCGCATTGATCCCGGTCGAAACCCTGAAAAAGCTCATCGCCCTGGCCGACGAATACGACTTCGTGATCGCCGCCGACGAGTGCTACAGCGAACTGTACTTCGACGAGCAAACCCCGCCGCCAGGCCTGCTGAGTGCCTGCGTCGAACTGGGCCGCCAAGACTTCAAGCGTTGCGTGGTGTTCCACAGCCTGTCCAAGCGCTCCAACCTGCCGGGCCTGCGCTCCGGTTTCGTCGCGGGCGATGCCGATATCCTCAAGGCCTTCCTGCTGTACCGCACCTACCACGGCTGCGCGATGCCGGTACAAACTCAACTGGCGAGCATCGCCGCCTGGCAGGACGAAGCCCACGTACTGGCCAACCGTGACCTGTACCGCGAGAAATTCGACGCCGTGCTGGCAATCCTCAAGCCGGTGCTGGACGTGCAGAGCCCGGACGGTGGTTTCTACCTGTGGCCGAATGTGAAGGGCGACGACGCCGCGTTCTGCCGCGACCTGTTCGTGGAGGAACATGTGACCGTGGTGCCGGGTTCGTACCTGTCCCGTGAAGTGGACGGCTTCAACCCGGGCACCGGGCGTGTGCGCCTGGCACTGGTTGCGCCGCTGGCGGAGTGTGTGGAAGCAGCGGAGCGGATTCGCGATTTCATTCAGCGCAACAAGTAACTGCATCAAACCCGCACTGCGCAACGCAGTGCGGGCAGCCCCCGAGGGAAGAACAGCACCGCTGTTGCCGCCATCAACCCTCGAGAATGACCCAGCCACTCCCGCCATAAAAAATAATACCTATCACCGGAACCTGTAAGCCGCACGGACCACATAACGTACGAATCAGTATCTTCCAGACTGAAGACTCATTCATCACGTTATCTTCGCCAGTTGGCCATCTCAGAGGTTGCCAGCCAACGCGTAGCGCTCGCCAAAGCACTTACACAGGCCCAATATCATATGAACACAATAGGTCGCCCTTATATCCACCAAAGCGCCACACCCACAACTTCAAACTATTCCAACGATAACCAAGCACACACAATCGACTCCGCACCGGGCATTAGAACTAAACGTGGTATCGGTGCGACTGGCCGAAAATGGCCGCAGCACTCAACCGTCACTATTGCGCTTAACGGGATGACCAAAGACCAACAGAAACTTGTAAAACAAGGTTTGGGCAAGATCACTCCGCACATCAACCTGAATTTCAAATACGTTCCAGGCCCCGATGCGGATATCCGTATAAGCCCCAGCAGTGGAAAAGGCTCCAATGGATCTTCACGCGTGGGTACGGACGCAAAACATGCGAAACCGCTGGAACCCACCATGTTCTTCAACTTCAACCGTCCGCCGGAAAACGTAATTGCCACCGTGATACATGAGGGTTTGCACGCCATTGGTGTTTTACATGAGCATCAACACCCGGACCGCAAGATAAGTTTTAATGAGGCAGAGCTAAAACCTCGTTTCGAAGGTTCTAATAACCCAGAAAAAGACATAAAAGACAACATAACCAACATTATAAAGCGGCAAAAAAAGGGACCCACATTTACACAGTACGATCCAAAATCAATCATGCATTACGAGTTCACTTCAAAAGAACTAAATGGCGCTCCCGCCATACCGAAAAACAATGAGCTTTCAGAAGGCGACATAGCACTCCTGCGTACGCTATACCCTCCACGGCCAGGTCCATCTATCAACGATACTATCGAAAAACTAAACGCCACTGCCGTCCTGAATAAGCTCTGGCCCGCTCTTTCAACTGTCACGATTTCATTACTCGACATGACTGACGAGCAGAAAAAATTTGTAACTCACAACATAAAAAAATTACAACCTTACTTAAGCACTCAAACCCAGTTCACCGACCGGGCAGATGGCGATATCCGGATTTCGCTAAGTACCCTTGGCAAGTCATGGTCAGCGATTGGCTCCGATGCCAGAAACATCGACCCCTCAAGTCCCACCATGAGCCTTCACTGGGGGGCCAACAAAAAGGATACCGCCCGCGCGGTTAAGCAACTTTTTGCACAAGCGTTAGGATTCACCAACATTACCCTTCCGAAAAACACTGCCTGATCTCAACACTGACCTGTTACACCGCTCGACAACGGCAGGCCTCGTCCCAGGGAAGGGGGAAATGTCTAAAAATTCGGGCCCTACGTCGATCATGCCTTCGCTATCCCTAGATTCGCCTCACTCATATCCAACTCGGCCAACACCTCCCTTAAAACGTCATCACCAATCTGGTGGTGACGGCTCAAGCTATACAACTCCAGGCGTTGCGCCCGTAGTGCCTTGAGGCGCAATTTGCGCTCAAGCAGATCCATCTGCTGCGCCAATACCTGGGCTTCGGCCGAGTCGTTGAACACGTCCAATTGATGGCGATATTCCGACATCAGGCGCGCCTTCAACTCAGTGGCGAGCGCGGCCTGGGCGGCATCCTGGTTTTCGCTGCCTGGCGGCTCCTCGGCTTCCAGCGCATGGATCGCGGCCACGGCGGTTTTCTTCCATGCTTCACGCACTTCGTTGTGACGCTTCTCATCCGGGCTCTTTTCAATACCCCGCAACAGCAGCGGCAAGGCGATGCATGCGGCAACCAGCGACAGCAGGATCACACCGGCCGCGATGAATATCAGCAGGTCGCGCTCGGGAAAATCCTGGCCTGGCGCCAACAGCAATGGCACCGACATCACACCGGCCAGGGTCACCGCGCCGCGCACGCCACCGACGGTCAGCAACCAGCAAGACCGGGCGGTGGGCACCAGCGTCAATTCACTTTTCCCTCGCAGCCTACGCAGCAAGCCCGACAGCCGCCAGATGCTCTGCACCCAGACAAAGCGCAGCACAATCAGCACCAGGAAAATCGCGATCACATCCAGGCAGCGATAAAACAACGCGGGCCACAGTGTCGGCTCATGACTGACCACCGCCTTGATGATGTCCGGCAATTGCAGGCCCAACAGCAGAAAGATCAGGCCATTGAACGCAAACTCCAGCAAAGACCAAACGCTGCGATTAAGCAGCCGTGTGCTGGTCTGGCGCGGCAGCAGGTCGAGCCAGCTTTGCATCATCCCCGCCGCCACGGCTGACAGGATGCCCGATGCACCCAAGCGCTCAGCCAGCACATACGCGGCAAACGGCAACAGCAACATGAACACCACGTGGGTCGCAGGATCATCCCAACCTCGGGCGATCATCCACGCACGCAAGCGGCCGACCAGCCAACTCAGCGCCACGCCAACAGCCAGGCCGCCCACCGCTACCAGCACAAAGGTCAGGCTGGCATCCGCCAGGGAAAACACCCCGGTCAACGCCGCCGCCAAGGCGAACTTGAAGGTCACCAGGCCCGACGCGTCGTTCATCAACGCCTCGCCTTGAAGCATATGCATCAATGGCGTAGGCAAACGGTTCTGGGAAATGGCCGACACCGCCACGGCGTCCGTCGGCGATAAAACGGCGGCCAGGGCGAAAGCTACCGGCAGCGGGATCGTAGGCAAAATCCAGTGAATGAAATAACCGGCGCCCACCACAGTAAACAACACCAACCCCACCGCCAGCGTCAGGATCGGCCCGCGCAGCCGCCACAACTCCCGCTTGGGCATGCGCCAACCATCGGAAAACAACAGCGGTGGCAGGAACAGAAACAGAAACAGCTCCGGGTCCAGCGCCACATGCAGCCCCAGCGTGGGCCAGGCCAACAAGGCACCGGCAGCAATCTGTACCAAGGGCAGCGGCAGCGGTATGACACGCCCGACCAGACGCGAAACGCTGACCAGCATCAGCAGGATAAGAACGGTGTAGGCAGTTTGCATAACGCGGGTTTCCCGGACAATCGACTTGCTACGACACACATCAGGCAACGACAGGCCTTTGAAGTGCCATATTAGCCGGCTATGTTACCGCCTGGCATTTGCACATAAGTCGCACGCCGGTATGACGGGAGGCACCACAGGCCCCTGGTCGTGGCATAATCCCGGTCCTTTCGTTTTCAGCATCTTAAAGGGGGCAATTCCTTGACCGTTTCAAGCAAAACCTTGCACCTTTTTGGCATCAAAGCCTGCGACACCATGAAAAAGGCGCGCACCTGGCTCGATGAGCACGCTGTGAGCTATGCGTTCCACGACTACAAAACGGCCGGTATCGACCGCGAACACTTGACCCAATGGTGCAACGAGCACGGTTGGCAGGTGGTTTTGAACCGTGCGGGCACCACCTTTCGCAAACTCGAAGACGAACGCAAAGCCGATCTCGATCAGTCGAAAGCCATTGAATTGATGCTCGCACAACCCTCGATGATCAAGCGCCCAGTGCTCGATCTCGGTGACAGAACCCTGATTGGCTTCAAGCCAGATGTTTATTCGGCGGCCCTCAAGTAGGCCAGCCCTTTCCATTTTTGTAGAGGTAACAGCATGTCCAATTCCCTGTTCAGCCTGGGCTTCGGCGTCGGCACTCAGAACCGCCAAGGTGCTTGGCTGGAAGTGTTTTACGCACAACCGTTGCTCAACCCATCGGCTGAAATCGTCGCAGCCATCGCGCCGATCCTCGGTTACACCGAAGGTAACCAGGCGATCACCTTCACCGTCACCCAGGCCCTGCAACTGGCTGACGCGCTCAAAAATGTCGACGCCGCCCAAGCCGCGCTGCTGAGCCGCCTGGCTGAAAGCCACACGCCGCTGGTCGCCACCCTGCTGGCCGAAGACGCTGCACTGACCTCCACCCCTGAGGCCTACCTCAAGCTGCACTTGCTGTCCCATCGCCTGGTCAAGCCACACGGCCTGAGCCTGGCCGGTGTGTTCCCGCAGCTGCCGAACGTTGCCTGGACCAGCCAAGGCGCCATCGACATCAGCGAACTGGCTGAGCGCCAGCTGGAAGCACGCCTGCGTGGCGAGCTGCTGGAAGTGTTCTCGGTGGACAAGTTCCCGAAAATGACCGACTACGTGGTACCGGCCGGCGTGCGTATCGCTGATGCTGCACGTATCCGCCTGGGCGCCTACGTGGGCGAAGGCACCACTGTGATGCATGAAGGTTTCGTCAACTTCAACGCCGGCACCGAAGGCCCGGGCATGATCGAAGGCCGTGTATCGGCAGGCGTGTTCGTCGGCAAGGGTTCGGACCTGGGCGGCGGTTGCTCCACCATGGGCACCCTGTCGGGCGGCGGCAACATTGTGATCAAGGTCGGCGAAGGCTGCCTGATCGGCGCCAACGCCGGTATCGGTATCCCATTGGGCGACCGCAACACCGTGGAGTCGGGCCTTTACGTCACCGCCGGCACCAAGGTTGCACTGCTGGACGAGCAGAACCAACTGGTCAAAGTGGTCAAGGCACGTGACTTGGCCGGCCAGCCAGACCTGCTGTTCCGCCGTAACTCCGAGACCGGTGCCGTGGAGTGCAAAACCCACAAATCGGCCATCGAACTGAACGAAGCGCTGCACGCTCACAACTAAGTAGCCACTCGATGCCACTAGCGGGCCCCGATCCTGGGGCTCGCTTATACGAGTCTTGAACACCATGCTTGTGCCCTCCCCCTGGCGCGCCGATTTCCCGGCCATCGCCACCCTGCAACGGCAAGACCAGACCTATCTGGACAACGCCGCTACCACACAAAAACCCCAGGCCCTGTTGGACGCCATCAGCCATTACTACGCCAATGGCGCAGCCAATGTGCACCGTGCCCAGCATTTGCCAGGCGCCCATGCGACCCAGGCATTCGAAGACAGCCGCAGCAAGGTCGCGCAGTGGTTGAATGCAGGTGACAGCGGGCAAATTGTGTTCACACACGGCGCAACCTCTGCGCTGAACCTCTTGGCCTATGGCCTTGAGCACCTCTTTAATGCGGGCGATGAAATTGTCATCAGCGCCCTGGAACACCACGCCAACCTGCTGCCCTGGCAGCAACTGGCCAAGCGGCGCGCCCTGGAATTGGTGGTGCTGCCCCTGGGCGATGACGGCGTGATTGACCTCGCCGCCGCCGCCAAGTTGATCGGCCCACGCACGCGCCTGCTGGCGGTGAGCCAGTTGTCCAACGTACTTGGCGCCTGGCAACCGCTGGACGCTCTGCTCGCCCTGGCGCGGCCACACGGCGCCCTGACGGTGATCGACGGCGCCCAGGGCATCGTCCATGGCCGTCACGATGTGCAAGCGCTGGGCTGCGACTTCTATGTGTTTTCCAGCCACAAGCTCTACGGTCCGGATGGCGTCGGCGTGCTGTTCGGTCGCAATGAAGCCTTGCATCACCTGCGCCACTGGCAGTTTGGCGGCGAGATGGTGCAACAGGCCGACTACCACAGCGCCAGCTTTCGCCCTGCGCCACTGGGTTTCGAAGCCGGCACGCCGCCGATTGCCAGCGTGATTGGCCTGGGCGCCAGCCTGGATTACCTGAGTTCGTTGGATCAGCAGGCGGTGGTTGCCCATGAGGCGGCTCTGCATGACTACCTGTTGCGTGGGCTTAAGGCGCGCAATGGCGTGCGCGTGTTGGGCTCGCCTCAGGTCGCACTGGTCAGCTTTGTGGTTGAGGGCGTGCACAACGCCGACCTGGCGCACCTGCTGACCGAGCAAGGCATTGCCGTTCGCGCCGGCCATCATTGTGCGATGCCGTTGCTCAAGGCGATGCATTTGTCCGGGGCTATCCGCGTGTCGCTGGCGCTGTATAACGATTCCGATGACCTGGAGCGCTTTTTTGAGGCGTTGGACCAGGCGCTGGATATGTTGCGATGAGCCTGCCCGTTGAGGCAGTAAGTGCGCTTGAAGCCTTCCAGGCTGTCGGTAGCTGGGAGCAGCGCGCCCGCATGCTGATGCAATGGGGCGAACGCATGCCGGCGCTGGCCGCTGAAGATAAAGTCGACGCCAATCTGGTACAGGGCTGTGAAAGCCTGGTGTGGTTGGTGGGTCGTTTACAGGATGGCCACTGGCAGTTTTCTGCTGCCAGTGATGCACGCTTGATTCGTGGATTAGTGGCGTTATTGCTGGTGCGAGTCAATGGTTTGTCGGCTGCCGAGCTGCAGGCCGTGGACCTGCCCGACTGGTTCAATCAACTGGGGCTTTCCCGGCAACTGTCACCGTCCCGAAGCAATGGCCTGAATGCAGTGTTGCAGCGCATGCGAGCGTTGAGCCTTACACCAAACTAAATGTGGGAGCGGGCTTGCTCGCGAATGCAGAGTGTCAGTCGATACATCATCGCCTGAACCACCGCATTCGCGAGCAAGCCCGCTCCCACATTTTTGAATTGTGCATGGATCTGCAACCTAGGCAGGCTTGACCCGCTCAGAAGGCCTGCGCACCCCGGCCACAATCTTGTCCACCGCCTTGGTCGCGGCCACCATGCCAAAGGTGGCGGTCACCATCATCACCGCGCCAAACCCACCGGCGCAGTCCAGCTTCACCCCATCGCCAACAAAACTCTTCTGCAAACAAATGCTGCCATCGGGCTTGGGATAACGCAGTTGCTCGGTGGAAAACACGCACGGCACGCTGTAATGGCGGGTCACGGTGCGGCTGAAGCCGTAGTCGCGGCGCAAGGTTGAGCGCACTTTCGAGGCCAGAGGATCGTTGAACGTGCGGTTCAAGTCGCACACCTGGATCAACGTCGGGTCGATCTGCCCGCCCGCGCCGCCGGTGGTGATGATCTGGATCTTGCGGCGCTTGCACCACGCGATCAGCGCGGCCTTGGCGTTCACCGCGTCGATGCAGTCGATCACACAATCGATATCGGGCGTGATGTATTCAGCCATGGTGTCGCGCGTCACGAAATCCGCCACCGCATGCACCGTGCAATCGGGATTGATGCCACGCAGGCGCTCGGCCATCACGTCGACCTTGGGCTTGCCCACGGTGCTATCCAGCGCATGCAACTGGCGGTTGCTGTTGCTCACGCACACGTCGTCCAGGTCAAACAGCGAAATCTCGCCCACCCCGCACCGGGCCATGGCTTCCGCCGCCCAGGAGCCCACGCCGCCGACGCCGACGATCGCCACATGGGCCGCTTTCAAGCGTTCCAGACCTTCAATGCCATACAAGCGGGCGACGCCTGCAAACCGTGGATCTTCTGTACTCATGACCATTACCCCAAAAACCGGCGCGCATTATGGGCTACGCAGCCGCAAGTTTTAAGCTACAAGTTACACGTTAAGAACTTAGATGGCCTTTCGCTGACTAACGTCCGGCTTTTCTCTGTCTGCTATACGCTTAAGGGAAGCGCCGGTGTAGGATGCGCGCCGTTCGGCGCAGGCCGGCACCTCTTTTCGTTCCACACCCTTTGGAACCCGAAATAACCATGGCATCGCGTAAATTTGGACTCAACCTGGTGATCGTGCTGGCAATCGCCGCGCTGTTCACCGGCTTCTGGGCGCTGATCAACCGCCCGGTCACCGCCCCCAACTGGCCTGAGCAGATCTCCGGGTTCTCTTACTCGCCGTTCCAGCAAGGCCAGTTCCCGCAGAAAGACCAGTACCCGACCGACGACCAGATGCGTCGCGACCTCGAGATCATGAGCAAGCTGACGGACAATATCCGTACCTACTCGGTTGACGGCACCTTGGGGGACATCCCCAAACTGGCCGAAGAGTTTGGCCTGCGCGTGACCCTGGGGATCTGGATCAGCCCGGACCTTGAGCGCAACGAGCGGGAAATCCAGCGCGCCATCGAACTGGCCAACAGCTCTCGCAGCGTTGTGCGGGTGGTGGTCGGCAACGAAGCACTGTTCCGTGAAGAAATCACCCCCGAAGCACTGATCGTGCTGCTCGACCGCGTGCGCGCTGCCGTAAAAGTGCCGGTGACCACGTCCGAGCAATGGCACATCTGGGAAAAGAACCCACAATTGGCCAAGCACGTCGACCTGATCGCCGCGCACATCCTGCCGTTCTGGGAATACATTCCAATGGACAAAGCCGGTCAGTACGTACTCGACCGTGCCAAGGACCTGAAAAAACTGTTTCCGAAAAAGCCGCTGCTGCTGTCGGAGGTTGGCTGGCCGAGCAACGGCCGCATGCGTGGTGGCAATGAAACATCCCCCGCCGACCAGGCGATTTACCTACGTACCCTGGTAAACAAGCTGAACCGCCAAGGTTACAACTACTTCGTGATCGAAGCGTTCGACCAGCCATGGAAAGTCAGCGACGAAGGCTCGGCCGGTGCTTACTGGGGCGTGTACAACGCCGCGCGTCAGCAAAAATTCAACTTTGAAGGGCCGGTGGTAGCCATTCCACAATGGCGCGTACTGGCCATTGGCTCGGTGGTGCTGGCGCTGCTGTCCCTGACCCTGCTGATGATCGACGGCTCGGCCCTGCGCCAGCGTGGCCGCACCTTCCTGACCTTTATCGCGTTCCTATGCGGGTCGGTGTTGGTGTGGATCGGCTACGACTACAGCCAGCAATACAGCACGTGGTTCAGCGTCACCGTGGGCATCCTCTTGGCCCTCGGCGCCCTGGGCGTGTTTATCGTGCTGTTGACCGAAGCCCATGAACTCGCGGAAGCGGTATGGACCCACAAGCGCCGGCGTGAATTCCTGCCGGTGGAAGGGGAATCGGACTACCGCCCGAAAGTGTCGATCCATGTGCCGTGCTACAACGAGCCGCCGGAGATGGTCAAACAAACCCTCGACGCCCTGGCCGCGCTGGATTACCCGGACTACGAAGTCCTGATCATCGATAACAACACCAAGGACCCAGCTGTGTGGGAACCGGTGCGCGACTACTGCGAAACCCTCGGCCCGCGCTTCAAGTTCTTCCATGTCGCGCCCCTGGCCGGTTTCAAGGGTGGTGCACTGAACTACCTGATCCCGCATACCGCCAAGGATGCCGAAGTGATCGCGGTGATCGACTCGGACTACTGCGTGTCGCCTAACTGGCTCAAGCACATGGTGCCGCACTTCGCCGACCCGAAAATCGCCGTGGTGCAGTCGCCGCAGGACTACCGCGACCAGAACGAAAGCACCTTCAAGAAGCTTTGCTACGCGGAATACAAAGGCTTCTTCCATATCGGCATGGTCACCCGCAACGACCGTGACGCGATCATCCAGCACGGCACCATGACCATGACCCGTCGCTCGGTGCTCGAAGAACTGGGCTGGGCCGACTGGTGCATCTGCGAAGACGCCGAACTGGGCCTACGGGTATTCGAGAAAGGCCTGTCGGCGGCGTATTACCACGACAGCTACGGCAAAGGCCTGATGCCCGATACCTTTATCGACTTCAAGAAACAGCGTTTCCGCTGGGCCTATGGCGCGATCCAGATCATCAAGCGTCACACCGCCAGCCTGTTGCGCGGCAAGGACACCGAACTGACCCGCGGCCAGCGCTACCACTTCCTCGCGGGCTGGTTGCCGTGGGTGGCAGACGGCATGAACATCTTCTTCACCGTGGGCGCCCTGTTGTGGTCGGCGGCGATGATCATCGTGCCGACGCGAGTCGACCCGCCGCTGCTGATTTTCGCGATCCCGCCGTTGGCACTGTTTGTGTTCAAAGTGGGCAAGATCGTGTTCCTGTACCGTCGCGCCGTGGGCGTGAACCTCAAGGATGCGTTCTGCGCGGCCCTGGCCGGTTTGGCGTTGTCCCACACCATCGCCAAGGCGGTGCTGTATGGCTTCTTCACCAGCAGTATTCCGTTCTTTCGCACACCGAAAAACGCGGATAACCACGGCTTCTGGGTAGCCATTTCCGAAGCCCGCGAAGAAATGTTCATCATGCTGCTGTTGTGGGGCGCCGCGCTGGGTATCTACCTGGTGCAGGGCCTGCCGAGCAATGACATCCGCTTCTGGGTGGTGATGCTGCTGGTCCAGTCGCTGCCGTATGTGGCGGCGTTGATCATGGCGTTCCTGTCGTCGCTGCCCAAACCTTCGGTAGCTGCGGAGCCCGCACCCGCTGCGTAAAAACTTGCGCAATGCACTAAACGGCGGCCTCTGGTCGCCGTTTTGCTATAAGATAACGGCCGTTTTGCACGACTTGGCCTGCGCCAATGCTTCATGTGAAGCAGGTCTGTGTGGGAGCGGGCTTGCTCGCGAATGCGGTGTGTCAGCCACACATGAATTGACTGACACACCGCATTCGCGAGCAAGCCCGCTCCCACATTAGATCTGCGCCACCTTGTGTCCTGCGCCCCTAATACGCTTCCGGAGTTTCCCATGACGGCCCATGCCGACCTTTCGCCGACCCTTCAACTTGCCATCGACCTGATCCGTCGCCCCTCCGTGACGCCGATCGACGCCGATTGCCAGAAGCTGATGATGCAGCGCCTGGGCGACGCCGGTTTTGCGCTGGAGCCGATGCGTATCGAAGACGTGGACAACTTCTGGGCCACCCACGGCAAGCACGAAGGCCCGGTGCTGTGCTTTGCCGGCCACACCGACGTGGTACCGACCGGCCCGGTGCAGGCCTGGCAGAACGACCCATTCGACGCGTTGATCGATGAAAACGGCATGCTCTGCGGGCGTGGCGCCGCCGACATGAAAGGCAGCCTGGCCGCGATGCTGGTGGCCTCCGAGCGTTTTGTCGCCGACTACCCGGATCACAAGGGTTCGGTGGCATTCCTGATCACCAGCGATGAAGAAGGCCCGGCGCACCATGGCACCAAAGCCGTGATCGAACGCCTGGCCGCCCGCAAGGAACGCCTGGACTGGTGCATCGTCGGCGAACCGTCGAGCACTACGCTGGTGGGCGATGTGGTCAAGAACGGTCGTCGTGGCTCCCTCGGCGCCACCTTGACCGTACGCGGTGTACAGGGCCACGTGGCCTACCCGCACTTGGCGAAGAACCCGATCCACCTGGCTGCCCCGGCCCTGGCCGAGTTGGCTGCCGAGCACTGGGACGACGGCAACGCGTTCTTCCCGCCGACCAGCTTCCAGATTTCCAACCTCAATTCCGGCACCGGTGCCACCAACGTGATTCCGGGTGACCTGACGGCGGTGTTCAACTTCCGTTTCTCCACCGAGTCCACCGTCGAAGGCCTGCAACAGCGCGTTGCGGCGATCCTCGACAAACACGGCCTGGACTGGCACGTAGAGTGGGCGCTGTCGGGCCTGCCGTTCCTCACCGAACCGGGCGCGTTGCTGGATGCGGTCTCCGCCAGCATCAAGGCAATCACCGGGCGGGAAACCCAGGCGTCCACCAGCGGCGGCACTTCCGATGGGCGTTTCATCGCCACCTTGGGTACCCAAGTGGTCGAGCTGGGCCCGGTCAACGCGACGATCCATCAGGTCAACGAGCGCATCCTCGCCAGCGACCTCGACGTGCTGACCGAAATCTACTACCAAACCCTGATCAAGTTGCTCGCCTGATGCTCGCTTGCCCCATTTGCAGCGCGCCGCTCAACGCGGTGGACAATGGCGTGGCGTGCCCGGCCGGGCACCGTTTTGACCGTGCGCGCCAGGGTTACCTGAACCTGTTGCCGGTGCAGCACAAGAACAGCCGCGACCCGGGCGATAACCTCGCTATGGTCGAAGCCCGCCGTGACTTTCTCAACGCCGGCCACTACGCCCCTGTGGCCAAGCGCCTGGCCGAGTTGGCCGCTGAACGCGCGCCCCAGCGCTGGGTGGATATCGGTTGTGGCGAGGGTTACTACACCGCGCAAATCGCCGACGCCCTGCCCCACGCCGATGGCTATGCGCTGGATATCTCCAAGGAAGCGGTCAAGCGCGCCTGCAAGCGCAACCCTGCAGTGACTTGGTTGATCGCCAGCATGGCCCGCGTACCGTTGGCCGATGCCAGCTGCCAATTCCTGGCCAGTGTGTTCAGCCCGCTGGACTGGGAAGAAGCCAAACGCCTGCTCAGCCACGGTGGCGGCTTGATGAAGGTCGGCCCCACCAGTGGCCATCTGATGGAGTTGCGCGAGCGCCTGTACGACGAAGTGCGTGAGTACACCGACGACAAGCACCTGGCCCTGGTACCGGAGGGCATGAGCCTGGCCCACAGTGAAACCCTGGAATTCACGCTGAGCCTGGAAAAGCCTGAGGATCGCGCCAATCTGTTGGCCATGACGCCCCACGGCTGGCGCGCCAGCGCCGAGCGCCGCAGCCAGGTGATCGAGGCGGCTGACCCGCTGCTGGTCACCGTGTCGATGCGCTACGACTATTTCGTGCTTCAATAACCGACTTTTCCGCGAATGGATTTTTAAAATCCCGCAACGAGGAACATCCATGCGCCAACCTGATATCGAGATTTACCTGAAGGACGCCGACGTCGACCACCGGGCCGTCGCCGCCTGGCTGGGCGCTGCCCTGGGCCCGTGCACCGACTGGGTCCAGAAGGGCCAGACCTACAAGTGCAAGGCCGGCAACGTGCCGGTGACTTGGCTGCCGAAAGCCGTAGGCAAGTGGAACAGCCTGTACCTGGAAAGCGACCAGACCCCGTGGGACGACGACATCGCCTGCGCCCGCGCGGCATTTGCTGCGTTGAACGTGGAAGTGCGTTGCGCGCCGGGGACGTGGGTTGAGGAAGAAGGTGAAGAGAGTGCTGATCGCTGGATGCGCATCAGCGCGGATGGTGAAGAAGAAATCACCTGGAAAACGGCCTGATTTAAAGCTGCAAATACAGTCAATGTGGGAGCTGGCTTGCCTGCGATGCAAACACCTCGGTCTATCAGCAAGACCACAGTGATGCTATCGCAGGCAAGCCAGCTCCCACATTTGATTGGGTTACCAGAACAGCATTGGGTCGGCCTTACAACCCCACCACATCCTCCGCCTGCAACCCCTTCTCGCCGGTCACCACGGCGTATTCCACCTGCTGGCCTTCGGCCAACGAGCGGTGACCGTCTCCACGAATGGCGCGGTAGTGCACAAACACATCCTTGCCATCATCGCGCTGGATAAACCCATAGCCCTTTGCATCGTTGAACCACTTCACATTACCGGTTTCGCGCGTTGCCATCTGTCTTACTCCCACATGCATTTTTATTGTTGAGTGACGCATTGAACTGCCGAGTATATGACAGGCTCAAAAACGATCAACTCAAGTTTACTTCCCTGCTTTTTTGCCGATTTTCGGCGAATACGGCACACTACCCGCCCGAGCACCTGCTCGGTTTTAACCACTTGAAGCAGCACGCCTATGACCCGCTCTCCGTTCCGCCGTCTGGTGTTTGGCACCTTGCGCCGACTGTTGTACCTCTGGGTTCGCTCGGAGACGATCAACCAGTCGTCCCTTACCCTCAACCTGGACCGCAGCCGGCCGGTGTTCTACGTCCTGCAATCGCCCTCCCTCACCGAATTGGCCGTGGTCGACGCCGAGTGCACCAAGGCCGGCCTGCCGCGCCCGGTGCTGCCAGTGTCGGTAGGCCCATTGATGGAACCCGCGGCGTTCTTCTACCTCACACCGGAACCGGACTGGCTCGGTCGCCAGGACAAGCGCGGCGCACCGCCAACCCTGACACGCCTGGTCAACACCCTGAGCGAACACGCCGAAGAGAATGCACAAATCATTCCGGTCAGCGTGTTCTGGGGGCAGTCACCCGAAAGCGAGTCGAGCCCGTGGAAGCTGCTGTTTGCCGACAGCTGGGCCGTCACCGGTCGCCTGCGTCGTTTACTGAGCATCCTGATCCTGGGCCGCAAGACCCGTGTGCAATTCTCTGCGCCTATCAACCTGCGTGAATTGATCGAGCACAATAAAGGTCACGAACGCACGGTTCGCATGGCTCAGCGCATCCTGCGGGTGCACTTTCGCAACCTGAAAACCGCCGTGATCGGCCCCGACCTGTCCCACCGCCGCAATTTGGTGAAAGGCCTGGTGAATATGCCGCTGGTGCGCCAGGCCATTGCCGATGAAGCCGAACGGGAAAAAATCAGCCCGGAAAAAGCCAAGGCCCAGGCCCTGCGCTACGGCAACGAGATCGCCTCGGACTACACCTACACTGCGATCCGCTTTCTCGAAGTGGTGCTGAGCTGGTTCTGGAACAAGATCTACGACGGCATCAAGGTCAATAACATCGAAGGCGTGCAAAAGGTTGCCCAGGGCTACGAGGTGATCTACGTGCCTTGCCACCGCAGCCATATCGACTACCTGTTGTTGTCCTACCTGCTGTTCAAGAACGGCCTGACCCCACCGCACATCGCTGCCGGCATCAACCTGAACATGCCGGTGATCGGCAGCCTGCTGCGTCGTGGCGGTGCGTTTTTCATGCGCCGCACCTTCAAGGGCAACCCGCTGTACACCTCAGTGTTCAACGAATACCTGCACACCTTGTTCACCAAGGGCTTCCCGGTGGAGTACTTCGTCGAAGGCGGACGCTCGCGCACCGGGCGCATGCTGCAACCCAAGACCGGCATGCTGGCGATTACCCTGCGCAGCTTTTTGCGCTCCTCGCGCATGCCCATCGTGTTTGTGCCGGTGTACATCGGCTACGAACGCGTGCTCGAAGGCCGCACCTACCTGGGCGAGCTGCGTGGCGCGACCAAGAAGAAAGAATCGATCTTCGATATTTTCAAAGTGGTCGGTGCGCTCAAGCAGCGCTTTGGCCAGGTCGCAGTCAACTTTGGCGAGCCGATCAAGTTGGCCGAATTCCTCGACGCCGAGCAACCGGACTGGCGCAGCCAGGAACTGGGCCCGAACTACAAACCGGCCTGGCTCAACGAAACCACCAACCGCCTCGGTGAACAGGTGGCCCGCCACCTGAACGAAGCGGCTGCCGTAAACCCGGTCAACCTGGTGGCCCTGGCGCTGCTGTCCACCACCCGCCTGGCCCTGGACGAACAAGCCATGGCGCGCCAGTTGGACCTGTACCTGGCCCTGCTGCGCCGCGTGCCCTACTCGCCCCACACCACCCTGCCCGAAGGCGATGGCCTGGCGCTGATCAAGCACGTGTTGGACATGGACCTGTTGTCAGAACAAAGTGACGCCCTGGGCAAGATCCTCTACCTGGACGAGCAGAACGCCGTCCTGATGACCTACTACCGCAATAACGTGCTGCACATCTTCGCCTTGCCTGCGTTGCTGGCGAGCTTCTTCCAGAGCAGCTCGCGCATGAGCCGCGAGCAGATCCTGCGCTACACCCACGCCTTGTACCCGTACCTGCAATCGGAGCTGTTTATCCGCTGGAATCAGGATGAGTTGGACACGGTGGTCGACCAGTGGCTGGAGGCCTTCGTCGAACAGGGCCTGCTACGCTTCGAGAACAACGTGTACCTGCGCCCGGCGCCGAGTTCGCGGCACTTTGTGCTGCTGACCCTGCTGTCCAAGAGCATCGCCCAGACCCTGCAGCGCTTCTACATGGCCATCTCGCTGCTACTCAACAGCGGCCAGAACAGCATCAGCGCCGAAGAGTTGGAAGACCTGTGCACCATCATGGCCCAGCGCCTGTCGATCCTGCATGGGCTCAACGCGCCGGAGTTCTTCGATAAGAGTCTTTTCCGACATTTCATCCAGACGTTACTGGAGCAAGATGTGCTGCGCCGCGATGAAGCCGGCAAATTGAGCTACCACGACCTGCTCGGCGAACTGGCCGAAGGCGCCGCCAAACGCGTGTTGCCGGCGGAGATTCGGTTATCGATTCGCCAGGTCGCGCTGCATCGGGTCGATGATGAGCCGGTTGAATCTCAAGAAAGCCGCTAGATTGAATAAGGCGCCGGGCGGTTTCCGGCGCCGTTTACAAGGAGCTGCACCATGAAAAAAATCGTCCTACTGGGCCTGACCGCCCTGCTCGGAGCCTGCCAATCCATGACGCCCGCGCCCCAGGCCAGCCTTGATGGCGAAGTGTTCTACCGCCAACGCATCGCCTTGCCGCCGACCGCCATCTTGAGCGTCAGCCTGCAAGACGTTTCCCTGGCCGACGCACCGGCGGTGACCCTCGCCGAACAAAAAGGCCCGGTCAAAGGCCAGGTGCCGCTACCGTTTCACCTGAGCTACGACCCGGCGCAGGTCAAACCCGGCCATAGTTATTCGGTGAGTGCTCGCATCGAAGTGGATGGCGAGCTACTGTTTATTACCACCGAACGGCACTCTGTGCAGCTCAATGGCCAGGATCCACAACCGTTGCGCGTGCGCGTTGATGCTGTGGCCCACTGATTTTGATTGATAAGGAAGCGCCCATGCTCCGTAACTCCCTTCGCTTTACTGCCCTGTTTGCCGGCCTGATGCTGGGCGCCAACGCCATGGCCCTGGACTTGAGCAGCCTGTCCCAGGGCGACGCCAGCGGCGGCCTCAAGGACGCCCTGACCCAAGGCGCGCAGATCGCCGTGAAACAGCTGGGTGTTCCAGGTGGTTTCAGCAACAACCCTGAAGTGAAGATCGGCCTGCCCGGCAAACTGGGCAAAGTGGCGGACAAGCTGAAAATGTTCGGCATGGGCGACCAGGTCACCCAGTTGGAAACCAGCATGAACAAAGCGGCCGAAACCGCCGTGACCCAGGCCCAGCCGATCCTGGTCAACGCTGTGAAAAACATGAGCGTGACCGACGCCAAGGGCATTCTCAGCGGCGGCCAGGACTCGGCCACCCAATACCTGAACAAAAGCAGCCGCGAAGAAATCCGCGCCAAGTTCCTGCCAATTGTGAAAGCCGCCACCGACAAGGTCGGCGTAGCCCAGCAATACAACGCCCTGGCCGGCAAAGCTGCGGCCTTTGGCGCGGTGGACGCCAAGAGCGCCAACGTCGAAAACTACGTGACCGAACAGGCGCTGGACGGCCTGTTCAAAATGATCGCGCAGCAGGAAGAAACCATTCGCAAGAACCCAGCGGCTGCGGCCACCAGCTTGGCGAAGAAGGTGTTTGGCGCACTGTAAGCCTTGAAAGGAGTGCTCCCTGCAATGGGGGGCACTCGCACGCACCTTCTGGACCGCGCAAGCGTTCTCCCCCTCACAAAAGGCTAACTATCATGCGGACTAATCCAGCGTGATAGTACGCATTGAGATCATGCTGTACTCAATGCGCTTGGTTTGTTTGCGGTCGTCGTTTGAACAGGGTTTTTCCGGGCAAGGTGGTTTTTGAACTTGGGCTTGGCAAGGAGGTTTGGACGGCTGCTCTGAGTCAGTTGGGCAGTCTGGCTTTTGAGGCTGTGGCGCCAAATTGACCATTTTGTTTATTAACGAAATAAGACACATGGGGAATCCCTGCTATCAAGTAAGGTGAATCCCATTAACGATGCCGACAGCTACCGACAGCGCCAATGAGAACCTGTGACCAGGTAATCCCTGAGTGGAAGGCACCCTGAAAGCGTTCCCGTAAGCTGTCGTCTATTTCAACAACAGGTGCACGAGCGAGCGATCCTAGTGCAGCACCGACTCAGCCAACCGCCCCACCATCAAGGTCGCAAAACAGCCGATGGCAATTGACGTCGCCCGGTTGATCTTCAGTGGCGAAAGCCACGCCTTCTGCATACCTTCAAAGCGACTGCCCAGCACGATCCAGGCCGCGCCCACCGGTATCACCACCAGCGCCAGCGTCGTCATAAAGGCTGCGTAGCCCTCCAGCGTGGTGAAAGCGTTGATCGGCGCAATGAACGACACAATCAATAGCCCCTTGGGGTTCATCACGGTCATCCAGAAAAAATACGCCCCCGAGAACCGGTCGCCCCCCGGGTCGATGGTGCTGTTCTTGCGCTGCCACAGCTTGTACGAGACGTACAGCAGGTAACACGCTGCCGCCAATTGCGTGACCTTCAACGCCCACGGCGAGTACGCCGCCAGATACAACAACGCCACGCCCCACACCGAGACCTGCAGCAGGTAGGCCAGGCATTCGATACATGCCAGCCGCCACGAAGCCCTGAAGCCAAACAACACCCCGGCACGGAACAGCAGGGTGTTGGTGGGGCCTGGGGCAAGCAATAACAACATCAGGGCTGAAACGGTGGTCAACATGATCATGTCCTCGACAGAAACCAACTGCGCACTACGCGAACGCGAATGACCAGGCGACCGTCACTATCATCAAAACCGCAAAGCTTACGTTAAGTTGTCGGCTCCAGGTGGGGTGAATGAATAACCCGCGCATCTTGCTGCCTACCCACAACCACAGGAAGTCAAAAACTACACATACCCACAAAATGATCAGTGCCTTCGTAACTTGCTCCCATTCGGACGTCATTCCCAAGGTGAAGCTGCCAAACAATGCGCCGAAGGCTGCATAGGCCTTGATGTTTGAAATCCCAAGAATAAACCCGGCACCCCAGCCAGGCGCAGCAATCGTCTGCTCATCCTTGATTGGGGGCGCGGTGCCTATCCGGTAGGCAAGCCAAAAAACATAAACAACAGAAACAGCCGTCAACGCGTACGCCAGTGCGGGAAAACGATGCAAGAGTACATACAGGCCAGAGGCGACCACTGCTATAGCAATCACCAAGCCCGAGAGGATGCCAGCGAAGAAATAGAGCGAGCGCTTCATGCCATAGGCAGCTCCGCTAGCGGCCAGAGCGAGTGTCGCCGGGCCTGGGCTTGCCAGAAATGCAATGGCTGCCAGCGTGAACATCAATAACGAAAGATAAAGCGAAAACTCAAGATCAACCATACAACCCTTCCTGCTCAATCGAATGAGTTAGCGTGGGAGTCCGTTTTCATGGCAGTAAAAAACAGTTCTATAGCGCTTCATGAAGTCGATCACCCCATTGGCCACTGCCATCGGGTCCTCGTTGTGCATGAGCACCTTGGCGATTTGTTCAGCTATCCACGCCATCTCTCGCTCTTTCATCCCCAGACGAGTGACCTCGACTGTCCCCAGCCTTATACCCGTTTGTCGAGAGGGGTCTATATCCCAAGGCAATGGCATCTCGTTAGCAATGATGTTGGCAGCCTCAAGGCGCTCTACGGCATCGCGACCGCTGGTGAAGGGCTTTGAATCGAACACGACCTGATGCGTCTGCGTGTATCCCTCGTCGCGATAAAAGACGCTCACACCTGCGTTATCCAAATGCTTGCCCAGCGTCTGTGCGTTACTGACTACCTGTTTCATGTAGGTATGCCCGTACTCCAACATCTCGGTAGCCGCCACGGCGAGCGCCGCCACACGATTGATCTGATGACTGCCTGTCAAGGTGGGAAAAATCGCGTCAGAGATCGGTGCGACCAAGGTTGCATCGTTCCATGTGATTACTCCGCCCTGAGGCCCACTGAAGGTTTTACCCGAGGAGCCGGTCAGAACGTCCGCTCCTTCGGCCAAAGGGTCTTGGAACAGGCCGGCACTGATCAACCCCAATTGATGGGCCGCATCGAAATAAACTTTTCCACCCCAAGATGAAACAATGCTTTTGATATCGGCCACCGGCAGGGGGAAAAGTGTGAGTGTCATACCTAACCCGGTCACTACGGGCTTCAGCGCCTGGGCTACCTCGCTGAACCGAGTGAGGTCGATCTGTGCGGTTTTATGTTCGAAGGGAATATCCCAAACCCTGAGTCCACGAACGCCGGGGGGACCATTCGTTCTGTTGCTCGTATCACCGCCTCTGATCACGGGCACCGTCATGACATTGTCTTGCGGCTTAGCGAGTGCTGTGTAAGCCGCGAGTACTGCGGCCATACCGCCCATCAAACGATGATCGGCATACTGGGTACGTAACGTGAGTTTTAACAGCTCTACACACAACGACTCCAACTCATCAATGTTCTTCATCCCCGAAAAAAAACGGTTGGCACGACCAATATGACCGCCCGATGCGCGCGTGCCCACTTCACTGGAGAGCAGCGCACGCACAGACGGGCTGGTCGGCGACTCGGCTGCCACGAGATTGATGCATTGCTTACCGCGCCACTGCTCACTTCGAGCAACTGCCGACCTGACCAGATCAGCCATGGCGGCATGTGATTGAGCCTGCTTGAGCAGGTCCCGGGCGACCCGAAGGCATTGAGCATCATGCATGAGCGTCGCTCCGTGAATTGATGCCGCGTTTACAGAGGGTTTTTGGCAGCTTCAACGTGCTGATCTTCCCACCAGCGGTCATTTCCGTGCAGGCTACTGTGGAGATCTTTTTCAGCTGCCCACGTCATATTGAGGATCACTCGCGTGACATCCTCATTGAGCGGAACGGTGCGATGTAATGTGGTATCGGTGCGCAGGAAGTAAATATCGCCGGTCTTGAAACCGTAGGTCGCAATGGGATTGCTGCACAGCAGTTCGTGGATTCTGGGATTGGTTTTGTCCCACGACGTGTGAGGCACACATTGCAACATCCCACCTTTAGCCACCGAGGGCGTTTGGATAATCCAGATCAACGCGAAACTGTAATCACCCCAATGCCAACCGTGGGTATCACCTTTGCGTTCCTGCTTGGTGATCAAGTACTCCTCATCCTTGGATACGGACGGGACCACCGGTGTACCTGCGATCAATGACAACGTGTGGAGCAGTACTGTTGACTTCGACAGTGCGCAGATCAACGGACTGTTTTCAGCGATGAATTCGCTGCGCACCACACTCATGTAGCGTGGTGTGTTATCTGTGGTAGCCAAGCGCAGGTCCCGCCGTTCAAGCTGGCGCTCAATCAGACCATTGACTTCATCTGTCACCGCTTCCCGCAGGCCTTCATCCACGATATCGCGCAACTTTACGAAACCACTTCGAGCAAACTCATTGCGTAAAGAAAACACTCTTTCTTCAAGAAAGTGGTTGTGATGATGTTGTTGTAAGCGAGCCTCATCAAGTACGTCGTTCATTTCATACCCTCGACAAAGATACTCAATAGAAATGACTGCGCATGACAGTCAACAAAACAATAAAAAGGCATCGCCAAAAAATCCACTACTTTCGCAACAATCTATGGTATGTAAGCTTTCCACGCTATTTCATCAATGTTCGTAAGGTTCATCCAATGAAAAAGCTTACAAAAAAAGATAAGAAACTAGACACCCTTGACTGTGCGCTGATTACAGCGCTTCACCAAAACGCTCGATTGTCTATTCGAGCGCTCAGTCGACAAGTAGGGTTATCAGCCCCTGGCTGCAGCGAGCGCCTCAGAAACCTGGAAGATTCAGGCGTGATCAAAGGGTTTGATATTGAACTAGACGCTCAGGCGCTGGGCCATGCACTGCAGGCACTCGTGCGGATTAAACCGTTCTCGGGAAAGTTTCAGACTGTCGAGCAGTTACTTACAGAAATGGCTGAGTGCGTCGTGTGCTACAAAATCACCGGAGATGACAGCTTCGTCTGTCATCTCTATACCACCTCTGTGAGCCACTTGGATCTTACACTGCGTAAAATCAGTTCGCATGCGGACACCAACACCTCGATTATTAAAACAATCGACAAGAAGCTACCCAGACTCTTTATTGAGTAATGGAACAACTTCACGCACAAACAAGCTTAATTAGACCTCATACTTTTCCTACGTTCTTTCAACGTTCATCGAGCGCATGTAGCCACCTACGCTCTTGTCATTAACTTTAAACGCCAGATGACTGTGCTGTGTCCTTTCTCACTCGGAACCACGCAGCATACAGGGCCGGCAGGAACAATAGGGTCAAGGCCGTCGCCACAATCAACCCGCCCATGATCGCCACGGCCATCGGCCCGAAGAACACGCTGCGTGACAGCGGGATCATCGCCAGTACGGCCGCCAGTGCGGTCAGCACGATCGGGCGGAAGCGGCGCACGGTGGCTTCGATGATCGCTTGCCACGGCGCCAGGCCGGCCTTGATGTCCTGTTCGATCTGGTCCACCAGGATCACCGAGTTACGCATGATCATCCCCGACAACGCGATCGTGCCCAACATGGCCACAAAGCCGAAGGGTTGGCGGAATACGAGCAGGAACAATGTCACCCCGATCAAGCCCAACGGCGCCGTCAGAAACACCATCGCGGTGCGTGAGAAACTGCGCAGTTGCAGCATCAGCAAGGTCAGCACCACCACGATAAACAGCGGTACGCCGGCCTTCACCGAGTTCTGGCCACGGGCGGAGTCTTCCACCGTGCCGCCGACGTCCAGCAGGTAGCCGTCGGGCAATTCGGCGCGCACACCCGCAAGGGTCGGCAAGATCTGCTGAACCAGGGTCGCCGGTTGTTCCTTGCCATAGATATCCGCACGCACGGTGACGGTTGGCAGGCGATTGCGGTGCCAGATGATGCCCTCTTCGAAACCATATTCGAGGGTCGCGATCTGCGACAGCGCCACGCTTTTGCCGTTATCGGTGGGCACCGCCAGGCTTGGCAGCAGCGACAGTTCGGTACGCTCATGCACGGTGCCGCGCAGGAGTATCTCGATCAACTCGTTGTCTTCGCGGAATTGGCTGACGCTGGAACCGGTCAACGAGCTTTGCAGGAATTTCGACAGGTTGGCAGTACTCACGCCGAGGGCACGGGCACGGTCCTGGTCGATATTCAAGTAAACGATCTTGC
The DNA here is from genome assembly GCF_050432925.1 of Pseudomonas sp. 18175. Lineage (NCBI taxonomy): Bacteria > Pseudomonadati > Pseudomonadota > Gammaproteobacteria > Pseudomonadales > Pseudomonadaceae > Pseudomonas > Pseudomonas sp. 18175. Next base: position 34,066 of record NZ_JBKFTO010000022.1, on the reverse strand, counting down.
TGGGTTCTTCCCAATCCAGGTGCACGTTGACCACATGGGTGTTTTCGCGAACCTTGGCCGCCACTTTGCGCGCCAAGGCGCGGACTTCTTCGATGTGCTCGCCGGTCACGCGAAACTGCACCGGGTAACCCACGGGTGGGCCGTTTTCCAGGCGTGTGACGCGCGAGCGCAGGTCGGGGAATTGTTCGTTGAGGGTTTCGATCAGCCAGGTGCGCAGGCTTTCGCGCTCTTCGATGGTTTTGGCCAACACCACGAACTGGGCGAAGCTGGCGGCGGGCAACTGCTGATCCAACGGTAGGTAGAAGCGCGGCGAACCGGTGCCCACGTAGGCCACGTAGTTGTCGATGCCGGCGTGTTCCTTGAGCAAGCCTTCCAGGCGTTTGACCTGCTCGGCCGTGTTGCTCAGGGAGGTGCCTTCGGCCAATTTCAGGTCAACCATCAGCTCCAGGCGGCCCGAGGCCGGGAAGAACTGCTGCGGCACAAAGCGGAACAGTGCCACCGAGCCGATAAACAGCAGTAGGGTCAGCACGATCACGGTTTTGCGCCGATCCACGCACCATTCCACCAAACGTCTTACGCGCTGATAGAAGGGAGTGCCGTAGGGATCCGGGCCATCGGCGCCGTGTTTGGCTGCATGAATTTTCGCCAGGTCCGGCAGGAGTTTTTCCCCCAGGTACGGCACAAACACCACCGCAGCGACCCACGAGGCCAGTAGCGCGATGGTGACCACCTGGAAGATCGAACGGGTGTATTCGCCGGTGCTCGATTGCGCGGTGGCAATCGGCAGGAAACCCGCAGCGGTGATCAACGTACCGGTAAGCATCGGGAATGCGGTGCTGGTCCAGGCGAAGCTGGCGGCCTTGAGCCGGTCGTAGCCCTGCTCCATTTTGATCGCCATCATTTCCACGGCGATGATCGCGTCATCCACCAGCAGCCCCAAGGCCAGGACCAGTGCGCCGAGGGAGATCTTGTGCAGGCCGATGCCGAGGTAATACATGGTGGCAAAGGTCATCGCCAGCACCAGCGGAATCGCCAGGGCTACCACCATGCCGGTGCGCACGCCGAGGGAGAAGAAACTCACCAGCAGCACGATGGCCAACGCCTCCGCCAGTACCTGCACGAATTCGCCGACGCTGGTTTTCACTGCTGCTGGCTGGTCCGAGACCTTGCGCAGCTCCATGCCGGCCGGAAGGTTCTTTTGCAAACGTGCGAATTCGCCTTCAAGGGCCTTGCCCAGCACCAGGATGTCACCACCGTCACGCATGGCCACGGCCAGGCCGATGGCGTCCGCGCCCATATAGCGCATACGGGGTGCGGGCGGGTCGTTGAAGCCACGGTGGATATCAGCCACGTCGCCGATACGGAAGGTGCGGTCACCCACGCGGATCGGGAAATTGCGGATCTCTTCCACCGTCTTGAAGTTACCCGAGACCCGCAGTTGCACACGCTCGGTGGGGGTTTCGAAGAAGCCCGCCGTGGACACCGCGTTCTGTTCCTGCAACGCCTGTTGCACCGCCGCCAGGGGCAAGCCGAGGGTGGCCAGCTTGAGGTTGGACAGTTCGATCCAGATTTTCTCGTCCTGTAGGCCAAGCAGCTCGACCTTGCCCACATCCGGCACGCGTTGCAGTTGAATCTGAATGCGGTCGGCGTAGTCCTTGAGCACCGCGTAGTCGAAACCGTCGCCGGTCAGCGCATAGATATTGCCGAAGGTTGTACCGAATTCATCGTTGAAAAACGGCCCCTGGATATCCGGCGGCAAGGTCTGGCGGATGTCGCTGATTTTCTTGCGTACCTGGTACCACAGCTCGGGAATCTGCGCCGAGTGCATGGAGTCGCGGGCCATAAAGGTGACTTGGGATTCGCCGGGGCGCGAGAAGGAAACGATGCGCTCGTACTCACCGGTCTCCATCAGCTTCTTTTCGATGCGCTCGGTGACCTGACGCGAGACTTCCTGGGCCGTGGCGCCGGGCCAGTTGGTCTTGATTACCATGGCCTTGAAGGTAAACGGCGGGTCTTCGCTTTGTCCCAGCTTGGTGTAGGACAAGGTGCCGACCACGGCCAGCAGGATCATCAGGAACAGTACGATCTGGCGATTACGCAGCGCCCATTCGGAAAGATTGAAACCCATGGGGGACTACTCCTTGGCCGCCAGATTGACCACTCGGTTGGAGCGATCCACCGGGCGCACTTGCTGGCCCTCATGGAGCACATGCACGCCGGCGGCGATGACCCAGTCCGTGGGAGCCAAGCCTTCCAGCACCGGCACGGTTTTTTCACCGAAGGCGCCGATACGCACCGGTGTGCGCTTGAGGGTGTTGTCCGCCTGAACCCGCCAAACGTAGGACGCACCGTTCTCCGCACTGAGGGCAGACAACGGCACCGACAGTGGAATCACGCCGTCTGCCTGTATGAATACTCGAGCACTCTGGCCCAACTCGGCGGGGACTTTACCGCCCGTAAACGCGACGCGGGCGGCGAAGGTGCGCGACTTCGGATCGGCCGCCGGTGACAGCTCACGAATGCGCCCGGCAAAGCGTTGCTCCGGTTGGCTCCACAGCTCTACCGCCACCGGCTGGCCGATCTTGAAGCGGCCAAAACCCTGCTCCGGCAGGCTGATCAGCACTTCGCGCTCGCCATCGGTGGCCAGGGTGAAGACGGTTTGGCCGGCAGACACCACTTGGCCGACTTCCACTGCACGCTTGGCCACCACGCCATCTTGGGGCGCGCGCAGCACGGCGTAGCCGGCCTGATTGCTGGCCACGTCGAACTCGGCCTTGATCTGCTTGAGGCGCGCTTCACCGGATCGGTAGAGGTTTTCGGAATTGTCGTACTGGGAACGGCTGACCATCTGACGGTCCATCAAGGTCTTGTAGCGGTCACGCTCGGCGCGCACCAGGCTCAGGTTGGCCTCGGCGGCCGCCACTTGGGCGCGGGTGGCTTCCAATTGCAGGCGCACATCCTGGGGGTCCAGTTCGGCCAGGGGTTGATTGGCCTTGACCCGCTCACCCTCCTCCACCAGGCGTTTGCTGACTTTGCCGCCAATACGAAAGGCCAGGTCCGGCTCATAACGGGCACGCACTTCGCCGGGAAAGCTGTCTGCCGACAGGGCCGAAGGCTGCGGCTGCACCACCATGGCCGGGCGGACAGTGGTCTGGGCCGCGTCTTCATGGCCGCACGCGGACAGGAGGAAAACCAGGCTGACAGGCAACGCAAAGGGCAGGAAAGTGCTGCGCATGCTGAAGGACCTTTCGCTAATGGAGCTAGGAATAATTATACTGGCCGGTATGTTATTAATACCAAACTCACCAGTCCAGTAATAAACATCACAATGTCCGACAATCCTGTAAACACCAATAGCCCTGGGCGTCCCAAGGACATGGCAAAACGCCAGGCAATCCTCGAAGCAGCGAAAATCCTGTTTTTGAGTAATGGCTATGCCAGCACCAGCATGGACGCGGTGGCACTGGAAGCGGGCGTGTCGAAGCTGACCGTCTACAGCCACTTCACCGACAAAGAAACCTTGTTTACCGCCGCCGTGGTGGCCACATGCGAGGAGCAATTGCCGGTGATGTATTTCGAGTTGCCGGCCGGCATGCCCGTGGAGGCGGTATTGCTGAATATCGCGCGGGGGTTCCATCGGCTGATCAACAGCGAGGAGTCGGTGAACCTGCATCGCCTGATGATGACCACCGGCAATCAGGACGTGAAACTGTCACAGATTTTCTTCGAAGCCGGCCCGATGCGTATGTTGCAAGGCATGGAGCGCTTGCTGTGCAAGATTCACCAGAATGGCGCCTTGAGCATCGACAAACCGTTTACGGCGGCTGAGCACTTCTTTTGCCTGCTCAAGGGCACGGCGAATTTTTGCTTGCTGTATGGCTGCGGCGGGCAACTGAGTGATGAAGCCGCCGAGGCGCATGTGCAGGATGTGGTGGGGTTGTTTATGCGGGCGTACCGGGCCTGAGGCCTTGTGGTGCCTGGGCGGGCGCTTTCGCGAGCAAGCCCGCTCCCACATTCAACTGCATTCCAAAGCTGGAACTGGGTCAAATGTGGGAGCGGGCTTGCTCGCGAAGAGGCCCTCAAGATCACTGAAGACTCAGCCCTTGAGCGCCTTCTTCGGATAGATGTCATACCGGCTGGACTTCCCATCCAACGCATGGCTCGGCTTGGGCCCGTCAATACACGGCGCCTTGCGCGGCCGCTTGACCACCACCCGATGGCTGGCCAACGCCAGCGCCGCCGCCAACAACGCCGGCGCATCCGGGTCATCGCCCACCAGTGGGCGGAACAGGCGCATTTCCTTCTTCACCAGGGCGGTTTTCTCACGGTGCGGGAACATGGGGTCCAGGTAGATCACCTGGGGCGGCTCCCCTTCCCAGTTGCGCATCACCTCGATGGAGTTGCCCTTGAGCAGCTTCATGCGCGCCACGATGGGGGCCACTTCGAAGTCATCCGCGCCACGGGCCAGGCCATCTTCGAGCAAAGCGCCGATCAGCGGTTGGCGTTCGATCAGGCTCATCTCGCAGCCCAGGCTGGCCAGCACGAACGCGTCTTTACCCAGCCCCGCCGTAGCGTCCAGCACCCGTGGGCGTACGCCTTGGGCAACGCCCACGGCCTTGGCGATCATCTGCCCGCTGCCGCCGCCGTATAAACGCCGATGCGCGGCGCCACCTTCGACAAAATCCACGCGCACCGGCCCCGGTGCGTCAGGCCCAAGCTGTTGCAGCTGTAGGCCGTGCTCCCCGACTTGCAGGGAAAACTCCGCCTCCGTCACCTGTAGCGGCAAGCCAAGCGCCTCGGCCCATTGCTCGGCACGCGCCTTAAAACCTTCGCCCAAGGCCTCGACCTGGATGCGGCTGGCCGCTGGTTGTTCGCTCATCAATCGCTACGCTCAAAAAAATTAAGGATCGGCCAACATCGGCCGATAAAAAAAACAGTCAGGTATTTTGCCAGAGCTGAGCGTCGACCGAGAAAAATGTCAGACATTCTTCCCCTAACCATCGGTGTACTGCCGACCCACAACCACTACGGCCTGCGCAATACCCAAGCGCTGGCCGGGGTGAGTCATGTGTGGCAGGACTTCTTCGCCCGTGCATTGGCCGATCAGCTCGGCGATACGCCAAGCGCGCTCGCCGCCCAGGCGCAGGCACCGGTGGACCCAGCGGTAGAACCCAGCGCCGGGGCCGACCTGTTGTCGCAAATCCTCACCCAGCGCGAGTGCGACGTAAAAGACACCGAAATCGCCCCGCCCGAGCCGCTGTTCCTGCCAATTGCCGAGTTCGAGACCGAGTTGCTGCCGCCGGCCGCAGAGCCGTTCCCGGACGACGAAATCGTCGCCCAGCAGCGCCAGCAGAATTTCGAAAGCGGTTGGGTCCGCCCCATCGTGCTGACCGCTGGCCAGCCACTGCCAGAGCCGGGCCCGGCACCGCAACCGCGCCCACTGCACCTGCCAATCGCCGAGTTCGAACTGGACTTGCTGCCGCCTGCCGCCGAGCCGTTCCCAGCCGAAGAACTGGTGGCACAACAAAAAGCCCTGGACTTCGATTACTACTGGGCACGCCCGCTGGTTACCCAAAACCTGCGCCTGGCCGCCTGATTCAGCCTTTGAAAAACCCATTCGCCTGGCTGAACGGCATCTTGCGCTCAGTAAAGGTGAACGTGCCCAACTCATACACCTCCTGCGCCGCCCGGTAGAACTCGCCATACGCCGCCAGCGCCATGGCCGAGCCGACGCTGATACGCCGCACCCCCATCTCGCTCAATTGCGCCACGCTGAGGTTCAAGCCGCCGGACATCAACACGTTCACAGGTTTAGGGGCCACCGCCTTGACTACCGCCAGCACTTCTTCGGCACTGCGCAAGGCCGGTGCATACAGCACGTCGGCCCCCGCCTCGGCGTAGGCTTGCAGGCGGCGGAGGGTGTCGGGCAAATCCAGGCGGCCATGCAGGAGGTTTTCCGCACGCGCCGTCAGGGTGAAGGGGAATGGCAGGCTGCGAGCGGCGGCGACGGCGGCCTCTACACGCTCGACGGACAAGTCGAAGGCGTAGATCGGGTCAGCGGCGATACCGGTTGCGTCCTCAATCGAGCCGCCGACAATGCCAACCGCCGCAGCGCGCAGGATGGTTTGGGCGCAGCCTTCGGGGATGTCGCTGAAGCCGTTTTCCAGGTCCGCCGCCACCGGCAACGGGGTGGCTTGAGCGATCATCGAAGCATTGAGCAAGGTATCTTCCAGGGACAACGCCCCTTCGGCATCCGGCCGCCCGAGGCTGAACGCATAACCTGCGCTGGTGGTGGCCAAGGCTTCAAAACCCAGGCTGGCCAGCATGATCGCAGAGCCTGCATCCCACGGGTTGGGCATCACGAAAGCGCGATCACGCTCATGCAAGGCCTTGAAGGTTTCGGCGCGAAGGGTTTGGGCATCCATATCGGGGTCCTGGCGAGATAAAGAAGCCTTAGAGTAACCCCAGCTGCTCCACTGCGGGCTGCCGATTCAGGGTCGGCAACGATGGCAAGCCGGGCAGGCGCGCCATCAGTTTGTCGTGAAAGCGCAGGGCCAGTTGGGCAGCCAGGCGGTTGTCCGAGGTGTGCAGGAATACATAGGGTGTACGACCTTCTTCGATCCAGCCGGCGACTTTTTCCACCCACGGAATCAGGAACGGGTCGTTGGCTTCCAACTCGGGATGGCCGATAAAGCGCACCTGGGGAAACAGCGTCAGCGCAGCCGGGCGTGGCGGCACTTTGGGTTTCTTCGATTGGGCATGCAGCACCGCGGCCGAGGTGGACGTGCAACTGAACAGCGGGCGCGAATCCAGGCAGATCCGCTCAACGCCCCGGTCACGCAGCAAACGGTTGAGCATGCGCTCGGCGTCGCCTTTGGCGAAGAACTCCGGGTGGCGCACTTCCACCGCCAGCGGTCGCTCCAGGCCATCGATAAACCCCGCCAGCTCACCAAGGCGCTGGGGCGAAAAGCTCGCCGACAGTTGCAACCACAACGGCGAAACGCGCTCACCCAACGGGCTCATCAAGCCAACGAAACTCTCGGCTGCGGGCAATTGCTCGCGCAAGTCGCCCGCGTGGCTGATGTCTCCGGGAAACTTGGCGGTGAAGCGAAAATCCTCGGGCATGATCTCGGCCCAGCGCTGCACCGTGGCGGCCGAAGGGCGGGCATAGAAGGTGGTATTGCCTTCAACGGCATTGAAGACCTGGGAATAGAGGGCGAGGTAGTCGCTGGAACGCGCATCGGCGGGGTACAGGTACTCGCGCCAGGCGTTTTCACTCCAGGACGGGCAGCCGATGAAGTAAGGCAAGCGCATCAGATGTGGATGTCGAGGCCCAGCACTTCCATATCCCATTCGACAAAGCCAGCGGTGGTCAGGTAGCTGGCCAGAGCGGTGGCAACGCTTTTGCTCATGGAGCGCGGGAAGATCATGTCTTGCTGACGGGCGGGAAGACCGCTGATGCGTGCTTGGGAACTGGCCTGTGCTTCGGATTGAACTTCGATGAAGTCCGGCGAATCCTCGACGGAGTCGTCCACCGTGGCGCTTGCCTTGCGTGGCTTGCGCTTGATTGGGTAGGACTGTGAGGAAAAGCCATCAATACGCATGGGCGCGAACTCGCTATCAGTAATGGCATTTTAGTGGCGCAATCCGTAGCGCGCAAATGCTCTGGTGATAACTAGAACACATAATTTGAAAAAGGTTTAAAAGCGGGGGCAAATTCTGACGATTGGTGAATTTAACCCCAAATTTCCAGCATTTTTGGCGTCAAATAATCCCGCGCTCAGCCTTGGTCTGGGCAACTTTATCGCGCAAGTAAACCGGTGCCGCCTGGTCTGCCGGAATCGCCTCACCGCGCTCAAAAGCAAACCGCGCAAGGGTCAACAAGTCTTCGGCATGAGGCAACATCGCGGCATCCTGGCCAGCCAACGGAACGGCGATACGCTCGCCATACCCCCAACCAGTGCCCGCACCAAACCAGTCACCGATGGCATCCTGCGGCAATACCGAGGCTTCTGGCGGCTGCACGGCTTCGACGCCCACCAGGCGCATTTCGCCCGCGGTTTCGCGGTAGCAGCCCCAATAGACCTCATCCATGCGCGCATCAATCGCCGCCGCGACCTGATGGGCGCCGTGCTCACGCAAAGCACGCTGGGCCAGCACGGCCAGGTTGGACACCGGCAATACCGGGCGCTCCAACGCAAACGCCAGGCCCTGCACCACGCCGATGGCGATGCGCACACCGGTAAATGCACCCGGCCCACGGCCAAAAGCGATGGCATCCACCGCTGCCAGGGTGGTGCCTGCGTCTTCCAGCAGTTGCTTGATCATCGGCAACAGCTTCTGCGCGTGCAGGCGCGGGATCACCTCGTAGTGGCTCGTGACCTTGCCATCATGCAGCAGGGCAACGGAGCAAGCTTCAGTCGCGGTGTCCAGGGCCAGCAGGGTGCTCATCGGTGTAGGTGTCCAAGTCGAAAAAAAGTGCGCCAGTATAAACAACAACGGCCCGCAAGCGGGCCGTTATACGTGAAGCCGGTCGTGGGATCAGCTAAGTGCTTGCAGCACCTTGGCGGTGATCGCTTCAACCGAGCCAACACCTGGGATGTGGCTGTACTTTGGCTTGCCTTGTGCAGCCGACAGGTCCTGGTAGAACGCCACCAGTGGCTTGGTCTGGGAGTGGTAGACCGACAGGCGATGACGCACGGTTTCTTCGGTGTCGTCTTTGCGCTGTACCAGCTCTTCGCCGGTGACATCGTCCTTGCCTTCCACTTTTGGTGGGTTGTAGACGGTGTGGTACACGCGGCCCGAGGCTTCGTGAACACGACGACCAGCAATACGCTGCACGATCTCTTCGTCTTCAACCGCGATTTCGACCACGGCATCCAGCTCGACGCCGGCCTTCACCAAGGCTTCAGCCTGGGGAATGGTGCGTGGGAAGCCGTCGAACAGAAAACCGTTCTTGCAGTCTTCCTGGCTGATGCGCTCTTTGACCAGGTTGATGATCAAGTCATCGGACACCAGGCCACCGCTGTCCATCACGCTTTTGGCGATCAGGCCCAGTTCGGTGCCGGCCTTGACCGCTGCACGCAGCATGTCGCCGGTGGAAATTTGTGGAATGCCGAATTTTTCAGTGATGAACTTTGCCTGAGTACCTTTACCGGCCCCGGGAGCTCCCAGCAGAATGACGCGCATTGATGTGCTCCTCAATTTTTTATAGAGATAACGCTCGGATTCGCCGCGTGGGGCAAATCTCGTAAAAATAGGATTCGGGCCGTGTAAACGGCCAAAGGCTGATCAAGATACACAGCAGGCCTTAACCACACAAGCCGCCAAAAGTCGCAGGAACCGCGCTGTATATGCTTCATAGGTAGGGTATGCCGGAGTGCAACCCGCCCCTTCAAACGCCAACCGCCCCTCTCGGGGCGGCCGTCGCGGTTTAATCGCAAGCCTTTGAGAACACGCAAAAAAACCTCAACCGGTGTTGCGCAAACCTGCCGCAATACCCGCTACAGACACCAGCAGCGCCTGTTCCAGAGGGCTGTCCTGCGCGGCTTCGCGTTGACGGGAACGCGCCAGCAACTCGGCCTGCAACAAGTGCAGGGGATCGAGGTAAGTGTTACGCAGGCGAATGAACTCCAGGGTGTCCGGGCTATGGGCCAGCAGTTGCGACTGGCCGGTCAGCCCCAGCACAACCTTGCACGCCTGCGACAATAGGTCGCGCAAATGCGCACCCAATGGCAGCAGGTCTGCCTGCACCAGACGCTCGTCATACAGTTGCGCGATGTCGGCATCAGCCTTGGCCAGCACCATTTCCAGCATGTCGATGCGCGTGCGGAAGAACGGCCACTGCTCACGCATTTGCCCCAACAACTCACCTTCACCGCGTTCCAGGGCCTTACTTAGCGCGTCTTCCCAGCCCAACCAGGCCGGCAACATCAGGCGGGCCTGGGTCCAACCGAAGATCCACGGAATGGCGCGCAGGCTTTCAATCCCACCCGCACGGCGCTTGGCCGGGCGACTGCCCAAGGGCAAACGGCCCAATTCCTGCTCCGGGGTGGACTGGCGGAAGTACTCGACGAACTGCGGATTTTCCCGCACTACGGCGCGGTAGGCGCTGACACCATCGGCGGCCAATTCATCCATCAAATGGCGCCAGGCCGGCTCAGGGGGTGGCGGCGGTAGCAATGTCGCTTCCAGCACCGCCGCCAGATAGAGGTTGAGGTTCTGCTCGGCGATATCCGGCAGGCCGAACTTGAAACGGATCATCTCGCCCTGCTCGGTGGTGCGGAACCGCCCCGCCACCGAACCCGGCGGCTGCGACAGGATCGCCGCGTGGGCCGGGCCGCCGCCACGGCCAACGGTGCCACCACGGCCGTGGAACAGCAGCAGTTCCACCTGTTGTTCACGGCAGATATCCACCAAACGTTCCTGCGCACGGTATTGCGCCCAGGCGGCGGCGGTGGTGCCGGCGTCCTTGGCCGAGTCCGAATAGCCGATCATCACTTCCTGCGGGCCTTGCAGCCGCGCGCGGTAGCCCGGCAACAGCAACAGTTGTTCAATCACCGGGCCGGCGTTGTCCAGGTCGGCCAGGGTTTCGAACAGCGGCACCACGCGCATCGGCCGCAACACGCCTGACTCTTTAAGCAGCAGCTGCACCGCCAGCACGTCCGACGCGGCGCCGGCCATGGAGATGACATACGAGCCCAAGGATGCGGCCGGTGCGGCGGCAATTTCCTTACAGGTGTTCAGGACTTCAGCGGTGTCCGCCGAAGGTTTGAAATACCCCGGTAGCAGCGGTCGACGATTGGCCAGCTCCTTCATCAGGAAGCTGATGCGCGCGTCCTCGTCCCAGTCCTCATAGCGACCCAGGCCGAGGTAGTCAGTGATCTCGGTCATGGCCGCCGAATGCCGGCTGGAATCCTGGCGCACATCCAGGCGTACCAGGAACAGGCCAAAGGTCACGGCGCGACGCAAGCAGTCGAGCAATGGGCCATCGGCGATCACCCCCATGCCACATTCATGCAACGACTGGTAGCACAGCTCCAGCGGGTCGAGCAGGTCGCGGTTGTTTTGCAGAACCTCGGCCGGTGCCGGGGTGCTGCTGCTTAACGCGGTATGGGCCCATTGGCGCGTGGCGCGCAGGCGTTCGCGCAGTTGCTTGAGCAGTGCGCGGTAAGGCTCGACGCTGTCACCGACCTTGGCCTGCAACGCCGGGCTGGCCTGTTGCATCGACAACTCGGAGGCCAAATGGTCGATGTCCCGCAGGTACAAGTCGGCGGCCATCCAACGCGCCAGCAGCAGCACTTCGCGGGTGACCGGCGCGGTGACATTCGGGTTGCCATCACGGTCGCCGCCCATCCACGACGCAAAGCGAATCGGCGCCGCCTCCAGCGGCAGGCGCAGGCCGGTGGCGGCATGCAAGGCGCGGTCGGCTTTGCGCAGGTAATTGGGAATGGCGTGCCACAGTGAGTGTTCGATCACTGCAAAGCCCCACTTGGCTTCGTCCACCGGGGTGGGCCGGACACGGCGGATCTCTTCGGTGTGCCAGGCTTCGGCGATCAGGCGTTGCAGGCGTTCACGGATCTGTTCGCGCTCGGCGCTCGTCAGGTCGCGGTGATCCTGCAGCGCCAGTTGGGCGGCGATGGCATCGTATTTCTGGATCAGGGTGCGGCGCGCCACTTCGGTGGGGTGGGCGGTGAGGACCAGCTCGATCTCCAGGCGCCCCAACTGGCGGGCCAGGGACTCATTGCTGTGACCTTCGCTTTGCAGGCGAGCCAAGAGTTCGGGCAATACGCGGGATTCGAACGGTGCCGGTTGCGACTCATCGCGCCGATGAATCAATTGGTACTGCTCGGCGATATTGGCCAGGTTGAGGAACTGGTTGAAGGCCCGGGCCACCGGCAGCAGCTCGTGTTCCTGCAACTGGTTCAAGCTGGCGCTCAGCTCATCGCCAGCGCCATGACGGTCGGCCTTGGCGCCTTTGCGGATCTGCTCGATCTTGTCGAGGAAATCATCGCCGTACTGCTCTCGAATGGTGTTGCCCAACAGTTCACCCAGCAGGTGAACGTCCTCACGCAAGCGTGCATCGATATCACTCATCAGCCAATCTCCAGCCAGAAATCCGGGACGCGCAGGTCTGCCAGAGTGCCGCCAGCATCGTTTTATGACAAGACTTTAAACCTTGTGGCGTGCAGCTAGTCTCAACGGTAAGTCGCCCGCGTTTATCCGTGCGAGCGGCTGGTCACTCATCACCGCCTGCTATCGCGGGCTTTACTGAGGTTGCCATGAAAATTCGAGAACTGGCCCAGCATTGGGAAGAGAACGCCAAGGGTCGCCTGACCAAGACCGAATATGCCATCCATTTAGATATGGAGTCCGCCGCAAGGCTAGCGGCCATCGCCGAGATGTACCCCAAACGCAGCACCGAAGAACTGCTCGGCGAGCTCATCGGCGCCGCGCTGGAAGAGCTGGAAGCGAGCTTCCCGTACATCAAGGGCCAGCAGGTAATCGCCACTGATGAAGAGGGCGACCCGCTGTATGAAGACGTCGGCCCTACCCCTCGCTTCCTGACGCTATCGCGTCGCTACCTGCATGATTTATCGGCCAGCGCCGACAAACCCAAACACTGAAACCCCTTGTATTCCGGGCCTATCCCTAGGCCCGGCGTACCCCTGCGCAACGCAGAAGTTCCAACTTTTTACGCTGACCATTCAGTCAGATATTTTTTTAGGCAAATCGCCATCTTCTCTGAACTATTCAAAAAAGCCTTCGGTCACAGCCAGTAAGCCATCACTTGGAACGGCCGTTTGAACAGGCGTCATGTGCCTTATCCGCCGGCCCCTCAACCGACCTCCCAAGATGGATGTTGAAGTTTTTCAGGAGTTATCCAATGGAGTTGAAGACCATGAAGACCAGCACTGCCAAATCCTCGTTTAACCACCTGCGCGGGCTCAAATTGGCCGCGCTGGCAATCGGCACCAGCTTCGTTCTGGCGGGCTGCGCCGGTAACCCGCCGACCGAGCAGTACGCCGTGACCCAGTCCGCCGTGAACAGCGCCGTCAGCGCTGGCGGCACCGAGTACGCCGCTGTGGAAATGAAGTCGGCCCAAGACAAGCTCAAGCAAGCCGAAATCGCCATGCACGACAAGAACTACGACGAAGCCCGTCGCCTGGCCGAGCAAGCTGAATGGGATGCCCGCGTGGCTGAACGCAAGTCCCAGGCTGCCAAGGCTGAACAGGCTGTGAAGGACTCCCAGAAAGCTGTTCAGGAGCTGCGTCAGGAAGGCATGCGCCCGGCTGTTATCCAACAGCAATAAGCCGCCGCCACCCGATTGCATTGCACCCGATATCGAATTGAAAGGACGACACGACTATGCGTAAACAATTGATGATCCCTGCCCTGCTGGCGATGAGCGTTGCCCTGGCGGCCTGCTCCACCCCGCCAAACGCGAACCTGGAAAACGCACGGACCAACTACTCGGCCCTGCAAGCCAACCCGCAAGCCACCAAGGTAGCGGCGCTGGAGACCAAAGACGCTCAGGAGTGGCTGGACAAGGCTGACAAAGCCTACCGCGACAAGGAAGACCAGAAGAAAGTCGACCAACTGGCCTACCTGACCAACCAGCGCGTTGAAGTGGCCAAAGACACCATCGTGCTGCGCGAATCCGAAGCCAAGCTGAAAAACGCCGGTGACGAACGCGCTCGCGCCCTGCTCGAAGCTCGCGATGCGCAGATCAAGCAGTTGCAGGACAGCCTGAACGCCAAGCAGACCGAACGCGGCACCCTGGTGACCTTTGGTGATGTGCTGTTTGCCACCAACAAGTCCGACCTCAAATCCAGCGGCCTGGTGAATATCACCAAACTGGCGCAGTTCCTGCGCGATAACCCGGACCGTAAAGTGATTGTGGAAGGCTACACCGACAGCACTGGTTCCGATGCTTACAACCAGAGTCTGTCGGAACGTCGTGCGGCTTCCGTGCAGCGCGCATTGGCGCAGCAAGGCGTGGATATTTCGCGCATCGTGACCCAGGGTTACGGCAAGGAATACCCGGTTGCCGATAACGGCAGCGTCTCGGGCCGTGCCATGAACCGCCGTGTTGAAGTGACCATTTCCAACGATAACCAGCCGGTCAAGCCGCGCTCTTCCGTCGCTAATTGATCGTGTGACGCAAAAAGAACCCCGCCTCAATCTGGCGGGGTTCTTGTTAAAGCGCTAAGTCAGAACCCAATTGACGTTTTAGTTTGTTCCACTATCGCCTGAACCGGGCCTCCTGCGCCCTGCCCACCGGCGGAATCACCTCCACCACCAGCGCCCTGGGCGTCCATCAGTTCTTTCAGCTCTTTCATCATCTTCAACATCTTCTCCAAAAGATCGTCTTCGCCACCACCTTGAGCGCCCTGCGACCCCTGTTGGCCCTTGGCGGCAATTTTACCCTCGAGGTCTTTGATCCCGTCCTTAAGCTCTTGGATCTTCTGCTGATTACCAGCCGACCCAGTGGGTTGACCAACACTGCCCTGAGAAAACTGCGGGTTAACGATCATGTTCATAAAAATCAACTCCAAAGTGGATAACACCGTAGCCCGATCAAGTCTGCTGATCGGGCCAAAATCTGTGGTGATCGATCCAATATGGTTCCATAGCGGTATTGCTCTGACGCCGCTTGATGCAGAAGTCGGCATGAGTTCAATGATTCAACGCAGGGCAACACTCAGCATTCGTACCGGCACGTGCTTTATTGCTGCAACTGCGGCGTCTCTTGCCCCATGCAGCGCACGGCCTGTTTCTTATTGTTTACCAGCACGCCGCTGAGGCCTTTCTGCTCGGTATCGAACATGACCAACACACCGTCGACACACTGCGCCACTTGCGCGGCTGGGGTCAGGGAGATCTTGTAATCTTCACCCGGCACCGTCTTGAGCAGGGTGAAGTCACTGAGCAGCAGTGCATCTTCCGGCTTGGCGAAGTGCAGGTAACCGTAGAACCACAGGCAACCGACGGTGCCGATGATGGTGCCGATACCGGTGAGGATCAGCGGGATCATGTTGCGTTCTTCGCTCATTGCGGGCTCTCTGATGAATCAACTTTGGGAATGGAATAATTCGGAATCTCGCCCAGGCGGCGTAGGCCGTTGAAGTGCTGAGGGTCGTCCAGGTAACGCAGCATCACGGTTTGCCAGGTCTTGTCGGCAAAGGTCTGCACGTGGCCGCCACGGGTCAGTTGCAACACCCTCGGCGGCGGTGCGACCTGGTACAGGCGAATAACGTTGGCCACCGGCACAATCGGGTCATCCAGGCTGTGGAACAGCAGCTTCGGCACACCAGTCAGTTGGGGCATGGCGCGGATCGCACTGTCGGTGTCCGGCACCAGCCAGGACAAAGGCACCTGGAATGGCCATGTTAACCAAGAGGTGCTCAGGGCGAATTGTCCTACGTCACGATAACTGGCGGGCACACCGTCCAGTATCAGCGCCTTGAGCTGGCTTTGGCGCTGCGGGTGTTCTGCCAGGTAGTGCACCGCCAGCGCACCGCCCAGGCTTTGGCCGAGGACGATCAAGGGTTGGTGCTGGGTTTCGGGCGCCTGGTCGATCCAACTGAACGCCGCGTCGATGTCCTGATATACAGCCGGCAACGATGGCTTGCCTTCGGACAGGCCATAACCGCGATAGTCCAATAGCAGCACTTGATAGCCCTGCTCCGGCAACCACCAACTACCGCCCAGGTGCCAGGCCAGGTTGCCGCCATTGCCATGCAAATGCAGCACCGTGCCTTTGAGCGGCACGCCGGGCTTGGCGGGTAGCCACCAGGCGTGGAGTTTGATGCCGTCTGCGGTGGTAAGGGTGACGTCGCGATATTCAAGGCGGGCCTTTTGCGGCGTGAACGGCAGGCCGGGCTCGGGGTAGAACAGCAGGGAGCTGCAGCCGTTTAACGTAAGTAGTAGGCACAGAATGCCGAGGATTCTCATCCGTTAAAGCCTCGCTAAAAGATTGGACTCGCCTCTCAAGATCAATGAGATCAACTGTGGGAGCTGGCTTGCCTGCGATAGCGGTGTATCAGTCGCAGCTGCTTTAACTGAAAGACCGCTATCGCAGGCAAGCCAGCTCCCACATTTCTCATCCGGTTTCGTCAGAGGATATTGGAGTAATCCGCCTCGATCCGGTCCAGGCTCAAGTGGTTGAGGAAGTTGGAGAAGCACATCCATGCCGCCAGCGCGTTCATGTCGCGAAATTGCTCCGGCAGGTACTTGGGCGGCACCACCAGGCCTTCGTCCACCAGTTGGCGCAAGGTACGCATGTCTTCCAGGGTAGTCTTGCCGCAGAACAGCAGCGGCACTTGTTCCAGCTTGCCTTTGCGCACGGCCAGCTGGATGTAGTTGTAGACCATGATAAAGCCCTTGAGGTAGGACAGATCCTTGGTAAACGGCAGACCCGTCGGCACCGAGCCACGGAAAACGCGGCTGGCGTTGCCGTAGCTTTCGGCCATTTCAAAGCCTTGCTCGCGGAAGAACTCAAACACCTGCAGGAAGTCGGCGCCCTCCTCCACCATGTGGATGGCGCGGGTACGGTTGGTGAGTTTGCGCAGGCGGCTGGGGTAGGAGGCGAAGGTGATGATCTCCATCAGAATCGCCAAGCCTTCCTGGGTCACGGTGGACGACGGCGGGCCTTTGGACAGGAAGGTGCAGATCGGCTGGTTCTGGCCGTTAAGGGTGGTGCCGACATGCACCAGGCCTTCATGCACTTCCAGGGCGCGTACGTCGCGGTTGTTGAACATCGCGTCGGCGCGGATCTTGATGTAGTCGGCGCCCGCCGCCGCATCGGCGACGATACCGTCGGACTCGAACACGCGAATGGTTTCCTCGGCCTCGCCAAACACCTTGTTCAAGCGGGTTTGCAGCAGGGCCACGGCGTCCTTGGCGGTGAGGGTCTTGGCCTCATCCTTCAAGTCGCCACGGCCGTCGATGTTGTTCAGGTAGTCGGAGAGCATCAGGCCCAGGTCGGCCAAGGTCGGGTCGCCAGCGTGGAACGCATCGGAGGCGGCGCCGTACAGCTCCTGGGAGATCAGGCCAAAGTCCTCGGTGCCACGCGCTTCAAGCATGCGCACCACCATGCGGTATTCCTTGCACATGCGGCGCATGATCTGCCCCACCGGGCTGAACTGCCCGAGGCGGCGGGTGATGTCGCGCTCAATGTTCTGGAACTCCAGCTTTACCGCACTGGAGTCGAACGACAGCGGCCGGTTGAGGTAATAGTCGCGGCTCACCGCCGGCATTTCCTTACCCTTGGCCTTGAGGAAGCCTTGGCGAATGTTCTCGTCCCACTTCACGGCGTCGAGGACGCGAATCGGTGTTTGCGCCAGCACAATGCGATCAGACAAGGTGCGTATCGTCTGCTGGTAATCGTCCACCCGGTGCTTCCTCTTTAAACGTTATTTACCCGCGCGCTGGTAGCGCACGGCTTCAACGAACACATCGGCATTGGCCGGGTCATCCAGGTAGGCAAATACCTGGTCCATGGGGCTGTCCACCCTTATGCCGTCGCCTTCGACGGTTTCCACGGGGCTGCCGTGCAAGCGCTTCTGGTCGATGGCCTGGTGGATCGCGTCCAGATCCAGGTTGTAGACCACCAATTCGTGTTTTTCGTTGAATTCGAAGCCGCCAAGGATGAACTGTCCGCCGAGTTTGGCCGGCAATGGCGCCGAAAAATACCAACGACTGCCATGGCGCGACACCATAAACAGGTACTCATCACGCTGGCCGGGCTTGGCTGTAGGGTAGCTCACGGCTTTATAACGCTGGTCACCGGCGCTGGTGATCTGCAGGTTAAGTGGCTCACCCCAGGCGTTTTTGCTCGACCATTGGCCCAACAAGCCTTTCGGCGCGGCTTCATGGGCTGGCAGCGGGTCCTTGAAGGTCACCAGGCAACCGCTGAGTAGCAGGAACGACAAGGCGATTGCCAGAACACGCCAGGTTTTCATCAAGTACTCCACGGGTGGTATAGGTTGAACCGCTTAATGTGGGAGCGGGCTTGCTCGCGAAAGCGGTGGTTCAGCCAAGCATGTATCGACTGACACTGCGCATTCGCGAGCAAGCCCGCTCCCACACAAAGCAAATCCCGTCTTCGTCTAGACCGAGGCCAACACCAGATGCATGTAGCGCTTGAGAATCTCAAGCATCTCTTCACCAGTCAGAGACTCGGCGCTGGTCAACAGGCCCTGATATTCCATCCGACCGATTATCGCCGTCAACACTTTGGCATCCTGCTGCGGCTCCCGAGAGCCTAGCACCTGGAAAAACTGCTCCGTGCCCTGCAACAGAATCTGTTGGTGGGAGCGCACCAGTTCCGCCAAGCGCGGGTTCAGCAGGGCTTCCTGGCGGAAGGCCAGCTCTGCCATTAGGTAATCACGACGGTTGGTCAGTTGGCGCAACACGTAGTCGGCGGTGAGCCGGGCTATATCGTCGGCCAATTGGGAGCGTGACTGCGGGCTGCCATCGCCATAGGCGACCATCTCGCGCAGCAGGCCTTCGTTACGCACCCACAGCTTGCCCATGAAGGCAGCGCTGCGTTCGACGTATTGAGCGAAGGTATCGGTGAGCAAGTCATCGATGTCCTTGAAATAGTAGGTAGTGGCCGACAGCGGCACCCCCGCCTCCGCCGCCACCGCCCGATGACGCACGGCGCGTACCCCATCGCGCACCACGATGCGCATGGCCGCATCGAGAATGTCCTGCCTGCGCTGCTCGCTGCCCCGACGACTGGCCTTGCGGCCCTGGTACTGGACGCTTTCAGCCACGGCCGCGGCAATGCCGGCGGCGCCTTCCTGAGCGATTACGCGGTTCACGACACACATCCTTGAATAGATCAAAACCTGGCGCTGGTTGCTTGACGCTTAATAACGCCCCATAAAAAAGCCGCCTTATAAAAGGCGGCTTCGGATTTCGCTACGCTTACGCTTGTGGCCGCATGTGCGGGAACAAGATCACGTCGCGGATCGACGGCGAATTGGTCAACAGCATCACCAGGCGGTCGATGCCGATACCTTCACCGGCCGTTGGCGGCATGCCGTATTCCAGGGCGCGTACGAAGTCTGCGTCGTAGTGCATGGCTTCGTCGTCGCCGGCGTCCTTGTCGGCCACCTGGGCCATGAAGCGCTCGGCCTGGTCTTCGGCATCGTTAAGCTCGGAATAGGCGTTGGCGATTTCACGGCCGCCGATGAACAGTTCGAAACGGTCGGTGACGTTCGGGTTGTCATCGTTGCGACGGGCCAGCGGCGACACTTCGAACGGGTACTGGGTAATGAAGTGTGGCTGCTCCAGCTTGTGCTCAACCAGCTCTTCGAAAATCATCACCTGCAACTTGCCCAGGCCTTCGAAGCCCAGCACCTTGGCGCCGGCTTTCTTGGCGATGGCGCGGGCTTTGTCGATGTCGTTCAGGTCGTCAGCCGTCAACTCAGGGTTGTACTTGAGGATCGAGTCGAACACCGACAGACGCACGAACGGCTCGCCGAAGTGGAACACCTTGTCGCCGTACGGCACGTCGGTGCTGCCCAACACCAGCTGCGCCAGCTCGCGGAACAGTTCTTCGGTCAGGTCCATGTTGTCTTCGTAGTCGGCGTAGGCCTGGTAGAACTCCAACATGGTGAATTCGGGGTTGTGACGGGTCGAAACGCCTTCGTTACGGAAGTTGCGGTTGATCTCGAACACTTTCTCGAAGCCGCCGACAACGAGGCGCTTGAGGTACAGCTCCGGCGCGATACGCAGGAACATTTCCATGTCCAGCGCGTTGTGGTGGGTTTCGAACGGCTTGGCTGCGGCACCACCGGGAATGGTTTGCAGCATCGGGGTTTCGACTTCGAGGAAGTCACGCGCCATCAGGAAGCTGCGGATGTGCGCAATGACTTGCGAGCGCACACGGAAGGTGTGGCGCACGTCTTCGTTGACGATCAGGTCAACGTAGCGCTGGCGGTAGCGCTGCTCGGTGTCGGTCAGGCCGTGGTGTTTGTCCGGCAGCGGGCGCAGCGACTTGGTCAGCAGGCGCACTTCTGTCATTTCAACATACAGGTCGCCCTTGCCGGAACGGGCCAGGGTGCCGACGGCGGCAATGATGTCGCCCATGTCCCAGGTTTTAACAGCGGCCAGGGTTTCTTCAGACAGGGTTTTGCGGTTGACGTAGACCTGGATGCGACCGGTCATGTCCTGGATCACCATGAACGAGCCACGGTTGAGCATGATGCGACCGGCAACCTTGACCGGGATTGCAGCCTCTGCCAGCTCTTCCTTGGTCTTGTCCGCGTATTTCTTCTGCAGTTCTTCGCAGTAGTGTTCACGGCGGAAGTCGTTCGGGAAGGCGTTGCCCTTGGCGCGCTCGGCAGCAAGCTTTTCCTTGCGCAGGGCGATCAGGGAGTTTTCTTCCTGTTGCAGGGCTTGCGGGTCGAGTTGTTGGTCGCTCATGTCTTTAAATCTTCCATCACAGGTCTGTTGCCCCCGCCACTGGCGGGGGACTTGAGGTCGGGCAGGCGGTTTACAGGCCCGATTTCAGGCTGGCTTCCAGGTATTCGTCGATATCGCCGTCGAGCACCTTGTCGCAGTCGCTGCGTTCGATGTTAGTGCGCAGATCCTTGATCCGCGACGCATCGAGCACATAGGAACGGATCTGGTGACCCCAGCCGATATCCGACTTGGTGTCTTCCAGCGCCTGGGAAGCCGCGTTGCGCTTCTGCATTTCCTGCTCGTACAACTTGGCCCGCAGCATTTTCATGGCGGTGTCTTTGTTGGCGTGCTGGGAACGTTCGTTCTGGCAGCTGACCACGGTGTTGGTCGGTACGTGGGTAATACGTACGGCCGAGTCGGTGGTGTTTACGTGCTGGCCACCGGCACCGGAGGAGCGGTAGGTGTCGATACGCAGGTCGGCCGGGTTGATCTCGATCTCGACCTTGTCGTCGATCTCTGGCGAGACGAACACCGCGCAGAACGAAGTGTGGCGACGGTTGCCGGAGTCGAACGGGCTCTTGCGCACCAGGCGGTGTACGCCGATCTCGGTACGCAGCCAGCCAAAGGCGTATTCACCCTTGATATGCACGGTCGCGCCCTTGATACCGGCGACTTCACCGGCCGACAGCTCCATGATGGTGGCGTCGAAACCGCGTTTATCCGCCCAGCGCAGGTACATGCGCAGCAGGATGTTGGCCCAGTCCTGGGCCTCGGTGCCGCCGGAGCCGGCCTGGATGTCCAGGTAGGCGTTGTTCGGGTCCATTTCATGGCTGAACATGCGGCGGAATTCGAGTTTGGCGAGGTTTTCCTCGAGACGGGCCAGCTCGGCGACGACATCGCCCACTGCGCCTTCGTCGTTCTCTTCGACGGCCATGTCCAGCAGGTCACGGCAATCGGCCAGACCGGTGTTCAGCTCGTCGAGGGTATCGACGATCTGCGCCAGCGCAGCGCGCTCGCGGCCCAGTTCTTGGGCGTATTCAGGTTTGTTCCAGACAGCAGGATCTTCAAGCTCGCGATTGACTTCGGTCAGACGCTCATGCTTTTGATCGTAGTCAAAGATACCCCCGAATAGTTTCGGAGCGCTCGGACAGGTCCTTGATGGTGTTAAGGATCGGGTTGATTTCCATGGCGGGCAGCACTCGTTGGCGAACTTTTGAAAGCCGGCGAGTATAACGGCAAACGGGGGGGAACGGCAGCCCGCTTGGTCGATTGTATTGAGCGAAACGTCCATTGGTAGTCTCACCGAACGCTGATCGGGTACGGCTGCCTGATTGGGCCGAACCGCTGGCTCACTGAAGATCGCAATAGGCAGCAATGCTGACTCCCGTAAAAACATACCGCTTATCTGTTTAATAAAATAAAAAAAACGCCCCCTATTAAAAGCACTCATAAACCACAAAAAACAAAACAAGCCAGCCAACCCCTTATAAAACACACCATAAGAAAGCCACCCCTTATCCCCTTCGCCCTATCCCCACCTTAAATAACGAAAAACGATACCAGCACTTCAGCTTTATCCTACACAACATCCTACAAACGTAAAAACCTATCAAATAGCCACTCACTTGCCCAACTGCCATCTCCCTATACATTAATTAGCGACAGCTGATTCAACTTAACAGTCAGCACACATCAAAATGCAGGGCAGAGCATTGCCAAAAAGCGAGGATTGCAGAACATGGCACAGCAAGGATGGCAACCCGGAGAGCCACTCCATATAAAACCCGTAATAATCAGAGATGGTTTAAACAAACCACAAGGCATCGGTGCAGGCGGTGGCTTTATAGGTTCAGGTAATGGCTGGGGCCCACAAGAAGGACCCCGTCGAGGAGAGGGAGGCCCTAGCAGCATCAACTACTTGAGTTTCCCCAGTATTGTTGAGGATTTGCTTGGGGAGCAAAAATCCGAGCGACTGTTGATGGATGCTGAATACAATGTCCGGTTTAAAACGATCAGCGCTGATACTGAGCGCGCACTGCAAGATGCACAACGAAAGAATGCTCAACACATAGAAAAAACCGATCACACAACATTAGCCAAGAACGACCAGGCAACAGCATTCTCTCTATTAGAGAAAAATAAGGCTCATTACGAAGCAACCTACCCTAAAATGTTTGGCCTTTACGGACAAAACCCTCATTTTTTAATGGATCAATTAGTCGGCACCCGGCTTAACGACATTATGCACCGTCGAGTCAGTGATAGCTGGGAGGTGACCAACGCACTATACGCTACTGTATGGAGGTCCACTTTAGAACTTAAAGCATCGGCTTTGACGATGGAAGCTCTTGCAAAAAAACTGCCCGAACTGGCCGAAAAGATATACCGGGCAGAGTCTAGTATTGATCCGACTGATCCCGCGCGGGCGGTTGCGCTGACTGCATACATGATCGCAATATCTCAAGAATTAGATATTCACGTATCACTGCTTCCCGAATTTCTTCAAATGGAATTAGTGACCGCTGTCGGCTCCGCCTCAGCGTTAACACCGGCCCAGGCGCTGGAGCATTATACAACCGTACTTGAGCAAATGGCCGCCACAAAACTGTCCGACATTAAGCCAATCGACCCTCCAAAAACCTACAAAAGAGGCGGATTAAAATGGACGACGCCTGCAACTAACGCAAAAGTGAAGCTTCCCCTCAGCAAACCTGAACTGGAAGGTTTGAACAACCTTGTTCGCTTGCAAAAAACCACATCGCTTGGGGTGCTATGGCTAAGCCACCATGACGCCGTGTTAAAGGCCGAGTCTGCCAGGTATTTATCTTCTGCTGCCAAGGCCATGGCTGAATTGGCGGAGCGGGCCAGGAAAATCTCAGACGAGCAATCTCGAGTTGCATACCTGACACGAGTCGCTCATACATTCCGCGCCCAGGGGGCCGTTTCCGCAAGCCAAACGGTTTTCATGACCTCTGCGGGCACTATTGCGGCGGCAGAAGGTGCAGCAGTGACCCTGAGAGCGGCGATCAGCGCAGCGATGGTCACGCTGGGTGACTTTGCTGCGAGTACCGCAGGCGGGCTATTTGTCGGTGTATCCGCCTTGGTCTATTCGCCCAAACTGGGCAACGGGGAACTTCCAGAACGTTTCGCGCTAGGTACACCGGTTTCAACATTGGTACCGGGCCTGGATACATCAACGATCACATCCGCTGTCAACGGAACGTTGGATCTTCCAGTTCGGATGAGTTCAAAAACAGCAGCGGATGGGCACTCAGAAGTTTTTGTGGTCAATGCCGACGGCAGAAGTGTGCCCCGCAAGGTCAAAGTTGTCGCCGCAACCTATGACCTTGTCCAAAAGGTTTACACCGTAACGACCAATGACGTCCCAGCCAGGACGTTGACCTGGACACCCATCGTTGATCCGGCAGACAGTTCGACATCACTGCCTGTTGAACAGCCTGAGCTGCCTGTCTACGTTGGGGCGTCGGTTACTCCGGTGTTGGGCAGAATTGATTCGTTTCCGGAAGTCGGCGAAGCCAGCTTTGACGATTTCATAACGGTGTTTCCCGCAAGTTCCGGATTGCCGCCTATTTATGTAATGTTCAAGGATAGGAGAGAGGAACCAGGGGTTGCTACCGGGATGGGCCAACCGGTGACACGTAACTGGCTTGCAAATGCGTACGAGGGTGAAGGTGCCCCCATTCCGTCTCAAATTGCTGATCAGTTGCGAGGAAAACAGTTTAAAAACTTTAAATCTTTTAGAGAAACGTTCTGGAAGGCAGTTGCCCATGACCCTGAATTGGCACAGTATTTCGACCATAGCGCGTTAGCGACAATGAAAAATGGACGCGCGCCCATAGCGAAAGAGAGTGATCAGCGAGGTAGAAGAATAAGACTTGAGCTGCATCATAAAACGTATATTTCTGCCAATGGCGAGGTATACGGCATCGACAATATCGCAATACTAACCCCAAAAAACCACATCAACACCCATAAGGAACCAAAAGAATGAACACACTAATAAGTGACATGACAGAAAGTGAGTTCCTTAAGCTTGTTATAAAAATCTACAATGACGAATACAGCACAGAGGAAGAACACACCGACGCAATTTTAGCGTTCAAATCCTTAACTGAACACCCTGAGGGTTCTGACCTGATATTTTATCCAGCACCAGGAAAAATCGGACCTGAAGCTATTGTAAAAGAAATTAAAGAGTGGAGAGCTTCAAATGGTAAACCCGGCTTCAAAGCTGACTAATCAGCAAGCCTTATAAGCATTCGCACTGTCATCCACCACCCGTTGACGACAGCTTTTTCCGCATTGCTGCGGCTCGACATTTTGGGCCGTATGCAAAGGGAGACAAATAATGGAACTCAAGCGTTTTTTTCGGAATATACAAAACCCGAATTTATGGCATTTATTACAGAACTTTTTCGAGAGAATTCTTCTGAAAAAGATGACCGGATTGATGAACTGCTGGAACACTTTGAGCGTGTAACTGAGCATCCAGACGGGACAGACCTTATCTACTACGCCTCCGACGCAGAAAGCACCGTTGAGGCCATTACACAGCGGGTAGAAAACTGGCGATCGGCCAACGGCAAATCTGGCTTCAAAACTGAGTGATTTTACTTCGTGGGAGGGCCAAGCCCCCTCCCATATTTAACCAGCGTCGGATTCAGCTCACTCAATCTCAATCCCCACCTGATTCCGCCCATTATGCTTGGCCGTATACAACCCCTTATCCGCCGCCAATATCAGTTGCCGACAATCCGTGCCCTGCTGCGGCGTCATGGTCGACAAACCGATGCTGACGGTCAGGCTCGCCCCTTCCGCCGGGGCGATATGCGGGATTTTCAGTGCAGCAACCGCCATGCGCAGCTTCTCGGCCACCAGGCGTGCACCACCCGGCGAGGTGTTGGGCAGCACCAGCGCAAACTCTTCGCCGCCGTAGCGCGCCGGCAGATCCGAAGGGCGGCTGCTGGCTTCGCGGATGGTGGTAGCAACTTTGCGCAGGGCTTCGTCGCCTTCGACGTGGCCGAAGCTGTCGTTGTAAGTCTTGAAGAAGTCCACGTCGATCATCAGCAACGACAGCTGGGTCTGGTCACGCATGGCACGGCGCCATTCCAGTTCCAGGTATTCGTCGAAGTGGCGGCGGTTGGACAGCCCAGTGAGGCCATCGGAGTTCATCAGCCGTTGCAGCACCAGGTTGGTGTCCAGCAGTTGTTGCTGGCTGACCCGCAGCGCGCGGTAGGCCGCATCACGTTGCAGCAGCGTCATGTAGGAACGCGAGTGATAGCGGATGCGCGCCACCAGTTC
This sequence comes from Pseudomonas sp. 18175, assembly GCF_050432925.1. NCBI lineage: Bacteria > Pseudomonadati > Pseudomonadota > Gammaproteobacteria > Pseudomonadales > Pseudomonadaceae > Pseudomonas > Pseudomonas sp. 18175. The sequence goes on along the minus strand of NZ_JBKFTO010000022.1, from coordinate 8,326 downwards.
GATGTTGTCCGGCAGCTTCACCAGATAATCGTTGGCCCCGGCCGAGAACGCCGCGCTTTTGATCAGCGGGTCTTCCTTGGTGGAGAGCACGATGATCGGGATGTTCTGGGTGGCCGGGTGGTTGCGGTATTCGCGCACCAGGGTCAGGCCGTCGAGGCCGGGCATCACCAGGTCTTGCAGGATCACCGTGGGCTTGATGCGGATCGCCTGGGCAATCGCCTGGTGCGGGTCGGCACAGAAGTGGAAGTCGATGTTTTCTTCATGGGCCAGACCACGCCTTACGGCTTCGCCAATCATGGCCTGGTCGTCGACCAGCAACACCATGGCGGCGTTTTCGTCGGTCTTGATGTCGTCGATCTGTAAATCATTCATGTGCAGTCACCTGAATTACTACCAGCAAGCCAGCACTGCGGGAGCAAGCAATCATTTTGCAAAGACCTCCAACAGTCGGGGCGCAATTCTATCCAGTGGGCGAATTTCAACAGCAGCATCAATCGCCGCCGCCGCTTTGGGCATGCCATACACCGCCGAGCTCTGCTGATCCTGGGCGATGGTCAAATAACCTTGTTCACGCAACAACTTGAGGCCCTGGGCGCCGTCGCGGCCCATGCCGGTCAGCAATACGCCGACGGCATCGCCATTCCAGTGGCTGGCCACGCTTTCGAAAAACACGTCGATCGAAGGCCGGTAGATCTCGTTCACCGGCTCTGCGGTGTAGGCCAGGGTGCCATTTTTCAGTAACCGAATATGGTGGTTGGTGCCGGCCAGCAGCACCACGCCGCTTTGCGGTGGCTCACCTTCACGGGCCAAGCGTACCGGCAGGCCCGAGGCGCTGCTCAGCCATTCAGCCATGCCGGCGGCGAACACCTGGTCCACATGCTGCACCAGCACGATGGCAGCGGGAAAGTCCCGGGGCAGGCCTTTGAGCAGGATTTCCAGGGCCGCCGGGCCACCGGCGGAGGAACCGATGGCCACCAGGCTTTCGCGCTTGCCGGTGACGCGCTGGGGCGTTGTTTCGGCGCGTATGCGGCTGCCACGCTGGCCAATCAGCCAGCCAATATTAAGGATCTTGCGCAACAGCGGCGCCGCCGCATCCTTGGGGTTACCCACGCCCAGAGGCGGGGTGTCCACCACGTCCAGTGCGCCATGGCCCATGGCTTCGAACACGCGACTGACGTTGGCTTGACGGTCAACGGTCACGATGACGATGGCGCACGGCGTCTCGGCCATGATCTGGCGCGTGGCCTCCACGCCATCCATCACCGGCATGATCAGGTCCATCAGGATCAGGTCCGGGGTCAGTTCGGCGCAGCGCTGTACCGCTTCCAGGCCATTGCTCGCGACCCAGACAACTTGATGCGCCGGCTCGAAACTCAAGGCACGGCGCAAGGCCTCCACGGCCAGGGGCATATCATTGACGATCGCAATCCTCATGCCCGCGCGCCTCCGATCAGCTCCACCACGGCATCCAACAGGGCGTCATCGTGGAAACTGGCTTTGGCTAGATAATAGTCGGCGCCGGCGTCCAGTCCACGACGTCGGTCTTCTTCACGGTCTTTGTAGGACACCACCATCACCGGCAACGATTGCAGGCGACTATCACGACGCAAAAGTGTGACCAATTCAATACCGTCCATGCGAGGCATATCAATATCTGTGATCAACAGGTCGAAGTCTTCGGAGCGCAACGCATTCCAACCGTCCATGCCATCGACCGCCACCGCCACTTCATAACCGCGATTAAGCAGCAATTTGCGTTGCAGCTCACGCACCGTGAGTGAGTCATCGACCACAAGTACGCGTTTACGTGGCGCTTCGCTGGCCTGCTGGCTGCGTCGGGCGATGCGTTCAAGGCGGCCGGTGTTGAGCAGTTTGTCCACCGAACGCAGCATGTCTTCCACATCAACGATCAGCACCACCGAGCCGTCGTCCAGCAGGGCGCCGGCGGAGATATCCTGGACCTTGCCCAAGCGATCATCCAGCGGCAGCACCACCAGGGTGCGCTCGCCGATAAAGCGTTCCACGGCAATCCCGTAGACCGCATCGCGCTCGCGGATCACCACCACCTTCAAGGTTTCGTCGTTATTCTGCCCCGGCGGGCGCTGCAACAACTGGCTGGCGGCCACCAGGCCGACGTGCCGGCCTTCGTGCCAGAAGTGCTGACGGCCTTCCAGTTGCACGATGTCGTCCGGCGCCAGGTCGCACATGCGTTCGATATGGGCCAGCGGGAAGGCATAGGCTTCTTCGCCGACCTCCACCACCAGGCTGCGCACCACCGACAGGGTCAATGGCACTTCCAGATGGAATTGGCTGCCCTGCCCCGCCGTCTGCTCCAACACTACCGCACCACGCAGTTGGCGCACCATGTGCTGCACCGCATCCAGGCCGACGCCGCGCCCGGACACTTCGGTGACCTTGTCCCGCAGGCTGAAACCCGGCAAGAACAGGAACGTCAGCAGTTCTTCTTCACTCAGGCGCAACGCCGTTTCCAGCGGCGACAGGTGCCGATCAACGATGGTGCCGCGCAGGCGCTCCAGGTCGACGCCATTGCCGTCATCACTCAATTCCAGCACCAGCAAACCGGCCTGGTGGGAGGCGCGCAGGCGGATCAAGCCTTCGGCAGGCTTGCCGGCGAGCATGCGTTGCTCGGGCATTTCGATGCCGTGGTCGACGGCATTGCGCAACAGGTGGGTGAGCGGTGCTTCGAGCTTTTCCAGTACGTCGCGGTCAACCTGGGTCTTTTCGCCCTCAATCTCCAGGCGCACCTGTTTGCCCAGGCTGCGGCCAAGGTCACGCACCATACGTACCTGCCCGGCCAGCACATCGGCAAACGGGCGCATGCGGCAGGCCAACGCGGTGTCGTAGAGCACTTGGGCGCGCTGCCCGGCCTGCCAGCCGAATTCGTCCAGCTCGGCGGTTTTTTCCGCCAGCAGGGCCTGGGCTTCGCTGAGCAGGCGGCGTGTGTCGGCTAGGGCTTCCTGGGCTTCGAGGTTCAGATCCAGGGTCTTGAGTTGGCCGTCCAGGGTGTCGAGGGCGCGTGCGCTCTGGCTTTGCATGCGCTTCAAGCGTTGCAGGCTGGCCAGGTAAGGTTTGAGCCGCTGGGTTTCCACCAGAGACTTGCTGGACAGGTCCAACAGGCTATTCAAGCGCTCGGCAGTCACCCGCAGCACGCGCTCGCCGCCTTCGGTCATGCGTTTGTTCTGGCGCGGCGGCTCGGCGATGACCGGCGGCGCAGGCTCGGGCTCCGGTGGCAGCTCCTCGACCACCGGGGCCGGCTCCGGCGCAACGGCCGGCGCAACGCTAACCACCGGCGCCTGGGACGGATCGAGCAAACGCTCCATCAACGCCACATAGGCTTCGATATCCGCCGGGCCAACGGTGTTGCCGGGGGTGGCGATGCGCATCAGCAGGTCGGTGCCTTGCAGCAGCGCATCGATATGTTCGGGTTGCAGATACAGGCGGCTTTCCTGGGCACTCACCAGGCAGTCTTCCATCACATGGGACACACTGACCCCGGCGTCCACCCCGACAATCCGCGCCGCACCCTTGAGGGAGTGGGCGGCGCGCATGCAGGCTTCGAGCTGGTCGGCCTGGGTCGGGTTGCGTTCCAGGGCCAGCAGGCCCGCGCTCAGTACCTGGGTTTGCGCATCGGCTTCCAGGCTGAACAGTTCCAGCAGCGAGGCATCGCGCATCTGGTCGGGGGTCATGTGAGGCTCCGGGTCACGGCAGACAACAATTGCGCCTCGTCCAGCCAACGCAGGCTGCGGCCTTTCCACTGCAACACGCCTTGGGTGTAGCGCGCACTGGCCTGGGTGCCGGAGGCCGACGCGGCCTTCAAGGTGCGCTCATCGATGGCATGGATGCCGTCGACTTCATCCACCGGCACCACCACCGGGCCATCCTGGGCGGCGATGATCAGCATGCGCGGCATGATCCGCCCGCCGCTGGCGCCATTATGGGTGGCGTCCAGGCCCAGCAGTTCCACCAGCGACAGGCACGCCACCAGCGCGCCGCGCACATTGGCCACGCCCAGCAAGGCACGGGAGCGTTGGTGCGGCAGCGAATGAATCGGTTGCAACGGAGCCACTTCCACCAGGCAGCGGGTGGCGATGCCTAGCCATTCTTCACCCAGGCGGAACATCAGCAGCGAACGGGTCACCACCTCTTCGCCACGCTCGGCGGCGGCTTGGGGCCGATGGTCGTCCTGCTGCAAGGCGTAACGGTCCAACAGGCGCGTGGCGGCGGCGGAATACACCGAGCAGTTGCGACAGTGGATATGGTCCACCAGCAACGGGCACGATTTGTCGCCATGAATGCCGATGCGGTTCCAGCAGTCGTCGATGGCTTGGGTATCGGCCAGGGTCAGGTCCAGGCCGGCGGTGTCGAGCGCCTCGGTGCTACTCATCGTTTGGACTCACTGTCAGCTCGCTCGCTACGCGCGGCGCGTGCCTGCAAGCGGCGCGCCCCCGCACTGTCGCCCTGGGACTCAAGCAACGCGGCCAGGTGCATCAAGGCCTGCGGGTGCTGCGGTTCCAGGTACAAGGCTTTGCGGTAAAACCCCTGGGCTTGCAGGGCACTGCCGTCCACATCGCTAAGCAGCCCCAACCAGTAGAACACTTGGGCGGCCGGCGGGTGGTTGTTCAAATACTGTTCACAGGCGGCACGGGCCTCGGCACTTTTGCCTTCGTTGGCCAAGGTCGCGATGCGGCTGAGCAAGGCGCTCGCATCGGACGGCGGCGCCTTGATCGGCACCACTTGGGCGCTGACCGTGCTGAACGGGCGCGGCTTGGTCGGCAGCGTGGCGGCCGTGCGCGGAGTCGGCGGCGCAGGCACCGGCACAAACACCGGTTCCGGCCGGTCCGGCGCGCCCTGGCGGCTAAAGGCAAAGGACTGCGGCACGCCAATCGAGCGCATGCCATGCCGGCCCAGCAGGCTGCCTTCGGCCGGGCCGATAAACAACACGCCATCGACGTGGGTCAGGCCCTTGAGCACATCGAACACTTGCTTCTGGGTCGGCTGGTCGAAGTAGATCAGCAGGTTGCGGCAAAACACGAAATCGTAGCTCGGCTCATTGGCCAGCAACGCCGGGTCGAGCAGGTTGCCGACTTGCAGGCGCACCTGTTCGCGCACGTGATCGACGACATGGAAGCCGTCGGCGGACTCGGTAAAGTGCCGATCACGAAAGGCAATATCACCGCCACGAAATGAGTTCTTGCCGTACACCCCACGCCGCGCACGCTCCACCGACAGCGGGCTGACATCCAGGCCCAGCACCTTGAACTGGTGCGGCGCCAGGCCCGCATCCAGTAGAGCCATGGCAATCGAATACGGCTCTTCGCCGGTAGAACACGGCAGGCTGAGGATGCGCAGCGCGCGCATCTGCTTGATTTCGCTTAGCCGCGCCTTGGCCAGCCGGGCCAGGGTCGCGAAGGATTCGGGGTAACGGAAAAACCAGGTCTCGGGAACGATCACCGCTTCGATCAGCGCTTGCTGCTCATCGTGGGAGCTTTGCAGCAACTGCCAGTATTCGCCCGGCGTCTGCCCATGGGTCGCCTGGATACGCTGGCGCACGGCGCGCTCGATAATGGCCTCGCCTACCGAGGCCACATCCAGGCCGATGCGCTCTTTGAGGAAAGCAAAGAAACGCGGGTCGTTGCTCATACGCTTAGCTCGGCTGCAAACAACAGGGCGCGCACGTCATCGGTGAGCAGGTCGTTCACGCCGATCCACTGCATCAGGCCCAGCGCATCTTCGCGCACCGGCCCCAGGTAGGGCGCCTGACGGTTATCCAGGCCGTAGGGCTGGAATTCGGACGGGTCGCAACGCAGGGTATCGGTGGCTTGTTCGAGGATCAGCCCCAGCCAGCGTGCCTCAACCCACGGTTCGGGCCGGTAATTGACCAGCACCAAGCGTGTGCTGGTACGGGCCTGGGCCGGGGTGCCGAAGGTCAAGGCGCTCAGGTCGATCACCGGCACCAGTGCCCCGCGATGGGCAAAGATGCCCGCCACCCACACGGGCGCATGGGCGATGGGTTTCAAAGGCAGGCGCGGCAGCACCTCGGCCACTTCGGTGGCCTTGAGGGCGTAGCGTTCGCTGCCGATGTGGAACACCAGGAACAACGCTTTTTTCGCTGCCGGGACGGCGCCGCGTTTAGCCGCGAGGTCGCTCATCAGACTTTGAAACGCGACACGCCGCTGCGCAGACCCACCGCAACCTGGCTCAGTTCATCGATGGCAAAACTGGCCTGGCGCAGCGACTCCACGGTCTGGCTGCTGGCATCACCCAGCTGCACCAGCGCATGGTTGATCTGCTCGGCCCCGGTGGCCTGGGCCTGCATGCCTTCATTGACCATCAACACCCGCGGCGCCAGCGCCTGTACCTGGTGGATGATCTGCGACAACTGCTCGCCCACTTGCTGCACTTCGAACATGCCCCGGCGCACTTCTTCGGAGAACTTGTCCATGCCCATTACGCCGGCAGACACCGCCGACTGAATCTCGCGCACCATCTGTTCGATGTCGTAGGTGGCCACGGCGGTCTGGTCGGCCAGGCGTCGTACTTCGGTGGCGACCACCGCAAAGCCGCGCCCGTATTCACCGGCCTTTTCGGCCTCGATGGCGGCGTTGAGCGACAACAGGTTGGTCTGGTCGGCGACCTTGACGATGGTTACCACCACTTGGTTGATGTTGCCGGCCTTCTCATTGAGGATCGCAAGCTTGGCGTTCACCAGGTCCGCAGCGCCCATCACCGAGTGCATGGTTTCTTCCATGCGCGCCAGGCCTTGCTGGCCGGAACCGGCGGCCACGGAGGCCTGGTCGGCGGCGGTGGACACTTCGGTCATGGTGCGGACCAAGTCCTTGGACGTGGCAGCGATTTCGCGGGAAGTGGCGCCGATTTCGGTGGTGGTCGCGGCGGTTTCGGTTGCGGTGGCTTGTTGCTGCTTGGAGGTGGCAGCAATCTCGGTGACCGAAGTGGTCACCTGCACCGACGAGCGCTGGGCCTGGGACACCAAAGCCGTCAGCTCGGTCATCATGTCATTGAAGCCGGTTTCCACCGCGTTGAATTCGTCTTTGCGCTCCAGGTTCAGGCGCTTGCTCAGGTCGCCGTCACGCATGGTTTCGAGGATTTCAACGATGCGCTGCATCGGCGACATGATCGCGCGCATCAACAACAGGCCGCACAGGCCAGCGGCTAGGATCGCCACACCCAAGGACAGGAACATGCTGATTTTTGCGGCGGATACAGCGTCATCGATGGCGTTGGTGGCACGATCGGCGACATTCTTGTTTTCGGTGATGATGTCGTTGAGCTTCATGCGGCCTGCGGTCCAGGTCGGCGTCAGCTGGGTGTCGAACTCTTTGCGTGCGGCGGCCAGGTCGCCGCGTTGCAGGCTGTCGAGCACCGTGGACAGACTCTTGTTGTAGGCCTGGTGCAGGGCTTCGAATTTGTCGAACTCGGAACGGTCTTCGTTGCCGGCGATGGTTTTTTCGTAGTTGTCCATCTGCTGCAGGATGCGCACCTCGAAGGACTTGAATTCAGCCTTGTCGGCGTCGCTCAGCTTCTTGTCTTCGCGCAGGCCCAGCAATTCCAGGGTTTGCAGGTAGCTGTCGACCCACGCACTGCGGATCATGGAACTGAGGTAAACCCCCGGCACCGCGTCATCGCGTACCGCGACTTCGCTGGTTTCGATCTTCAGCAACCGTGAATAAGAGACCACAACCATTAACAGCATGATGGCGATAATGACCGCAAAACTTGCCAAGATCCGTTGGCGCAGGGTCCAGTTCTTCACAGTAATTCCTCGGAGGGCCATTCAAATGGAGGGGAGTATAGCTGAGCAGAAGCCCTCATTAATCAACGGGTTTTGATGGAATGCTCATAGATTGCAAATGTGGGAGGGGGGTTGGGTGTGTCAGTGAGCTGTAAAGGGGTTGAAACACTGTGATTGGGGCATAAGCTTGTAGCTGTGGCGATCTGGTCGTCGTGCGGGTTTTACCAGGTGTAAACCGGTTCAAACTGTGGGAGCGGGCTTGCTCGCGAAGGCTATATGTTAGGCGCTGGAGGGGTTTTGGCGGGGTACATATCCGTTATTTGGGTGATGGCTAATATGGGTTCCGCCCTTACGGCGGGTCACTTTTGGAAAAGAGCCCGGAATGCCGGCCCAGCCAAAAGTAACCAAAAGGGCTCTTGCCCCACCACTCGGTGCCTCGCCTAGGCTCGACATGCCCTCACTCCGGCTTGAATCCGTGGGCCGCCGTCATGGGCCATCCTTGGCCCAGGACGGCTAACCCGGCGTCCTGCCGGGTTACCCACGGATTCAAGCCTG